>JAEZHY010000089.1 GCA_023416335.1 Pseudomonadota bacterium | reverse complement strand
AGTGCCGGTTGCGGTTTGCGTGAAGCTGCCGGTTATATTGAGAGTTCCCACTCCGTCGCCTGCGCTCGCCATGCCGCTGTTGACAAAGTTCCCCGATATAGTTCCGCTTCCGCCTAGAAAACCCGATATGTTATTCAGCAGAGTGCCGTTTCCGGTAAGGGTCCCATTAACGAAGATTATGCCCTGATTGTCGAGTCCCTGTCCGTTTAGCGTGACCGTGCGCCCGGCATCGATCGTAAAGGGAGTGGAAGAGTAATTTGCAAGGCCGTTTGCAGCGGTAAAGTCGGCATCCAGCTTGACTGCGCCGTAATTCAGCAGCCGTCCGCTGAAGGCGCCGCTTTCATAATTGAACGTTCCCCGGTTTTCCAGGCCGCCCCGAACCTCGCCGCCCTGCTGGTAGAAATTTACGGCGTTTAGCGTGCCGCCGGTTTGGGTGAATACTCCTGTATTCTTGAGATATATGGAATCCGCGTAGAGGCTGCCCCCGGTTTGGTTGAATCTCCCGCGGAAGCTCAAGTTGATGGAGCCAACAGAAAGTGCGCCGCCGGAAAGGTTGTAAGCGGAGTAAGACGAATAAAGGTTTTTGGCAAAGGTAATGCCGCCGCTCTGATTGTAGTCTCCCAATAAGTAGAGCATTTCGGAGACCGTATTGGTACCACCCGTTTGCATAAAAGTTCCGACTCCCATGCCGCCGATCACTTCATTCTTGGCCGAAAGGCTGCCACCGTTAAGTATGTATGTACCCCGTCCAGATGTATCAGGATTAGTCGGCATAGTGTTCGTATGTGCAATGAGCAAATCTCCGGTAGTGTTGTTGCCGCCGTTCTGGGTGAATGTGCCCGTTCCGCCATATCCGATGGTCTCAGCACTGGCTGAGAGGTTACCGCCATTCAGAGTATAGATACCGCTGTTGCCGCTTACTCCGAATCCAACTCCAACCATGAGTTCGTAGGCTAATGTATTTGTCCCGCCGTTCTGGGTAAAGCTGCCTTTGTTGACATCCACATAATGGGCACTGATCGAACCGCCATTAAGAACGTAAAACCCTTGTTGATTGTTGCCAATCTCCAGGCTGCCGGTTTCATTAGTCCCGCCGCTCTGAATGAATGTACCTATCCCGTTGTTTCCAATCTGCTCGTATACGCCACAAGACAGATTACCGCCGGAAAGAGTATAGGTGCCGTTGCTTCTCGGCTGATCGCCAAGGGTTAAGAATCCCGCGACAGTGTTTATCCCTCCGCTGTGCGAAAAGGTACCGTTACTCAGTGATCCAATAGTTTCGCTGCTGTATTGGATGTCTGCAGGCTCGTTCAGATTATAAGTTTCCCCATTGTCTACAGTTAGGTTCTGAGCCTGACACAGGATGGGCGCCCCAAGTATTATCAAACAAAGAATAAAGATTAGGCCCAACTGGCATAGGAATCGAAACCGTCCAGCCTGTGGGGGCCCGGGCCGGCACTCGAGAACCCGCGGGGATTGCGATAAATGACGGACAATTATGTCGGCAGGGTATTTTGTCGTTTTCGGGGACCTTTTGTCATGTTCCCGCTTTTTCACAGCTATTTTTGCCCCGGCGATTCTGTTGGTTGGTTTCCTTTACCGCCGGGGCAATGCTGTTGCCTCTATTTTGACGTTACAAATCTCAGGTAGCTGTAAGGGTCGATCTTGAATATCCAGGGGGTGAAGCGCACGTGCATGTCGTTTGCCTTCCTGAGGCAATCTTCGTTTCCCGAGGATGTGATGCAGGCAACGTCGATACGAATTTGGTGCTCTTCCTGCGAATTCGCTCCGATTGTTTTGGACGGGTAGATCCGGTAGACCATATCGTCGAAAGTGACGAATTCAAGACTGTAAGCGCAGTCCGGGTTGCTCTTGCCTTCGGGATCGGCGGGAAAGACGTCGAGCGCCCCGAGGTGCGTGAGAGAAGATGAAAGCAGGCTGATGTCTTCGGGGCCGAAATTGAATTGGGCGTCTTTCGGCTTGAGGCTCTCTCCTTTTGCGTCGCTCACCAGCGAGAAGATCAACTCGTTTGTGTCGGCGGAGTAGCAGAGGACCTGCCTGATGTTTTCCGGGGCGATGTTGAGGAGTCGGCGATCCATCCATTCGAGGGGATTTGCTCCGTAGAGATCGTACCGTCCCTCGGCAAGGTAGACTTTCCGTTCTTTCCCCAGCCGCATGTAGCGGCCCGTTGCGGGGGACTGGTCGGACTTGCGCTCGGACCCCACCAGCACGCCGGCGATTGCCTTCCCCGTCCGGTCTTTCAGGACCACGGAAGTACCCTTTTCCGCAGCCTGTGCATTGGCATCGAGGTCTTTCAGGGCGAGACGCGAAAGAGTATCGTCGGTTCCGTCGAATGTCCGGATGGATTTCGCGTTGTGCAGGCCCCGCAGCAGGTTGGCAACCCGGTCGTAATCCGCGGGATAGTCGAAGCGATCCGCCACGGTCCAGTGTTCGTCCACCCTGTGAATCAGCACGGAGCGGTCCGCAGATTTTATCTCGACTGCGGCGACATCGTTTACGGGCAATTCTGCAAACAGTTGCTTGCTTTCCTGCTTGCTCTGAGGAGGGGTGGAGTTCCCTCCCTTCAGCAGATACACCGTTCCCGACGCCAATATGAGTAGCAGAACTATGAAAAGGAGACCCCTGGTCCTCATCGTTTATTCATCCTCCACTGCCGGAACATGGCGAACCCGAGTCCCGCCAGGATTACCCAGGCAGGGACAAGGAAAATGTTTACGATCCTCAATTTTCGTCCGAGGTCATCTATTTCGGCATTCAACTGCTTGCGGACTTCCTTGAGTTCCAGATCGATTTTGCGCTTTTCCTCCTGGAACTTGAGGATCTCGGCTTCCTGCTCGGCACTTACTATCTGGCGCTGAGACTCATCCTTCTTGTGCTGCAGGATCTGCAGTTTGCGGTTGGTCTCTTCGCCCTGCCGCGCCAGTTCCTGTTCTTTGGAAAGCCATTTTTCCTGGGCCGAGCGCTGAAGTGCGAGCACTCGCGTGAACGGACGCTGGAACTTGCCCCTGGAGCGCAGGCCGATCAGGTCGTCGTTCCCTGTAAGCAGTTCGCAGGAATTTGCCACAAAGTTGAAATTGTCGTTGAAGATCCGCGCGCCCCCCATGCCCTGGGCAGGGTTCGAATTGACGTAGAAGGGGTCTGCGAGCAAATCCGAATCCGCTACGACGACAACGGTGGAAACGGCCTTCCCTTCGCGCAGGTAGTCCGCAGCCGGCTGCGCGGTCTGTTGCTGCTGCATGTCTCCCGGCTCGCCGGCCGGGCTGCCGGGAGGATCGGGAATCTTGGGCGGACCGTCGGGGAAAGCCGTTTTGAATTTACCCCTCACCTGCGCAGCCAGCACAAGTTGTTCGCCCGCGGGGGTTACCTCCCTCCGGATGTCTTCCACCGGCTTGCTGATCTGCATGACCGTTGCAAGGGCGGCATCATGAGTGGAAAAAAGAAGGGGCTCGAAATCGTACGCACTGTCGGGCGCTTTCCGAAGAGCGCCTGAAAGACCCAGGAGCATGGAATCCAGTCTCGAGGTTATCTGGTTCTTGTGGTTCATGGTGTCCGGGCGCAGGGAGAGGACCAGGGGATTATCGTCGGTCTTCCCGCTGGGAGATCCCATGCGGGTGCTTTGGCCGTAATCCACCGTGATGCTCAAAGGATCCGTGGTGATTCCCCAGGCCTTGAAAAGGGTCTGGGCGGAGGAAGCCGGAGCGCTGAACATGCCGAACCGGGAGGCCATCGGCCCGACTTCGGACATCGCGTACGGGTCTACGAAAACGAGGGCATTTCCCCCTCCCAGAACGTACTGATCGACTGCGAACTGGAGTTGGGGGCTCAGGTTCTTGGGATGAATCAGCATCAGGATGCTTATTTCAGGGTCTATCTTTTCGGTATTGGGTGGAAGATCTTTGACTTCGTAGATCTTCTTCAATTCCTGGACAAAAATCCACGGGACGGCGGGTTCACCGGGCCGAGCGATTCCGAAAACGGGCAGGTCGCTGATTATGCCGATCGTTTTCTTCCCGGGGAGTTGGGACTGGTAGATGCTGCGCATGACGTCGTACTCGAGAAGTTCCTCCCGGCTGGGATCGAGCATCGCAATTCTCTCTTCGCGCTCACCCGAGAGGAAAACGAGCCCGCAATAAAGGGGGTATCCCTGCTGGGAAGCGAAGGGGCGCAACGCATATTTTCTCGCCATGTCCTCTTCATCGGAGTCCAGGCGCGTATCGTATTCCTCGATCGAGACCTTGCCGTTCCCGGAGCGTTCGACTTCGGCAAGAAAATCTTTGACGTTGCCCGCGTATAGCCTGAGAGCCCGTGGGAGTTCGGTATCGCTCCGGCTCCAGAAAAACTTGATGACGACCGGTTCCGAGATGCGGGAGACAATATGCCTGGACCCTTCCGACAGGGAGTAGACTTTATTGTCTGTTGCATCCCATCGCATATTCACAAACGAGAATATCACGTTCGCAAGGATCACCACGGGCAGGACTATCATCAGTCCGGTGGAGGACAACAGGGCCCGTTTGATCTCGTATGTTTTCCAGCTCCGCATTTTTTCTTTCTCCTTTAGGGGGTGCGGCGGTTTTCCAGTATTACGTTGTTGGCAAAGAGCATGAAAAAGATAAGGGAGCAGAAGTAGAGCAGGTCCCGAAGATCGAGTACGCCGCGTCCCATTGTTTCGAAGTGGGGTACGAAGCTGAAACCCGCCACGGTTTCGACCAGCCACAGGGGCGCCCACCCGGACAGTGCGCCGGTAACGGCCGGCCAACCCGCCAGTACGAGGAAAAGGCAGATCACCACTGAAACGATGAAGCTTATCACCTGGTTGCGGGTGAGCGACGAGGTCATGCTGCCGACGCTGAGGTAAGCGCCCGAGAGCAGAAAACTTCCGATGTAGCCGCACAGGGCGGCCCCCAGGTCAGGCTCGCCGAGGTAGGCAACCGTGATCACGATGG
Organism: Pseudomonadota bacterium; assembly: GCA_023416335.1. The sequence continues at coordinate 13,953 of JAEZHY010000089.1, read as the reverse complement.
GGAAAGTCAAAACCAGTGCGAGCAGGATAAAAAACCATGCTGCCAGGAATTTCCCCAGCACGAGCTGGGGGAGGGTGACGGGAAGGGTGAGAAGAATCTCGATTGTGCCGTTTCGCCGCTCCTCGGCCCAGAGCCTCATAGCGACGGCGGGCACCAGGAAGATGTAAATCCAGGGATGCCAGGAAAAGAAGGCTTTGAGGTCCGCCTGGCCCGTTTCATAAAATCCGCTCACCGAGAAGGTGAGAAATCCGGACATCACGAGAAATATGACGATGAAAACATAAGCTATCGGCGAGCCGAGATAACCTGCAAGCTCCCGTTTTATGATTGCCCCGGTGCTTCTGACGGAATTCATCATGCAGTTTACGCCTTCTGTGTTGTTATTGTCCGAAAGACATCCTCGATGCGCCCTTCCTGAATGCGCAGGGATTTGACGGGTATGTTCTGCTCACACAGGAACCGGGTGACAGTCCCCATCGGCGGCGCCACGGGATCGGTCGGGAACAGGGTTACCACCGGTTCCCTGCCTCGGCGCACCTGGAGCGTGCGAACCCCCTGCAACCGCTCCAGGGACTGAAGAACGTCCGACCCGGGCAGGCTGTTGAAAACGAGCTTCACCACGCCATGTTCGGGAGACCTGGCCTTCAGCCCTTCGGGCGTGTCGTCGGCAACTATTTTGCCGCTGTCTATCACCAGCGCACGATCGCATACCGCATCCACTTCTTCGAGGATGTGGGTGGAAAGGATGATGGTCTTGTTTTTTGCCATCTCCCTGATCATCCCACGCACCTCGTGCTTCTGATTGGGATCGAGTCCATCTGTGGGCTCGTCCATGACCAGGTAATCCGGATTGTGCAATATGCTCTGCGCAAAACAAACCCGCTGCCTGTAGCCCTTCGAAAGCCGGCCGATCGTTTGATGGCGGACTTCCACCAGGAAACAGGATTCGACTGTGCGGTCTATTCGCTCCCGTTTCGAAGCGCCCGTAAAACCGCGCACCTCTGCAATAAATCCCAGGAATCCGCTCACTGTCATTTCGGGGTAGACCGGCGCGTTCTCCGGAAGGTAGCCCAGCAATCTGCGCGCAGCCACCTGAGATTGGAGGACGTCGATTCCGCCAATTGAAACCTTTCCCGAGGTCGGGGACAAAAATCCCGTGATCATCCGCATCGTGGTGGATTTCCCGGCGCCGTTGGGGCCAAGGAACCCGAGTACCTCACCGCGCCCCACTTTGAAGGAGACCTTGTCCACGGCGGTTTTTTGTCCGAAACATTTTGTAAGATCCGTAACTTCAATCATCCTCGATTCCCATCCTGACCTTGAAGACCGTTCCACGTATCAACACCGCACCCCATCCCTTTCGTACAAGGTCACCGGCCTCATTTGAACGAGGTCAAAAGACCAACTTGCACGAAGCCCGGCATCGGCTCCCGGGTCAGAGCTTCTTAGCTTCAATCCTCGACGGCTGTTTTGACGGAAGGGCACACGGACGAATGTTCCCCGCGCGGTAACGCAATGCAACAACCCGACCAGAAAACGGACTCGGTCCCTCCCTGCCGATTATTTCCGGGTCGGTATGTTTTTTAACGCTATTCGGAACCTGCGGAGCCGGAACTGACGGATCCTTCCCGCGGGAAACCCCGAAAATTGTATAGAAAACTTTACACCCAAGCCCCTGGGGAAAGGCAACTCACAAGCCCTAATTTGCAGGATTTAAAAGTCTTCCTCCTGCTGTGCAGATTTCTTTACACCTGTGGTATTTCAGGTACAACCGATCGAGGTGGTACCATTCGACAGGCCGGGTAAGTGGTGAATTATAATCGGAATACCGGTCGTTTTGGGGCGAGATGAATGCCGTTGGAAAAGGCGAATCCGACGATCCCCGGAATTCCTCGGACAGAATTGCGCTACGATCCGAGGCGGATGCCGAAACCCTCAATCGATCTTTATCCCGTATGCTTCAATTTTGTCGTAGAGGGCACGACGGCTGATGTCGAGCAGCCGTGCGGCCTCGCTTCTGTTGTTCTTCGTGTTTTTCAGCGCGAGCAGGATGGCTTTCTTTTCGGCCTCTTCAACGATGCCCTTCAAGGCGGTGCTTCGCCCGGCGGCATTTTCCGCCGGATCGGTACGGGGATAGAAATCCGAGGAGATGCAGTCGGGAGTGAGGCAGTCGCTTTCCGCAAGGATTACCCCCCGTTCGAGAATATTGGCCAGTTCCCGTATGTTGCCTTTCCAGGGCATCGAGTAGAATTTCTGGAGTATCTCCGGTTTTACGTGAGCGACCTTCTTCCTGTACATCTTGCAGAACTTCCTGAGAAAGAAGTCGATGAGATTCGGAAGATCGTCCAGCCGTTCGCGCAGAGGCGGCAAATAAAGGGGAACGACGGCAAGCCGGTAATAAAGTTCTTCTCTGAAGCGGTTACCCGCAATTTCCGAAGCGAGGTTCTTACTGGTTGCGGAGATAAAGCGCACGTCTATCTGGACGCTCCTGTTGCCGCCGACGGCTTTGATCTCCTTTTCCTGCAGAGCCCTCAGGAGCTTTACCTGCGTCTGCAGGCTTATCTCTCCGATCTCGTCGAGGAAAATCGTCCCTCCCTGGGCCTCTTCGAGAAGTCCTCTCTTTGCGGTAACCGCCCCCGTGAAAGCGCCTTTGACATGGCCGAAGAGTTCGCTTTCGAGCAGGGTTTCGGTAAGGGCGCCGCAGTCGATAGTGACGAAGGCCTTATCCCTTCTGGAGCTTTTTTCATGAATGATCTTGGCCAGCAGAGACTTTCCCGTTCCGGTTTCTCCCTGGATCAGGACGGTTGCCTGCGAATCGGAGACTTTTTCCACCCGCCGGAGAAGGTCCACGATGCACCGGCTTCGACCGATGACCAGCTTGGGGTCTTCCGTGTCCTCGGACTGGAACCGTATATTGTCGAGCTTGCGGTGCAGCTTTCCGAATTCGAGCGCCCTTTGTATGAGTATCTCGATCTCTCTTCTTTTGAAGGGCTTGGTGATGTAGTGGAAGGCCCCCAGTTGAATTGCCTGGACGGCGGTCTCGATGGTCCCCACTCCGGTGATGATGATGAAAGGCATTGCCGCGTCGGTCATCCGAATCCGCTCGAGGAGTTCGAGGCCGCTCATTCCGGGCATTGCAAGATCCGAGATGACGAGGTCGAACATCGTCTCTTCCAGGGCGGCGATCGCCGTTTCTCCGGTTGAAGCCGAATGGACTTTGAAGCCTTTGGCAGTCAGCATCCGGCTGAGGATCTGCAACATTTCCGGTTCATCATCTACGATGAGTATTCTTTCGCTCATGTTATGAATTCAAACTCCGCAGGTCGTCTTGAGAGGGAAACATTTCGGCCCGGGTCGGCAGAAGCACCGACATTGTAGTACCCAGGCCGGAGCGGGATTTAACTTCGAACACTCCGTTGTGGCGTTCCACAATCGTCTTCGAAATGAACAGCCCCAGACCAAATCCTTGCTTGTGAGAAGTAAAGAAAGGGTCGAATATTCTCGGTATGTCCCCATCAGGTATGCCGACTCCGTTGTCTTCGACTTCCAGCCTGACGGCGCCTTCTTCAGAGTTGCCGATCAGGCGCACCGTCACGCCTCCTCCGGCTGCGACCGCCTGGATCGCATTGAGGATGAGATTGATCACAACCTGCTGAATCTGACTGTAATTTCCGAAAATAGAGAGGTCCTCCCCCACGAGTTCTTTCTTTACGGCAATCTTTTTCTCTTTCATTTTTTGCTGCAGGAAGAGAAGGCTTTCGTCGATTACGTCCTCTATGTATATGACGGCGCTTTCCAGTGGGCCGGGTTTGGTGAACGAGAGCAGGTTATGGAGGATATCTCCTGCACGCTCCGCGTTTCGGGCGATGGTTTCGAGGGATTGGCGTTCGTTTAACTGAAGGCCGGAAGCATCGTTCAGGAGTTCTTCCGAGTTTGCCATGATAATTCCGAGCGGATTGTTGATTTCATGCGCGATCCCGGCAGCCATCCTTCCCATGATTGCCAGACGCTCGGCCTTAATCAGTTCGTCTTCCAGGTGTTTTCGTTCCGTGATGTCTCGCGAAAAGCAGCAGGCCATCGGAGTTCCCCCGACCCCGTGCACTGTTGTGGCGATCATTTCCACATGAATTGGAGTTTCGCCCTTTCCTTCAAATATCATCTCCATTTTTCCGAATCCCGCCTTGAAGACGGTAAACAGGAAAACACGAGCGCCTTCGCGGTATTCCTGGGCGATATAGTCATAGATTTTGGCTTCGGTGAACTCGGGATTCGAATTGAGCCTCTGATGGGCTATGCGGTTGGTGAGGCGAACCGAACCGTCGGGCGTGATGAGATGAATCATCTCCGGTGAGGATTCGATGAGGTCCCGGTATTTTTTCTCCGACTGGTGCAGGTCGTCTGTAACCCGCTGAACCCGATTGTGCAGCATCCGGTTCCAGACGCCAAATGCCATCAGGGCGGTCAGGCAGATGCCCAGCGCCCATACGATGTATCTGAGGTACGCGTGCCATGCGGAAATTATGGGGTCTTTTCCCAGCCATTTGCTGCGCAGAAGTTCAAGATGGCCGTTTTCGATCATTTTGCCGAAATTCATGCTGACGCTGGAGAGTATCTCGGAATTGCCTTTTCTCACCGCCAGCATGAGGTTGCTGCTGCGGACGGGAAGTCCCACTTCCCTGATGTTGTTTAACCCCATCTTCTGAATCAGATAAATGCTCGTGCGACTGCATGGGGAATAATACACGTCCGCTTTGCCTTCGTGCAGCAGTTGCAAGGCTTCGGAGTGGGAACCTGCCCTGATGACTTCAATCGCACTGGGGTCCTGGACCAGCTCTGCGATAGGGGTGTCATTGTCCACAACGAGCCTGTGGCCGGGCAGGTCGTTCGCACAGGTTACGGTCACACAGGAATTGTTCACGAAGAACCTTTTTTCGATAGCGATTCCCGTGTCGATAAGCTGAATATCCTTCATGTCGGCAGGGGGCGCTACAAGGGCGATCAGGTCCACGTCCCCATTTCGCAGGGCATTCCCGGAATTCTCGTTATTCATCGCGTGCAGCTTCAGGGACATGCCCATCATTGCGGAGAGCATCCTGGCCAGGTCAAGGGCAAAACCCCGCGTCCTCATGCTTTCATCTATAAAAGCAAAAGGGGGAAAGTTCTTCTGAACTCCAAGGGTGAGGGTGCCTTTGGAGGAATAACACACACACGGGATTGCCAAAATCAGAAGGAGAAGCAGGGGCGTCTTGATTTTGAGAAAAGCGCGCCGTTTAGACATCTTTTTTCCTCGGGCCAAAGATAATTTCAGGCAGCTGAACCCTGGTCGACTTTTAGCATTTAACGTCAGGGGGAAAGCGTTCCCGCTCCGGAAACAGGCTCTGGAACACTTTTCCATCAGACAAGCAAGAACTATACTAAATTCAGGCCTTTTGGCACACAGAGATTTTCTTCTTTGGACCCGCAGTAACAGGCCGGCTTGCCGGCGAGCAAAAACTTCATCGTCCGATATGCTTCGATCCTGGCGACGATATCGGTGCCAGGATTTCCTGCGGGATTCCTGATCGCCTGGTCTCCATCAAAGGAAAACTATAGGTAAGGCGGGGCACATTGGCATGCCATTGAAAAGACGTGAGCGTTGCAGGCCCGGGCTCGGCACAACGGTCTGGAGTTGAGGTAAAGTCTGGAGGGAAACGTCGCGCGGGGTTCCCGAGCGATACAGGTTAGCATTCCTTCCCATCATCATTCCGGTAGAGTTGCTGAAGACGCTCCCGGCAAGTCCGTCCGGGAGCATGCGGCGGCACATGTTCCGGCGGCGGAGCAGGCACCCTTGCCGCTGCTGTAATTCCTCCCCCCGGGCGGCTTGAAGAACGTGCATATTCTTCACAGATGTAAAGTTTTCTGCACATCGATTCGGTACTTTACGGGTCTTTTTCGGGCTAAGTACACTGTTGCCTTTGGCGCCTTCCAATCGGACCGGCTATCGTCCTGGAAGCTTTTGCAGAAAGCATTTCGCTGAGCGATACCGATCTTTCCATTCTAAGTGGTGCAACGCACTCGCGTTTATATGTTGCGGGGTTTATTGAGGATATGCGGACCGCCTCCGGTCGCTCCTGACGGGGGCGTAACCTTGGTATGCTACTTGCTTTATCGAGCAGCACGGGGGGTACGGGGCACCACTACTCATCGAAGTTTGTTCTATTCCGCTTCGTTAAATCAATCCGGCCGACTTTGCCGCCTGGCGCTGAGGAGAGGCGGTCGGACCGCATAACCCTCCCCCGGCAACAGGACGAATTTTTCAGGGATGCGTATATCAGGAGCTGTATACATGGTGATTAAGGAAGCAAGGCCTCGCAGTTTACCCAAATGGATATCAGCTTGCGCTGTATCGCTCTGCTTACTAATGCCTCTACCCGGTACGGCGGCGGCGGATACGAACCCCCGAGGCCTTCAGCCTGCTACAGACGCGACGTATATGCCCGAGTTGGGGGGATTGCAGAATGTAGATTCCCACAATCAATACGGCCAGACACGTTCTCTTTCGGAGTGCATAGTTCTGCGCGGAAGCAGCGTAAAGAACTCCACTGTGACGGTCCCGGCGGGCGGCCTTTATTATGCTTCGGAAACATCGACGTATGCCAGGCCGCTTATGCGCGATCCCTTCCTGGTTCTCGGCGAGAACAGCTACCTCGTGCGGAGCACGAGTACCAAGGTCGTAAAAGAAAACGTAACCGTTAAAAAGGGCGGCAAGGCCCTGATCGATCCCGCCGGCTACCGAATCTGGTTCGACTACTCGACCGATCATTACCGCAAACCCTATGGAGAATTCGCACTCATATCGCCGTCCGGCGGCTGGCAGAATGAGTGGCCCGTTTCGACTGCTTTCCCGCAACCGGAATCAGTCAAAAATCATAAGTTCGAAGAGGGAATTCTGCCCCAGGACAGGGATTTCGTCATGGGCAACACCTACATCTTCGGAGCGAGCAAGCTGACAGCCGATCGAGTGGATTTCGGCGAGAGCGTATTCGCCAAGGTCGAGTACCCGCAGGTAACGGAAGCGATCTTTTCCCTGAATCGGCCGTATACCATGAAAATACGCCAGGACAGCTACCGATGGTACTTCAATAAGCGGATATATGCATTCAGGAAGCCCGATGGTGTCCTGGTTGAGGTTCGGGACTGGACCGGCGACAAGGTGCTCGGATCAAAGCTGATAATACCTTCGACCCAGCAGGAATACCACGTGATGGATCAGGAGAAGATGTGCCTGACCCTGCCGGAACACGACCTGCATATTGAAATGATTGTCGAGCCTTCCTGGGCGAAGTACTCGGACTACGCGCCATGGACCACGGGGGTCCCCTACGGATGGGCGGATGGAACTGTCAGTTTCGCCGTATACGACCGGCTGGTTAAAGTCGAAAACGGCAAGCCCTGGCCGAGGGATCCGCGGTATCTGGTGAGACTCGAAGCCGATCTGGAAACAGGTATGTTGAAGCGCCTTGTGCTCGAAAACAAAGACGCCTTCACGCTCAGCAAAGAAAACGATTCCTACGCCGGTCCCATTAAGATTTCCGAAATATGGGACAGGAAATACTTCAACGTCGTGCTTGACGATATCGACAAGGACGCGGTGAAAGACTGCTATGTTCGCGATTCTTTCTTCCAGCGGACCGACAACATGATTCTCTGGAAGGAAGGTCGGGCCAATATGGACTTCTTCATCGGGAAGAGCCCGCTCATAGTCTCTCTTATGGAGGATACCTTCCTCACGCGCCTTGCCGATCCCACTTACGGGGTCCCGGTCGTGAAATCGAAGTTCTCCTCTTATCCGGCGGTCGTACCCGATGCCAAGTGGTTTGCCCCGGATCCCACCTGTGCCTTCGTCCCCAAGATGAGAGGTTTCGTCCGGGCTTTCGTCGAAAACCGGAAAGCCGAAAAAATCAGCGCCTCCGAGACCATGGTCATCCGGGCGAGCTATATAGACTACAGGAACAAGAAGATCATTATACCGCCCGGAGGGCTTTATTACAGCACGAGGGATGGCAGAAACATCCGGCCCGGCGAATCGCTCTACATTCTCGGTAAGGAAGCGTTTCTCGAAAGATTCAAGAGCTACCTCGTCGTGAAGAAGAATTTCCGGATCGACCGCTGGAAAGAGTATCCGATGGGGGATGGGAACCAGTTGTTCTGGCAGGATGCGCCTTTCGGCGACGGGGGCAAGGCCCTGCGCTACATGGGCAGCAGAATGCTGCTGGGACGGCCGGTTGCGGAACTGCGCGTTACGAAATACTCCGGAAATACCTGGGGTGCCAACATCATGGTGGGGCCCGGCCTGGCAAGTTTCGAAGATGTTTTGGCCGCCAAACTTCCTGCGGGTGAACATCCGCTCGACGACAAATATTTCATGCCGGATGTCTTCGGCGAAGGCGCAACTTACCTGATTCCCCGGTGGGTGACTCCGGACTTCGTGGAAGTTGCCGAAATGGGGACCCCCGGGATGAGCGAATTCACCGTTACCTATAAAAAGCCTGCTAAAGCGGTGCTGAAGCCCGGTGAAACGTCCAAGGTGGGCAAATACACGGTAAAGATCGCAGGCATCGATGCGAACGCGAAAACGGTTCAGGTTGCGCTGCTGGATAGCGCCGGCAACCCGGTGGCCGAAAAGACCCTGGGGCCTCTTGACGGTACTTTGAATGAAACGCTGCCCCAGTACGGTCCGTCGCAGGAAAAGCTTCATCTCATCCATGACGATGTCCAGGTTGACCTGGAATATCCGGCACAATTGGATAAGGGCGAAGTAACCCTTTTCCTCGCAAGCGAGTGCAAGACCTACCAGATGGATACCGCCTGGCCCGAAGATCCTCGTTTCATGGTGCGGCCGGATGTCTGCGGTCATTGCTACCAGCTCAACGAACTTATCCTCGACAACAAGGAGCCGATCGTTCTCGACCAGGACAACCCGGTTTTCACCGGTCCGAACGGATACTTCAAGGTCGTAGTCGACGACTTCGACGGAGAAGCCATCAACGCCTGGCATATCGAGGACCGGACGGGCAGGAAGACTCCGAACCTCGCGGAATACGCAAGGAAGAACGTGGACGTACTGGTTGGAGTGAACGGTACGACGGAAAACTTCCTCAGGCGGACTCTGCTCGATCGTCTGGCATACCGTGAGGTCTGGCGGTTGAAGTAAGAACGGCATGTGGCCGGAGGTCTGTCCGAAAAAGCCGGGGGCGAAAATGCCTCCGGTCAGGACGGCCCTGAAGGACTCGCCTCATATTTTGCAGCAGTGTGAAAGGAACAGCGAATGAGTGATACTCTCAGTCCGAGCATAGATAGAAATGGTGTTCTCGCACCGATAAACGCCTCGATGAAGAAGGTTTCCATATGGCAGGCGCTGCCGGGATTCCGCGAGAGCATGCCTGGTCTGCTCGCAATGTTCGTTATAGCGGCTTTCTGTGGATTACCCGGCCTGCCCTGGCCGTTTACGATCGAGAAGCTTCTCTCATATATCGATCACGTCCTTCCGCCCATATACGGGAAGGGGCTGTTCATTGACCTGCTCCACTTTAACTATGTCGTCATCGGCCTGGTGGTCGGAATTGTCATTCGGAATGTCATCGGCGTTCCCAAAAGCTGGGAGTCCGGGATCAGTTTCACCCCGGTAATGATGAACACCGGGATCGTTCTGCTGGGAACACAGTATCTTCTGCGGGACCTCGTAAAGCTTGGCGGACAGAGCATCACTCTCATGGCAATATTCGTTTTCGGCTCTGCTACCATTGTCATCCTGCTTTGCCGGCTTCTCAAGATAGGAGACCGTCTCACCGGACTTTTATCTGCCGGTTTTTCGATGTGCGGAGTTTCAGCGGTCGTCGCCATAGCCCCGATGGTCAAGGCGAGAACCGATCAGGTTGCTTATGCAATTGCCTCTTTAATCACATTTGGTGTTACCTGCCTTTTCCTCCTGCCCTGGGTCGGGCGACTTGTGGGCATTCCTGAATACGCTTTCGGCATCTGGAGCGCGACGGGAGTGCCCAATTCGGCCCAGGTCATCGCAACCGGGTTCAACTACGGCTTCGAGGCGGGCAAGGTGGCGGGATTCGCAAACATCGGCCGCATCGTACTCATCCCAGCGGGCGTGCTCTATATCTACTTCCTGGTTTTCACGGCAGAGTTCAGACGGGAAAAAATCAGCTTCTGGGAAGTCATCAAGGACAAATTCCCCATTTTCGTTTTCGGTTTCGTAGGCCTGTGGGTGGTGAACTGCATGCACGTCTTCCCGCTGCCCGCCCGGTACGCCATGGAACAGGTAATGATCTGGTTCTTTACCTTGTGCTTCGTGGGAATCGGATTGCAGACCAAGTTTTCGGATGTCAAGTCGGCAGGATTGAAAGGCATCGCCATCGCATGGCTTGCCGGGGTCATAAAGGTCTTTACCTGCCTTATCGCAATCCTGATCGGAATGAAAATGGGCTATTTCGTGAAATAGCGAAAAACACCGGGGAGCCTGGTTCATGAGTGAAGAAATAAAAGCAAGCGCCGAATTCGTCGATGAGTCTGACCTCGCCAAGGTCAAGGCCCAGTCGGAAGCAAAACTGTTGAGGCATCGTCTGGACGATTACCTGGCCGTTATCCTGGGGGCCGGGTCCGCAATCATCCTCTGGATCCTGCAGGCACTTGATCTGTACTAAGCCCATGAGTGACCGAGTTCTTCTCATAAGCTCCCTGGAGCGGGCCGGCCTGACCGAGGACGTGGCGATGGACTACGCGACCTCGAACGGATGCGTGCTGGACATTCTCCTGGTCCTGTCCTCACATCTGTTCCACTACGGGAAGAATGACGTGGTGGTACCCGGAAATGCCCGCTGCCAGTTTCTGTTCCACATCAGGCTGGACCTGCTGCGGCAGGCATGGGAGCTGGAGAAGGTCTTGAAAGAGAAGGCGGCTGAACTTGGCCTCCAGATCCGGATCTCAATGGCGGAACTCGATGATTGTGAGGACGCAATGATTCGGGAGGCCTCCAGGGGCTACAAACTCATCTTCGTTCCAAAAGAGAAGAAGAAACGCTTCCCGCTGTTTGGGAATGCAACGTGGGAAAAGACGCTTCAAAAAAGAGGCTTTGAAAACGTAGTCCCCTGTTGATCGGGGTACCTGCGGGCGCATGGTCGCAGGCGGATGAAATGCTCGATCCAATTCGAGCGCGGACAGGAAAGAGTCGATGACGGGAAAAGATATTCTAATAAGCCGCCGGGGGTTTTTGAAGGCTGGCGTATCGGCCATCGGAGCCCAGGTCCTTTGCGAGGGCCCGGAGATTTCTCCGGCGATGGCAGTTCCCGGTGTGGACTTCGACAAGGAATTCGATTCCTGCTGTCCGTTTTGCCAGGTGCGCTGCACGACCAAGGTCCAGGTCAGCAAGGGCAGGGTTGTTAACGTCTTCGGAAACCATGAAAATTACTGGACCGGCGGGGCCATGTGCCCCAAGGGGAAATCCGCGGTCGAACTGACTTACAGTCCTCACCGCATCCTCTATCCCATGCTGCGAAGCGGCAGCGAATGGAAGCGCATCAGTTATGCCGAAGCAATCACGATGGTTGCCGAGCGTATCCTGGATGTCAAGCGAAAGAACCCCGAAGACTTCGCTCATCGCGTGGCCCTCTTCATGCCCCTGTGGGAATCCAGGGAAAGCGAACTGACTGCGCTCATGGCGCTGCGCATGGCCGGTTTCCCCGACGCATGCTCGCCCGGAGACACTTGCATCGCCAGTACCTCGACGGCCCTTCGCATCTGCCTCGGTACTTCGAATTCCACGACCAACATGGACGAAATGCTGAAGAGCAAGGTGTTGGTTCTCTGGGGCCTCAACCTGGCTGAAATCTATCCTCCCTATACGCGATGGGTGCTTGCCGCACGTGAGAAGGGCGTAAAGATCGTCTATATCGACCCGCGTCGCACCGCGACGAGCAACCTGGCCGATCTGCATTTGACTCCGCGGCCCGGTTCCGATGGGGCTCTCGCCCTTGGCGTTGCCCACGTGCTCATAAAGGAAGGGCTTTTCGACAAGGAATACGTGGATTCGCACGTGGCTGGTTTCAACGAACTTGCCAAGGCCGTTGAGAACTACTCGCCCGAACAGGCCGCAAAAATTACCTGGCTCGACCCCGGACAGATAATAAACCTGGCAAGAACCCTTGGAAAAAGCCCTGCCACGCTGGTGTGGCTGGGAGGGTCGCTTGCACGGTACACGAATGGACTGCAGACCGTGCGCAACATCGTGTCCCTCCAGGCGATCACGAATAATCTCGACGGACCGGGCAAGGGAATCATGGATGTGCTGGGAGGCAAGCCGGGCGGGGAAGACGAATTCCTCGAACACTACAGCGCTCCCGACATTTCGCCGAAACTCGCTTTCAGAAAAGTCCTGAACAACATGAAGACCGGCAAGGTGGATGTTCTTCTGCTGAACAGCACCTTCAGGCGGTATCCCGACGCCAATGCAGTTCGCGATGCGATAGGGAAAGTCGGGTTCGTCGTCCACCGCGGATTCTTCATGAACGATGAAGCGGAAGTCGCTCATCTCATAATTCCCGGATGCATGCCGTATGAAACCGAAGGATCCATGTACGGATCTCAGAGGCATGTGGTCTGGCGCAGCAAGATCATCGAAAAGCCCGGGGAAGTTATCGAAGAATTGAAGTTTTATTCCGATCTTGGAAAGCTGCTCAACCCGGGTAAGTTCCCGTCTTATGAGACTCCCGCGGAGCTTTACGAGATTTTTCGAGAACAGGTTCCTTCGTGGAACGGAATGACTCTGGAGCGTGTCAAGACGACCAGGACGGGAGTTACCTGGCCCAGCTTTTCGGCCGATGAACCCGAGAGCAAGGGGTCCATCTTCCGCGACGGCCGGTTTCCGACCGATGACGGGAAAGTGCAGCTCAGTTCCAAGCCGCTCGGCCCGATCAGATGGGAAGAACCTGAAGGCAGTCCCCTGAGCGACAAGAGCGAAGAATTCGGAAAATTCCCACTCATCTTTACTCAGGGCAAGGTGGTGAACCACTGGCATCACTCCTATACGAACTGGTCGTATTACATGGGGCAGTTCTCGGAGGGAAACGTCGTTCACATCCATCCGGAAACTGCCGCTCGACTGGAACTCAAAAGCGGCGACCTGGCCTATATAGAGACGAAAATCGGGAAACTCGAAGCGAAAGTCAAAGTCAACGAGGCGATCCTGCCTGGGGTTGTGTGGACTCCTTCGCATCCCACGCCTAAGACACCCGTTCCGGGAAACCGCGGGACTACAATCAACACGATTATCCCCAATTATTGGGACAAGGTGTCCGCCCAGTTCAACGGGTTCGGGTGCCGGCTTGTGAAAAAGGCTTAGTTCGGCAGGACGATCCTGTCGGCAATTTAGCACAACTGTTTGTTTTTTAAGGATCCCGGATGAAAACTCCCAATCTCAGTAGACGCGATTTCCTCAAGGCCGGAGCCATGGCCGTGGGGAGCGGCATTATCGGCGGACCGGAAGGGCCAGTATCTCCGGCTGAAGCCGCAGGGCCAAACGGCCCGGGAGTGGACCGGGAAGTTGACAGTTGCTGCCAGTTCTGCCAGGTGCGCTGCACGACAAAGGTCCAGGTATCTGACGGCAAGGTGGTAAACGTCTTCGGGAATCCGGAGAACTACTGGACCGGCGGAGCAATGTGCCCAAAGGGAAAATCCCTGGTCGAACTTACATACAGTCCCCACCGCATACTGTTTCCCATGGTGAGGGATGGAAGCGGCTGGAAGCGCATTGCATATCCCGATGCCGTCCGGATGATTGCCGACCGCATCCTGCAGGTCAAACGAAACAATCCCGAGGACTTTGCTCATAAAGTTGCACTTGTGATGCCGCTGTGGGAATCGAGGGAAAGTGAACTGGCCGCGCTGATGGCCCTTCGCCTGGCCGGT
>JAEZHY010000061.1 GCA_023416335.1 Pseudomonadota bacterium | reverse complement strand
ACGGAAAACCGTTCAGAGATGTCGAAGAATAGCAAAGATATTACTTGGAATTCAGATCGATGAACAAGACGGACAAAGTACACATTGCATACATAGGACGGGTGCTTCCGTCCGTATCCGAGACTTTCGTGGTACGGGAGATCGCCGCACTGCGCAGGCGAGGCATTCCTATCAGTGTGTTCAGCGTTCATCCGTTCGATCCGAATGTCCTTCATCCCGAGGCCCCCGATCTCAATTCCGAGGTGGAGGTCCTGACATGCCCCACCGATCCACGCTTCTGGCTGTCGCATCTCCTGTTCGCGATCGTCCGCCCCGGCCGCTACGCCAAATGCCTGTGGAAGTACGTTTTCACGGGGGAAAAGACATGGTCTCTTCGCCTCCGCTGCCTCCGGTTCTTTCTGGTTGCGCCCCTTTTCGCCTGCCTGGTCCGGCAGCGCGGAATCACGCATATTCATGCTCATTTTGCCAACGTCGCCACCTCGGTAGCCATGATGGCCGCTACATTAGCGGGCATCCCATTCAGCTTTACCGTCCATACGAATTATGAAATGATCATCGACAACACGTTGATGCATGAAAAACTCTCGGCAGCAAAATTCGTAGTCACCATCAGCCGGTTTAATATCGAGAATTACCTGCTTCAAAAATTCGATTTCAGCGATGCCGATAAACTATTTATAGTCCGGTGCGGTATCGACTGCGACGACTACTGCCCGAATGATCATTGTTCCAATTCGGTCCCATTGATCGTTTCGGTCGGCAGGCTCTATGAAACCAAGGGGTTCCATACTCTGGTAGATGCCTGCAAGACCCTGAAGGACCTCGGAGTTCGCACTAAGTGCCTGATCATCGGCGGGGGACCGGAAAGAGAGCGGCTGCAACAACAAATCGAAGACTATGATCTTTCCGACACGGTTACACTGCTGGGCGAGCTTCTCCCCGAAAACGTGAAATCGTATCTGGCAAAATCCGATATCTTTGTCCTCCCCTGCTGTACCGGCAAATCGGAAGGTGAAAAAGGACATCACGACGGCATACCGGTTGCCCTGATGGAAGCCATGGCCATGGGGGTCCCTTCCGTTTCCACGTGCATAGGAGGAATCCCCGAGTTGATCCATGATGGTGAGACCGGGCTGCTGGTCCAACCCGAGGACCCGGAAAAACTGGCTCATGCGATAGCAGAAGTCATTCGGGATCCGGAGCTGGCCCCAAAACTCTCGGTTTCCGGCAGAGATCGCGTTCAAACAGAATTCAATATCGACCGCAGTGCGGATCGTCTGTTCCAGTTATTTATGAAAGGCACCGTTTAGCATATGTGCGGAATCTGCGGAGTTCTCTACAAGAACGGCCGAAAAGTCGAATTCCCCGTCCTGGAGCGCATGACCACGGTCCTGGCTCACAGAGGGCCGGACGATCACGGCTATTTTTATGAGGACGGCATCGGACTGGGATTTCGGCGTCTCAGCATAATAGATTTGAGCGGAGGACGGCAGCCCATGTCAAACGAAGACGGCTCGATCCAGGTCGTCTTCAACGGAGAGATTTACAATTTCAAGCAGCTTCGTTCCGAACTCGTGTCCATGGGGCACGTCTTCAAGACCTCCTCCGACACGGAAGCAATCGTTCACGGCTATGAAGCCTGGGGTGAGGATGTCGTCAGGCACCTCAACGGAATGTTCGGGTTCGCCGTCTGGGACCGCGCGAGGCAAAGGCTTCTTCTTGCCCGGGACCGGCTGGGGATCAAACCCGTCTACTACCTGCTTCGAGACGACCTGATCGCATTTGCGTCGGAAATGAAGAGCCTGCTGCTCCTGCCCGGAGAAAAGCCGGCTGTAAGCGACCGGGGGGTTTTCGACTATTTTTCCCACCTCTACATTCCCGCCCCGAACACTATTTACGAAAATATTTTCAAGCTGCAGCCCGGAGAAATCCTCGTCGCGGAAGACGGCGGCATTCGCCTGCAGAGATACTGGCACCCACTGAACGGGAAGTTGATCGACAAGCCTGTTGAAGACCTCTGTGAAGAACTGCGGGCTCACATCGAGGAATCGGTCAGAATGCAGCTCGTTTCCGATGTCCCGCTCGGCATCTTTCTTTCCGGCGGAATCGATTCGAGCGCGGTCGCGGCTGCAGCGGTCAAGGCCGGTGCCGATGAAGTACCTACATTCAGCGTCGGATTCGATGTCGCGAAATACAACGAACTGCCTCACGCCGAAATTGTTTCCCGTCACCTCGGCGGCACGAACAGGAGTTTCCGCCTTTCGGCAGCCCCAATGGAACTCCTCAGCCGTCTCATCTGGCACCTCGATGAACCGATGGCCGACGCGACGATCCTTCCCACTTACCTCCTATCCCGGTTCACACGACGAGAAGTAAAGGTCGTCCTGAGCGGAGAAGGCGGAGACGAACTTTTTGCGGGGTATACGCATTACCAGGGAATGCGTATGAACAAATGGCTGAACGCCATACCCAGGCCGCTTCGGCAGGCCCAGATTTCCCTTATCAACGGCCTTCCCAATTTCGGATCGTCCCGGTTCGGATATTTCAGGCACCGGGTCGAAAGGGTCGTCAACAGCTCTTTTTATTCTCCCTTCGAAGACTACTGCAACAAGGTTGCGATTTTTTCCGAAGACTCGCTCGGGCAGCTCTTTTCACCGGAATTTTCGCAAAGGGCGTCCGCGATTCCCTATCTGTCTGCTTTGCGGAGAGTACCGGAATCCGCTCCGGGCCTTGACCCCATTTCACAGGCATGCCTTGCAGACTTAACCGTGTATCTCCCCGAGGTGATGCTGAACAGGGCGGACAAGATGAGTATGGCATGCTCCCTCGAAATTCGGGTGCCTTTGCTCGACCACACCCTCGTGGAATTCGCTTTTTCCATCCCCTTGAACCTCAAGCTTCGAGGGCTCAAGACAAAGTACCTGCTGAAGGAATCGCTCAAACCGTGGCTGCCGGAAGGGATACTCAACAGGAAAAAGAGGGGCTTCAATCCGCCACTCGAATTCTGGCTTCAGAGAAAACTTGAAGACTACGTGAGAGAATACCGCTTGAGGGAAAATCTGGCTGAAAGCGGCTATTTCAATATCGACTATATAGATTCGTTAATCTCGGATCATATCCGGGGCAGATACGATTATTCCCGGCAACTCTGGGCCCTGCTGGTTTTCGCTATCTGGTGGGCGCACGTTCGGGGTCGGGGAGAGGAGCCGGCATGAAACGTCTGATTGTGATCAGCCCTTCGCGGGATGAGAGCAAATACATCGGTATAACCATCAACTCAATGGTAAATCAGACCCATCCGCCGGATCGCTGGATCATCGTGGATGACGGAAGCGCAGACGGCACGGGAGACATTGTTGCCGAATATGCCGCGAAGTATCCCTGGATCGAACTCGTCCGTAGGGATCGTTCCGGAAACCGCCAACTCGGCCCCGGAGTGGTGAGTGCCTTCAATCATGGACTCAGTTTTGTCCGCGACGATCCTTTCGAAGTTATTGCAAAAATGGACTGTGACATAGAATTCGAACCCGATACGATCGAAAAGATAATGGCTCATTTCGAACGGCCGGGGGTAGGAATGGCGAGCGGCATCGGGTACCTCAAAATCGGTTCCAGGCTGTTTCCAGAGCGTTACCCACGCTATCATTGCCCCGGCATGGCCAAGTTCTACCGGCGGGCCTGCTTCGAACAGATCGGCGGACCGCAACCGATTTACGGCTGGGACATCCTCGACGAGACCGATGCGCGCAGGCACGGTTGGACAACCCTTTCGGATCCCGAAGTAGTCTTCATCCATCATAGAATGCAGAGTTCGACCCTCGGCAGCGTGCGGGGACGAATCACATGGGGACAGGGAGCTTTTGCCATCGGCTCGCACCCCGCTTTTGCAGTCATCCGCGGAGTCTACCGCATGCTGGAGCCGCCCTGGATACTCGGCGGTGTGGCTTTTCTATACGGTTTCTTTTCCAGCTATTTTAACCCGGAACTCAACCGGAACAGGGAACCGGGTCTCATCAGGCATGTTCGTAAAGAGCAACTCCACCGGGTTTTGCATGGTAACAGGCTGCCGTCCAGTTAAAGGATTTGCATGGAAAACAATGTCGATATTCTTGGGCTCGGCATCGGCGCATATACCATGACGTCTCTGCTCGACAGGTTCGAAGCCCTGATCGCAGAGCCGGGCTGTGCGACCGCGTACGCCCTGAACGCGCATTCCATGAATCTCTCGTACAAATATCCCCAGTTCTACAGGGCACTGTGCGGGGCCAACACCCTCTATGTGGACGGGGCCTCCCTCCTGCTTGCCGCTCGTTTGTTCGGAAAAGAACTGCCGGAGAAGCTCACGACCACGGACGTATGGCCACCGGCGTGCGAACTGGCTGTAAGGAAAGGGTACAGTTTCTTCCTGCTCGGAGGCGAACCGGGACTGGCGGAACGCGCAAGAGCTAAGGCAATTGCAGAGTACCCCGGATTGAAGATCGTAGGAACGCATTACGGTTATTTCAAAGGCCGTGACAAGGAAGTGATCGAACTCATAAACAAAAAGAAACCCGATATCCTCTGGGTCGGCATGGGTGAACCCCTCCAGGCGATCTGGGCCGAGAGCAACAAGCGCAGGCTCGACGCCTCTCTGGTCGTCACCTGTGGGGGGATGTTCAAAATCGTAGCCGGTGAACTTCGGCGCCTGCCCGGCAAGTGGCGCCGTCGAGGTTTCGAATGGGTCTACAGGATGCTGCAGGAACCCGGAACGGTTTCACGCTACCTGCCGGGACTTCCTATTTTCGGATCGAGAATCCTGGCCCAGCGTCTTCGGATTCCGTTGGCAAGACCCGCGAAGGGTTTGTCTGTGCCGGGATTTTAGTCGGAACTCAAAAGAAAGCGGTCGAGACAGGTGAGAATTTCCTATTTCAATTATCACTGGGAAGTTGACGGAACGGCGATCGGGGCTGCAACCCAGATCCGATCCATCGCTTCCGCCCTGTCCGGACTGGGCCATGTTGTAGACCTGCAGTTTCGCAATCCACGGAAGCAGACTTCCGTTGAGCCGCGTAACGGCGTGTCAGACGGGTTAAAACGTTTTTCCGCCCTCCGTCGTTACGGTCATGTCCCAAAACTTGTGTTGCGAAACTTTCGCTATGTGCCGCAGGAAACCCGCCTGCTTCAGTCTTTCCGTCCGGACGTCCTGCTCTCGGTAACATCCTACTGCAACCTTTCGGCGCTCTATGCCGCAAGGAAAATGGGCATCCCATACGTTGCCTTTGTCGATGGGCCTCTCGAATACGAGTATTCGCTGTTCTATCCCGAATACTATCGCTATCCCGCCCTCGGCCGGTGGTTGGAAGGAATGAGTCTGCGCTGTGCCGATCGGGTGATCTGCATCTCGGAAGTGCTCAAAGGATACCTGGTCCGGTATGGCGTCAATGCCTCGAAGATCCATGCCGTCCCCAACGGTGTTGATACTCAGGCATTCAAACCGGGCGAGCCGGATCGAGAGATTCAAAATCGTTATGGACTGCGGGGCAAGGTTGTCGTCGGGTATATTGGAAGCTTCAACTTCTTTTCTTCCCCGACTGCTTTTGTCAAACCGGCAAAAGACATCTGTAAAAGGAACCCCCAGGTCGTATTCCTCTTTGTGGGCGCCGGCCCGGTCGGCGGTCGCATGAAAGAAGCTGCGGAGCAAAACGGGATGGCGGATCGGATGCTCTTCACCGGCGTGGTCCCCCACTCGGAGGTGCCGCGCATCCTGAGCGTAATGGATATCGTCGTCAGCCCATACAGAGACGACTACCTGTTCTACAACTCATCAATGAAACTCCTTGAGTACATGGCTGCCGGGAAAGCATCCGTGGCGACGGCCCTCGGCCAGATAAAGGAACTCATTCATGGCGGGTATAACGGTATGCTCTATGAACCGGGAGATTACGCCACAATGGCTTCGAAAATAGAGACACTGGTGAAAGACCCTGAACTCAGGTTGAGCATCGCGACCAACGCCCGGAGAACGGTCGAGGCCGATTGGACCTGGGAGCGACAGGCCGGCCGGATTGTCGCAGTGCTGGAAAAAGCGATAAAGCAGTGAGCAGTGAGCAGTGAGCAGTGAGCAGTGAGCAGTGAGCAGTGAGCAGTGAGCAGTGAGCAGTGAAGAATATTTTCGAGGGCCTGATACACGTGTCAATTTCTGAGTTCACTTCAAACGACGTGAATAATCGGAAGAGCGGGAACCGACTATGTCGATGAATCCATCCCAAGATCCTTACCGACCTCATGAGGCGCTCACTTTTCAAGGACGGGTTGCTCCTCCTTTCCGGGGAGTAATGTTTCTGGTCTTCCTGGTTCTCCTGGTCGCCGGCCATACTCTCGCAAGCGCTTCAGATAAAGACTCCGCAATCGTCGAAATCAACGCCAATAACATAATCGGGAGGTCGGACCCATTATTGTTCGGCCAGAACATCATCACAAGCAACGGATTATGGAATACCGGAACCGGCCAAATCGAACCCACCGCACTCCCATTGATCCAGGCAGTCTCGCCGACCATCTTGCGTTTTCCGGGCGGCAGCGTTTCGGACATTTACGCATGGGAAGACGGCGTGGGCGTCAGGACTGCGCAACCTATTGAACCGACGGACGACTCCATTACTCTGGATGAGGCTCCTGCATGGCAGGGATCACGGCAAGCGCGGTTTCTCGCGCCTGGGCGGGGACGTCACGGAGACGTTTTTTCCTTTCAAAAAGTCGAGGGAAACCGCCTGGAGGGCATTCTGCTTGCTGCAGAACAAATGCCTGCAGGTACTATGGTTCGCACCGAACCAAGAAGAGGCCAGCCCGATTGGCTCACCAACACTTACGGCATACTCGAACATATGCAGGTGGCAAAGGCATTAGGAGCCTCGGTTATTATTACGGTGAATTACGGTACGGGGCTCGACAGGTCGGGCGGGATCTCCGCTTCTGCATCACTCAATCAGAAAATCAAGCGAGCATCGGCTTTTGTCGCTTTCTGCAATGGCGCTCCCACGGATACGCGTACCCTGGGTTCCGATGATGAAGGCCATGATTGGAAAACCATCGGCTACTGGGCACAGAAGAGAGTCTCCCGGGGTTATCCGGAACCATTTGGAGTTAAGTTCTGGGAGGTGGGCAACGAAGTCTATGACGAAAGCGAAAAGGGGTTCACCAATGTAAGGAAATATGCCCATGATTTCCTTCTCTTTGCCAATGCGATGAAATCTGTCGATCCCAGGATCCATGTCGGAGCCGTCGGGCTCGGTTCTCCGCACGGCAAAGGATTTGCGGACAAGTCGGATGAGTGGAATCCTACTCTCATCCAGATTGCCGGCACTGAGATGGATTTTCTTGTTATCCACCCCTATTATCCGGCTGCAACAAGGAAGAAAGCCGATTACGCGAGCCGTCAATGGTTTACCGGCATTATGGCCGGCGCCGAGCAGGCAATGACCGATCTTGCGGAAATCCGGGCGATAATCAGGTCCGGATGCTCGCGCGGCAACTCCATCTCCATTGCTCTTACGGAATATGGTATCTGGCCGGGTGATTCGACGGAAGGGGTCGATTTCTCCAATATTTCGAGGGCCGTCTTCGACATGGATTTGCTGGCTGGCCTGCTTAACCGCGGATCCGCCCTGGGCATCAATCTTGCCACAGGCTGGAACCTGTACGGGAGCAATCAGACGGCCCTGATTCGACATGACTGGAAAACCACCACCTGCACTCTCCGGCCGCAGTACTTCGCTTTCGAGATGGCACGTAAGACCATACAGCCAAACATCGTCGCGACAAAGGTCGCCTGTTCCGTCTTTAGAACCGCCCAGGCAGGCAACGTACTGCCTCGGGAAAACATCCCGATGCTGAATGCGGTTTCCTGGAAGTCCGACGACGGGAAAAGTCTCGGCACCATGCTGATTAACCGTTCTCTTTCGTCTTCTCTTTCCTGTTCACTGAATATCGAGGGCTTCACTCCCGCTGCTGCGACAATTCACGTCCTTTCGGGGCCGCAGCCGGATGCGAACAACGAACTGAACCCGCGGACGGTCGTTCCACAGAGCAGCCAGGTTAGCAATCTGCCCCGGACCGTGACTTTGCCGCCTCATTCGGTCACCATCGTGGAGTGCAAAGCGGAGTAGACAAGGACAACAACCTGGATGATTGTTCCGCCGCAACCTGATATAAAGCGGGCTTGGGGCACAATCCTTCAATAACAGCTTTAAATCGGCATCATCTTAATGCTTTGAATCCAACGATCAGAGGGAAAACCTCTATGAAATTCATAGATCTGTTCAATAGTGCTTCAAAGGAGCAGACCAAAGACTTCGGCCAGGTTTTGAGCCTCGTATGTCTTGTAGCAGCACTGTACACTGACCGGAAGCAACTGGAGCAGGCAGCTGTCGCCCTGCTTCTGCTGAACCTGGTATATCCTGCCTTGTATAAAGCCCTCGCTTCCGTCTGGCTGAACTTTTCCAATCTGCTGGGCAGGGTTGTATCCAAAATAATATTGACCGTCGTGTTCGCTTTGCTGGTTATACCGTTCGGCATTGTAAGAAGGCTGTTGGGATGCGATTCCCTGCACCTGAAACAGTGGAAGAAGGACGGCTCGTCCGTGTTCAAGGTGCGCGACTACAAGTATGGCCCGGAAGACGTGAGCAGACCTTATTAGAGGACGGAATGGACAATATAATCAAAGACCTTTGGGGATTCATGAAGATCAGGAAGAAATTCTGGCTGCTGCCGGTGATCATCACTCTGCTCTTCCTGGGCATTGTAATTGTCCTTTCGGGCAGTTCGGCCATTGCTCCCTTCATCTACGCCCTATTTTAGGATTGGCCTATGCCGAAGTATATCCTGGGAATCTCCGCTTTTTATCACGACAGTGCCGCAACTCTCCTGGCCGACGGGAAGATTCTGGCCGCGGCCCATGAGGAGAGGTTTACCAGGAAGAAGCACGACCTCTCCTTTCCAGCAAACGCCATCCAGTACGTTCTCGGTGAGGCGGCGATTTCCGACCTGGGGGAATTGCAGGCAGTTGCCTTCTACGACAAGCCGTTTCTCAAATTCGAAAGGCTCCTTGAGACGTATCACGCATTCGCTCCGAGAGGGCTGGAGAGCTTCATCACCTCCATTCCCCTTTGGATCAAGGAAAAGCTCTTCATGCGCCGGCTGATAAAGGACGAACTCGGCAAGATCGTCCCCGGGAAAGCCGAGTTGCTCTTTCCCGAGCATCATTTGTCCCACGCCGCGAGCGCCTTCTATCCGTCGCCCTTCGACGAAGCGGCAATTCTCACAGTGGACGGGGTCGGAGAATGGGCAACGACCACAATCGGCCACGGCAAAGGGAACGATATCAGTATACTGCGCCAGGTGGATTTTCCTCATTCACTTGGTCTGCTCTACTCCGCAGTAACCTACTACTGCGGCTTCAAGGTCAACAGCGGCGAATACAAGCTGATGGGACTGGCGCCTTACGGCCGTTGCTATGAAGAAGAAACCGCCGCCTGCAGACAGAAGATGCTCGATTCGCTCATCGACATCAGGGATGACGGGTCCATCCTCCTGAACATGGATTACTTCGATTTTGCCACCGGGTTGAGAATGTGCAATGACGGAAAGTGGCAGGATCTGTTCGGCTTTCCTAAGCGCAAGCCCGAGACCGAGTTGAGCGGCGAATACATGAGCATGGCCCTTGCGGTCCAGGAAGTGACGGAAGAGGTGGTCCTTCGCCTCGCCCGAACAGCAAAGGAAATCACCGGAAGCAGGAATATCGTCATGGCTGGCGGGGTCGCACTGAACTGCGTGGCAAACGGCAAGCTGCTTCGATCCGGCCTTTTCGACGGCATGTGGATCCAGCCGGCAGCGGGAGATGCCGGAGGCGCACTCGGAGCGGCCCTGGCGGGATGGCACATATGGAAAGGAACTGAACGCCCGGGGAACGGCGGCTGTGACCGGATGAACGGCGCCTACCTCGGTCCGGAATTTACGTCCCGCGATATTCATAAAGTCGCTATGAAATACGCGGCCCCATACACGGAGCATTCCGATTTCGACAAACTTTGCACCGATGTTGCCGGCCTGCTTGCCTCGGGCAACGTGGTCGGCTGGTTCCAGGGAAGGATGGAATTTGGCCCCCGTGCCCTCGGAAACAGGAGCATACTCGGAGATCCGCGCAATCCGGAGATGCAGAAGAAACTGAACCTCAAGATCAAGTACCGCGAAGGATTCCGCCCCTTCGCGCCTTCCGTGCTGGAAGAAGAGATCGGAAATTATTTCGAGATCGATCGCCCTTCCCCGTACATGCTGCTCGTTGCTCCCGTCCGCGAGGAAAGGCGACGTGCCCTCCCCGAGAATTACGATCAACGGAATATGTGGGACAAGCTCTATTTTCCCCGCTCGGATATTCCCGCAATCACTCACGTCGACTTTTCCGCCAGGATCCAGAGCGTCAGTTCGAGAACCAACAAACGCTACTGGACTCTCATCAATGCATTCCGGGAACTGACCGGCTGCGGGGTTGTCGTGAACACCAGTTTCAATGTCCGCGGGGAACCGATTGTCTGTTCCCCCGAGCACGCATACCAGTGCTTTATGCGCACCGAAATGGATTATCTTGTCCTCGGTGATTGCCTGTTCAAAAAAGAGGACCAGCCCGAATGGAAGAAGGCAGACAACTGGCAGGAGCAGTTCGGATTGGATTAATCAAGAAATGAGAAATAGCGGCCCAGACAAAACAGCTGACCGCATTTAAACGTCTTGTCTCGCCCATATATTAAATTTGCAGTCTCCCATATATTCTATTCTTGCCATCAATTCCGATTTTATGCAAACATCGTAAAAATAGACGTCTTATTCTAACGATCCGGGGCCGATAAGATATGAGAATTCGCGAAGTAGTGTTGAAACTGCTGCTTGTTTTCGTTTCCCTTTTCGCTGCTCTGGCCGCATCCGAAATTGTTTTGAGGTTTATTTACCCCAAGTCCGACATATTCCCGGCCGACCCCGCAAAAGATCCGATTCTCGGTCATAAGATCCTGCCGTACCAAACCGGTCACGACGCCAAAGGCTTTCGCAATGACAGCGCGGTTGGATCGTTTCCCGTGGTATGTATCGGCGATTCGATGATCTACGGCAATGGAGTTTCCCGCTGGAACGCAATCCCGCAGCAACTTGCACGGATGCTCAGACTCCCCGTTTACAATATGGGAATGGGAGGCTACGGCCCGGTGCAATATTTCCATATGATAGACGACGCGAAAAAAATGGGGGCGAAAAAATTGGTTCTTGCCTTCTATCTGGGCAATGACATAACAGATGCCTATGCAATGTCCGAGACCCGAGAGCCTTGGAACTATCTACTGGCCGCCTGCGACCAGGAGGAACTCCCTTCTTTTGAAAACTGCCCCGCACCTTATCAAAGCCGGGATCCGGCATGGTCGGATCCCGATCTCCTTACCATC
>JAEZHY010000189.1 GCA_023416335.1 Pseudomonadota bacterium | reverse complement strand
CACAAGCAGAAGTAATATAGCTGAAACCCCCGTATTCCGACAGGAAGGCGGGAGTTCAACGAACTCACATGATTTTTAGTTCCTCGCTGGAGAGTATCGATTTTCGAAGTTCTTCGAGGTCGGTATTCTCCAGCCGAGAAATGATTCCTTCCCACCTGTTGCGTATTCCGCCGGGCTCAGGCTCGCGGTTCCTAAACAAATCGCGCAATCTCGAAAAAGGCGAAAAGACCGTTTCTCTTACGTCCCTGAGCTTGTCGATAAGCGCATCGGCAAAGACGGTAATCGATTCCTCGACAACCTGACGCGGCACTCCACGCTCCAGGGCCTTGTTCAGATGGGCTCGGAAGCGAACGAGACACTGCGGCAGCATGGCGACGATCGGAGTTGTCCAGTCTGTAAAGGAGCCGGTTGTTTCAATATTGATGAGGCAAGTCGGAATGCCTGATGTGTCGAACTGGATCAATTCGTCACCGTCGTCATAGAAGATTTTGCCCGTTCGAGGACTCGCCCGCCCTAACACAAGAGAGAAAGTTGCAGCTGCCCCGAGCAGGCACGAGAGCTTAAGTATGAATCTCCGCCTGCCGTAGAAGGAGAGGGGGATTTTGTCCGTGACAACGCCCGGAACATACTGCCTGTCGAAGAAAAAAGCGGGGACCTGCCCCAGCCCGGGGATTTCCTCCTCAAGCCGGATCTCGTTATAGGAAAGAATCGGGAAACCCAGCTGTGCAGCCGCGTGAAGTCTGTCAAAAATGTAGTTGCGGTAGTAGAGCGTCATGGAAATGGCTTGTTCGAGCGGAACGCCCATTTTGATACGATGAATGACGTCCCACTTCATAAGGCGGATCAGGCGTATGGTCTCCTGGCACTCCTGCGTCGTCATAACAGCCAGGTAGACGTCCCTCTCTTCTCCGGAAATGTCCCGTTCGCTCTGCGAGACTTCGACATGGCCGATATTGATGGACTTGAAGCCCCCGGACCGATCCCAGAAATGCGAGATCAGACCGTGGACGCGTCTGCTTACCCCGGAATGGAACTGAAGATGCTGCCCGGAAATGGAGGCCCCCGGCAGCCACTTGACATTGAGATGGAACTCCGGACTGAGCCCCAGGGCCCATTCCTCCATCTCCTGTTCGTTTATATCATAGAGGCGGCAAAACATGGTCGTCCGCCAAACCGCGTTGCTTTCATCGTCAATTGTGAGTTCGGGTCCGGCGGATCGGGAGAAATTTTCAGCGAGACGATCGAAGATGGCCAGGGCTTCACTGCTGTTCGTGAGATCTGGAGGGTCCTGCAATAAAGAAATAAGATCGCCCAGTTCCTCGAAATCGACCGTTCTGCCCGCCGGGAGAAAAAAAGTCAGTTCTTTGCTGCCCCAGTTATTTACGCGTTGAAAAAGATTTTGAATTTCCCTGAGGCGGGCAAATGCTTCCGGCGGATCCTGCTCGATCAAGTTTCTAATACCCGCGAACTCAGCATAGGTAAGAAACCTGCCGCCGGTCGGAGCGTTATAATAAACAGTCAGGCCCGTGGTGACCTGGACCTTGCTCGAGTGGACATATTCGCCAATCTGATGCAGCGATCGCGGAGGAGGCGACATACGCCAGCTCTCACCTCGATGGCGCAGTTTGCTTCGAACCTCCGGTAGATGAAGCCCGGTAAACTGGATGCGCTCCTTTGGCAAAAAACGCTGGAGTATTTCATCCGCCGCGAAGATATGCTCCATTTCTTCCGGATCGGACCTGATGAGGATTATATCATTTCTTATCAGGAGCGCGACGGCATCCTGGTAAATGTCAAGTTCGAGGTCCGCGTCCTTAACGCTTTCTAGTGGCGAGTTTAGCTTGAGGTGTTCGAGCATCACGGACGCGTGGCAGGCGTGTATCCCCCGCACCGTGACGACAGTGCGGTATTTCGGAAAGACCGATGCGATCGGGCTGAGCAGATTCCCTTTATCATCCCTGGCAAAAAGGTCGGGACCGATAAAAGTAATGCCTTCTTTTTCCCGCGGCTCCAGAGAACCTGTAAATGTGAACGTATCCGTAAAAAAGCTCATATAGGACTTCATCTGAATTTAAAAAAGCGGTAGATTGCTGACCGCCAATGCAAAATATCACGGAATTAATATCTTTTGTAGAGCGTAAACTCCGCGAGGGATGTTTTTGAGATGATTAGCCGCAATCGCGTGGATTTGCAGTCACTTAAAAAACAAAGTGGGAGGAAAAATGAACAGACTGAAAAGCATGTACGTACTTACCTTCTGGATGGCGTTGGCCCTTATTGCCGCCCCGTTTCCCGCGTATGCACAGGACACTATAAAAATTGGCGTCTATCTGCCAATGACGGGAGGCGTTGCCGCATATGGAAACATGGCATGGACCGGAGCACAGGTGGCTCAATCTATGGAACCTGAAGCTCTTGGCAAGAAAGTTGAGCTTACTCTTGTAGACACCAAGAGCGAGGCAATCGAAGCAGCAAACGCGGCCACTCTGCTGATAGAAAAGAAGATGGCGGCACTGATCGGCGAAGCAATCAGTGCAAATACGCTTGCGGGAACCCCTATTGCCGAGGCAGCCAAGATCCCCGATGTAACTCCGACCGCCACCAATCCTCTTGTGACTCAGGGCAAAAAATATGCGTTTCGGGCCTGCTTTATCGATCCCTTCCAGGGAGAAATTGCCGCCAGATTTGCCATGGATAATTTGAAAGCGAAAACGGCTGCCCTGATCATCGACCAGGCGCAGGACTACAGCGTAGGACTGGGCAATTATTTTGCCAAAGAATTTGAAAAGCTTGGCGGTAAAATCGTCTCAAAGACTTTCATTCAGACCGGAGATCAGGATTTCTCGGCACAGCTTTCGTCGGTCCAGGCCTCAAAACCCGATCTGATCTATGCTCCCGTGTACTATACCGAGGATGCTCTTCTGGCAAAACAAGCCCGCGATCTCGGAATCAATACGCCCATTCTCACGGGAGACGGGGCTCAGGCGGATGCATTGATTCAAATCGGCGGCAAAGCGGTGGAAGGGATGTATTTTACGGGCCATTTCCATCCGGAAGCTGCGAGCACCGAGCGTTCCAAGAAGTTCATCAAGCTCTTCAAAGAGAAGTACGGGAAGGATGCTTCAGCTTTTGAGGCGCTTGGAGCCGATGCCTATTTCCTGCTGGTGGATGCGATCAACAGGGCCGGATCCACGGACGGGACCGCAATCCGCGATGCTCTTGCGTCTACGAAAGCATTTCAGGGGGTCTCGGGAGTGCTGACGATGGGTCCGGACGGAAACCCGATCAAGAGCATGGTCATCAATAAAGTTCAGGACGGCAAATTCGTCTATGTGACGACGATCAATCCCTGACGATCGGAGTCGATCACCGAAAACACGGACGAGAAGATAGGATGAACAGGGGCCATACAGGCCCCTGTTTTGTTTTTTGGGCTGTTTGTATTGAGAGAGGGAGATATCGTGAATAGTTTAGATTAAACGAATTCGGAGAGGTTTGTCCTGGAATGAAACGCAAAATAAAAGAATTGATGAGAGGGTTTTCCGACATAGCAGTAGTCAATCAGGACTCGACGCTTTTTGAGACACTCCTTGAAATCGGAGTGATCAGAGAGAGAACGGGAGACGGTCACAAATGCCCGGCCGCTTTGGTCGTTGACGGAAAAGAAAACGTAGCCGGTTTTCTGGATTTCCGCAACATCCTGAAAGGTCTCGAGCCAAAATACGGCGAGATTGTGGATACAGCGCAGAAAGGAGGATTTCCTCCCAACCGGATCCGGTCGGAATTGGAGAAACTCGGCCTGTGGGAAGACCCCTTCGAAGAGATCTGTAATAAAGCGGGAGGTACCCAGGTAAAGTCCCTCATGACGATACCGGAAGAGGACCAGATAACGGATGCGGATGCATCGGTTGATGAAGTGATTCACCAGATGATCGTCACTGGTAGAAGCTATCTTTTCGTGAGAAACGGAAATGCTTTGACGGGAGTGGTCAGTCTTTCAGACATCATGACATATGTATCTGATACAGTGAAAGGCTGCCGTATATAGGCAGATCATTTCTTTTTTGCATTTTTTCGAAAATCGATTATACAATATCACTGCCCAAACTGCTCGGCAGTCCTCAAGCCGGTCAAGCGAAAGTGCATCTCCTTATCACGCATGACCCGGACCGCGTAAACCTGTTTTCACGGCCTGAGCCTCCAAGGAGAGCCAATGCAAGATCTCTATCATCTTGTCAATTCCATCATCGAAGGCAGCCTTGACCTCACGGAATGCGGATTTGACGTCCGCTCGTGTCCTCAATTGATTCACGCACCCGAAAAAAGAGCTTCGCTACACGCGATTCACGGTGCAACCGGTTGCCATCCCATCCACCTTGAAATCAGAAACTCTTCAGTGCCCGGGACTTATTTTCTGGGAAAGTGCGTCGTCGAAGACTCGTTCGTGTACATGTCGGATCTTCGAGGGGATGAATTAAAGAGCGTGGATTCCATTACGATCCATGAAGACGAGGTTATCCGGGTGCAGGACAGTTACCTGCTGAAAGCCCTCGTGCACAGCAACTCGCACGATCCGGAGAATCCTCATGAATTTCTCATTCGCGATTCGGTTGCGATGCATTATTCAAATATTCACGGTTCGCCTCTGGATCGCTGCCTTCTGAAGCCTTTTGCAACCATTGACCTGACGGCTGCAAAAGGTTGCACCATCGGCACCTTCTCTTCCATCCACACGGGAAAACTTGAGCACCGTCACGTAGAAGACGGGACTATCTGGGTTGGGGGGAAGGATTTCGAGCTGAAATACGCATTCGATCGAAACGTTCTGCAGAAATACATCAGAAGTGAGGCCGGGCAGCCTTGCGGCATTTTAATGGATTTCCTGAACAGCAGGGAGGGAGAATTCTCCAGCGTTTACAGCGGGCTGTTCCCTTCGGGAATAGCTATTCCGGAGAGTTCTTTCGTCAATCCGTACGCTCTTGTCAAAGGCCATTGTACCTTTGGCGAGAGAACCTTTGTCTCTCAGCGGGCATACATCGAAAACGCATTTTTCGGCGATGGTTCGAATGCTCAGGAGAACTGTTTCATCATTGACTCGGTGCTGGAAGGAAACAACGTTTCAGCCCATGGTTCGAAAATCATCGGCGCACATGTCGGTAAAAATGTCTTCGTCGGGTTCAACTCCTTTCTGCGGGCCGGAGACAGCGCAAGACTCCTGATAGGAGAGAAGTGCATTGTCGCCCCACATACTATCATCGACCTGGAAGAATCAGTGGAGATTCCGCCGAATCACCTGGTGTGGGGATACATCAGCAACCGGAGAGATCTGGAGAACCATTCGATCCTGCTGGATGAACTCGCCGGAGTTTCGGGAGAAGTGACCAGAGGCGCCCTCACGTTCCGCGGAAAGGGAGAAATCTTCGTCAAAGGATTCCGGCACAGGGTGGAGCATATTCTGGAATGCAACGGAGCTTTATGTACCGGAGAAAAGCATCACGGACATGCTCAGAAATGCCGGGAGATTGCGTTCAACGTATTGCAGCCGTACTGGGGCGGCGTACGACAGGGGCTCTTTCCGTCAATTTCGATCAGGGGATAGTTCGGACAGGGAAAACCTTTCCTCATGCTTCCATCAGCGAGCGCAAGACATTCAGGTTTTCCCTGTCTTCTTTCAGGTCCTTCTCTTTCGGTGTCTCCAAAACCATCGGGTGATTCCGGAATCGGGGATCGTTAAGCAGGAACCGGAAAGCATCGGATCCGATTTTTCCTTTTCCGATGTGTTCATGGCGATCCACGTGCGAAAGTAGTTCCCGCTTCGAATCGTTGAGGTGAAAGAACTTGAGCCGCTCCAGTCCGATCACCTCGTCGAAATGAGCGAAGGTCTTGCGATAGGCTTCCTCGGTCCGTATATCGTAGCCCGCAGCAAAAGCGTGGCAGGTATCGTAGCATACCCCCAAACGTCCGCCATGGTGTGAACTCTGCAAAATGAATGCAACCTCCTCGAAGCTAGACCCAAGGCTCGAACCCTGGCCGGCAGTGATTTCTATGAGAACGGAGACGTTTTCAGTTCGTGAATTTTCGATGGCGAGATCGAGATTTGCAACAAAGCGCATCAGACCTGTTTCGAGCCCTTCGCCGAGATGTGCCCCCGGATGCATGATGACGTAAGGGAGTCCCAGGATCTCAGACCTCAGCAACTCCTCGGAAAATGCGGCAATGGATTTCGACAGTATTTCTCCTTCGCCCGCAGCGAGGTTGATCAGGTAGATATCGTGAGCGGCAACGGGGATGCGCCCGGTTTCCTCCCATCTTGCCCGGAACGCTTCCACTGCCGGAAGCGTAAGCCTGGTCGAACGCCACTGCCTGTGATTGGTCGTAAAGATCTGCAGCGCGGTCCCTTCCACTTGCTGAAGTCGGTCGAGCGCGAGATGGATCCCCCCGGCGATTGACATATGAGCACCCAGGAAAGGCAAATCTACCTCCAATTGCCACGCGATTGCGGTTTCTCTTTGCTGAAGAAAATTTTCCTGCTAAACTTCACGCCCTGCCGCTCCTGGAGTATAACGCAGATCGAGGACTGCTTACTTCTACGGCCGCAATGGCTTTCTTACGATATAATCACCGCCGGGTCATCTGACATTTTCGGCCTTTTTGGGGCCGCGGGATCTGTACTAACCCACAATCGATGATGTACCTTGTAAAGATGTATGAATGTGAAACAGCTGGGGCTTTCGAATAACCGGGCTCGCATAATTTTGACCGGGGTTGTGCTCGGAATGGCGCACACAACCTATCCGGTCGAGGGAGAAAGAGATGATAGAGCGCTACACTCGTCCTGAAATGGGGCGAATCTGGACTGTTGAGAACAAATACCGCAAATGGCTGGATATCGAAATTGCGGTTTGCGAAGCACTTTGCGGCCGAGGCCATATCCCTTCGGAGGACTTTGAAGTCATTCGGGACATGGCTGCTTTTGACGTCAAGCGAATCGAGGAGATCGAAAAAGAGACCCAGCACGATGTGATCGCATTCCTCACGAGCGTCGCGGAATTCGTTGGACCTGCTTCGCGCCATATTCATGAAGGGCTCACATCTTCAGACGTCCTGGACACCTCTTTCGGATTGCTGCTCACCGAGGCATCCGACCTGCTTTTGCAGGATGTGGATAATTTCCTTTCCGTTCTCAAAAGACGAGCTTTCGAATTCAAAGATACGGTCGAAATCGGCCGCTCTCACGGGGTACATGCCGAGCCAATCACTTTCGGACTGAAGATTGCCGTATGGTATGCGGAAATGCAACGCAACCGCGAGCGTCTGCAGCAGGCACGGGAATCCATCCGCGTGGGGAAAATCTCCGGTGCGGTCGGTACCTTCGCCAACATTGCACCGGAAATTGAAGAGGCCGTGTGCGCGCGACTCGGCCTGAAGCCTGCGCCTGTCAGCACGCAGATTATTCAACGTGACAGGCATGCCCACTTCTTTTCGACACTTGCAATAATCGGAAGCTCTCTGGAAAAGATCGCCACCGAGATCCGGCTTCTGCAGCAAACAGAGATTCGCGAAGCCGAAGAATTCTTCTCTGCCGGTCAGAAGGGTTCGTCCGCGATGCCGCACAAGAGGAACCCGATCGCTTCGGAAAACATGTGCGGCCTCTCACGCATTCTGCGTGGGAATGCCCTGGCAGCAATGGAAAATGTGGCTCTCTGGCATGAACGGGATATAAGCCACTCCTCGGTCGAACGCGTTATCGGACCGGACTCCACAATCCTGCTCGACTACATGCTCAATCGCCTGACTCGCGTCGTTGACAGGCTTACCGTCTACCCGGAAAACATGAAAAAGAATATGGCCATTTCCGGCAATCTCTACTTCTCGCAGCAGGTCATGCTGGCGCTCATCCAGACGGGTATAACGCGTGAGGATGCTTACCGCATAGTTCAGAGCAACGCTATGGAAGTCTGGAAAAAGGGTGGGGATCTTCGAGAGGAATTGAAAGGCGACTCCCGCATAACCGACCGTATCGGGGCGCGGGACATTGATGCCATATTCGATCTGAATTACCACCTGAAGAATGT
Organism: Pseudomonadota bacterium; assembly: GCA_023416335.1. The sequence continues at coordinate 19,847 of JAEZHY010000189.1, read as the reverse complement.
AGACGTTATTTTTAAGCGCGTCTTTGGCGAGTAGGTTGCGTTCCGTGCTATGGGAAGCGGGATGCCTCAAGTTCCATTTACGCTTACATTTTGAATTAGAATCTTTTCTCGTGTGAGGCTGTCCGTGCAAAACAAACCAGAATTGCTCGCTCCCGCAGGAAACGTCGAATCGTTTTACGCAGCTGTCGAAAACGGCGCCGATGCAATATATCTCGGGCTGAAGAAGTTCAACGCGCGTGCCTCGGCGCCGAACTTCACACTTGAAGAAACGGCGTCCCTCATTCCCTTCGCTCACAGACGCGGCATCCGCATTTATGTAACCGTGAACAGCATCGTTGCCGCGACGGAAGTGCGCGAACTGCTTGGAGTTCTCGATTCCCTTTCGTCACTTGCTCCCGATGCCCTGATCGTACAGGATGCCGGCGTATTCTACCTGGTCCGGCATCACTTCCCGAGACTGAAGCTTCACGCGAGCACTCTCACAACTGCGCACAATAGCTCCGGAGTAAACGCTCTGGAGCGAATGGGCGCGAACCGTGTTGTGCTTGCCCGCGAACTGAACCTGACTGAAATAGAAAAGATCTCCTCCACCACAAAAGCGGAATTGGAGGTATTCGTCCACGGAGCGCTCTGCTACTCCTATTCCGGACTGTGTCTCACGAGCAGCTATCGCGGCGGCCGCAGCGGCCTTCGCGGCGAATGCGTGCAGCCGTGCCGGCTTAAATTCCGACAGGGCAGGAAAGAAGGCTTCTTCATTTCATGCAACGACCTGTGTGCGCTTCCTCTGCTGGGAAAGCTGAAAAAGCTGCGCATCAGTGCGTTCAAAATCGAAGGCCGCATGAAATCCGCGCAGTACATCGCAAATGTTGTGCGCGCATACAGGGGAATGCTCGACGCCCAATCACCGAATGAGGAGACCGTGGCCTTGGCGCGTGGGATGGAGCTTCTTGCCGAGGCCCCATCGAGGCATCTCACTTCGGGCTACTTCGATGAGAAGAAATCATCTGAAATTCTTACTCCACACCGTTCCGGATCAAGCGGCATCTGGATCGCCACCGTCAAATCCGTGCTGCGGGATCGCGTTTCCGTAGATGTTCGCTATTCCATCGCAAAAGGGGACCGGCTGCGGCCCGAATCGTCTACGGGCAAAGAGGAAGAGGCCTTCACGGTCACGGAAATTTATGACGTCACCGGAAGCCCGATTGAGTCGGCGGCGGCGGGGATGCGCGCGTTTCTCCCATGCTCCAAACGGCTGTCCCCGGGAGACAAGCTTTTCAAAATCGGTGCAAAAAGCGAATCTTCAGCGGGAATATGGAAGAAGATCAACCGGGAAAGCCCTCCCGAAGGACGTCTGAAATTCCGGTCTTCAGGACCGCAACGTATTCTTGCCGGACTGGTTCCTCCTCAGACCGTGGAAAAAAAGGCGAAGGAAACACTTATTCTGAAAATCGGCAGCATCGGAGATATCGTTGCTGCGCTTCAGTCTCCGGCAGGCGTGGTGCTTCTTTCGGGTACTCGGAACAACCTGGAGCGCCTCGCCAAACAACGTTTTTCCCCCGTACAGATGCGGAAAATAGGCATAGCCCTGCCGGCGCTTTTATCGGAGGAAAAAGATCTGGAGTATTACAGGGCGGCCGTGAAATGGTTCATTTCAAAAGGCTTTCTAGTCTGGGAGATGAATAACTGGGCGCATTTTGATTTTGTGGGGCAGGGGGCGGATCTCCGCATTATCGCCGGCTCACGGCTCAACCTGCGAAATGCCGCCTCGCTGGCGGAAGTGACCGAACTTGGCTGCAGGTGGAAGGTGCTCTCTCTTGAGGTCACAAAAGAGGAACTCGAAAGGCTCGGGCAGGATGGATTCGGCCGGCATGTAATCGTCCCGGTTTTCGGCTGGCCGCCCCTTTTCGTTTCCAGGCTGGCGCCCAATCTCTCCGAAGAAAAACCTTTCCTCACTGCGCGTGGAGATGCCTATTTCTACAAGAAGCAGGCGGGACACAGCCTTATTTATGCAGACCGTCCGGTGAGCTGGCTGGACCGGCTGCCCGAATTCCGGGCACTCGGGTTTTCCAATTTTCTGATTGATCTCACGGAAGGGCCGGGAAAGCGGCCGCACACGGTGGACGCTATTCTCGGTGCTTTTGCGGCTTCCCGTTCCCCGGCTCATCATTCATTGTTCAATCTCGAACGCAGGCCATAAAAGGCTTTCTGGCAAAACCACCGGGATCACGCTGCCTTTGCTTCCTTCCCCGATTCCAGTTTTGCCAGGGACTCTCTGACGAATGCCGGGATATCACCGGGAAATCTGCTTGTAACCAGATTCCGATCCACGACTACTTCGCGATCGAAATACTCGGCTCCGGCGTTCTTGATGTCCTGGGCTATGGATTTATACCCGGTTGCTTTCAGTCCCTTGAGCCTGTTTGCAGTGATCAGGAGCTGCGGGCCATGGCAGATAGCGAGTACGGGTTTTCCGCTATCCATGAATTTCTCAACGAATCTGACCGGCCCATCGTGCGCCCGCAGGTTATCGGGCGAGTATCCGCCCGGAATCAAAAGCGCATCGAATTCTTCCGGCAGTGCCGCATCGACTTCTCTGTCAATCTGAACCGGAGTGTTCTCCTTCTTGCCGTGTACAGTTTCGCCTTTTTTGAGGCCGAGGTGCACCAGTTGATGGCCCGCCTTTTTAAAGGCTTCAGCAGGCTGCGTGTATTCCGAGTCTTCGAAATCCTTTCCAATCAGGACGGCTATTTTCATCAGGCAATCTCCTTCCTAAGTCCACCCGAGTGAGATGTTCGTTTTTAGGTGATTTGCATCCCTGGAAGATAATCATGCGCGGAAACGATTTCCTGTTGAGTACCTGAAGGTTCTGGAAAACCGCAAGCGGCATGGGGGAAGTTCGGATGTAAAGGCGGGATTACTGAATCAGCCTTCGTCTCATGACTATGAGTGCGACAGGGAAAAGGACGATCAAGAAAACGAAAAGATACAGGACGGACCAGATCAGATCGACGGACAGGCGCCCGAGGCAGACGGCACGGAAAAGATTCACGAGATGTGTAAGCGGTAGAGCCAGCGAGAGGGTTTGCGCCCATTGAGGCAGACCGTTAATGGGAAAAAAAGTGCCGCCGAAAAGAAACATGGGCGTAATGAACAAAAAGATGGGCAAGTTGAACATTTCTATGCTGGGAACGATGCCGGTAAATACCATTCCGGCGGTACCGAATGCCATTCCGCCGAGAAAGGATAGGAGTAGGATGAGAAGGCCTGCCGGATACTCGACCAGTCCGAAGGCGCTTACGACAGCCAGCATGATGGCGGTTGCAATAACCGACTTGGTGGCGCCCCAGACGATTTCGCCCGTGATTATGTCCTCGATCGAGAGCGGCGTAGCCATTATCGCATCGAAGGTCTTCTGGTAATACATTCGAACAAAAGAGGTGAAAGTGTTTTCAAAAAACGCATTGTACATCGTGGTTATTGCGAGGAGCGCGGGCGCGATGAAGACGATGTAGGAGACCTCCATCCCGTCATATGGTATCCGGTTGATGAACATGCCGAGTCCGAGCCCGAAAGCTCCGAGATAGAGGAGCGGTTCCAGCAGCGGAACGAAAAAGTTTACGAGCCATATCTTTCTGTATACGACAAGATTTCGGTTCCAGACTCGAATGAACCGCAACGAGATGTTTGATACCTGGAGCGGTCCACTCATTCTCGAAGTTCCCTCCCGGTAAGTCTGAGAAATACGTCTTCCAGGGTGGCCATGCGTTTGATGCACGTGTCCTTGCAGAAACGGTCGGAAATGACTTCGAACAGGTGGTCCTCCTCTTTCCCGTACACGATAATCCTGTGCTCGAGCATGTCATGCATGAACTCCTGCGAAGTGACAAGGTCGCGCACATCCTGGTCGGGATTCACTATTTCCACAACGTGGTCCCCCGCATACTTGCGGATCAGGTCGGAAGGCGCCCCTTCGACGAGTATCTTTCCGTGGTCCATGATGATGAGTCTGTCGCAGAGTCGAGAGGCTTCATCCATATAGTGCGTAGTGAGGAGTATCGAAAGACCGTTGGCCCGAAGCAGTTCCAGACGCTCCCATACCTGGTGTCTTGCCTGAGGATCCAGTCCTGTGGAAGGTTCGTCGAGAATAATCAGCTCTGGATTGTTGATGAGTGCGCGGGCAAGGACGAGCCGCCTCATCATGCCGCCCGAAAGGCTTGTTACCTTGTCTTCTTTGCGATGCTCCAGGGCGATGAACTTGAGGAGCTGGAGGGCCCTTTCGCGGGCGTCCTTTCGGCTGATATTGAAATAGCGCGCAAATATTTCGAGATTTTGCAGCACGGACAGGTCGGGATCGAGATTATTTTCCTGCTGGCATACGCCGATGCGTCCTTTGATTTGCCTCCAGCCGGTCCGGATATCGATTCCGAAAACCTCCATGGTCCCGGAGGTCATTGGAGAAAACCCGTAGACCATGCGTATCGTGGATGTCTTGCCGGCGCCGTTTGGTCCGAGCAGGCCCAGGCATTCTCCGGGGAAAAGGTTGAAGGAGACCCCGTCAACTGCGGTAGAGCCGTTGAAAGTCTTCTTCAAATTCCTGGCGGCGATTATTGGTTTGGCTTCCTGCCCCATGATTTTTATGAGAATCCGTATTCAGTACGCTTTTGCAGCGCCTTTCGGCAGAGTAATCCGCACCAGAATAAGGCCGAACGGAATCAATCACAAGGCGTAATCTGCACTTTGCCAAAATTACTCGGTCTTTGGGATCCCGGCAGCAACCTGTCCATGGTTTATGGCAGTGACGAGGGCAAGGCCGCCAATGATATTGCCTAACAGGGTTGGAACGAAAAAGTCCATGAGAAATTCACCCCAAAGGGTGCTCCCAGCCACGACAGAGTAGAATGCCTCCACCGAGCCTGCGATCACGTGGGTGAGTCGACCGATTCCTATGATATAGGTCAAGATGATTATGACCCAGATCCTGGCTGCTTCCGCCATCGGCAACAGCCAGACCATCAAAGCTATGAGCCAGCCGGCGAAAACCGCCTTGAGCAAGGTGGACAGGAATCGTCCATGGCGAATGCTTTCCCTCCCGAGTTCGGAAAATACCGTGCGTACGTTTTCATCGAATATACTCGAATGGCCGACGACTGCGGCGAATATCAGCGCCCCGGCGAGATTCGCAACGAGTACGACTATCCAGAGGCGGACAACCTGGATGAAAATGGAAATACTCGGCCGGCTCAGCAACGGGAGAATGGGGGTAAGGGTGTTTTCGGTAAAGAGCTGCTGGCGACCCAGGATAACGATGAGAAAGCCGATGCTGTAACCAAACTTTGCCAGAAGCGGGCGCCAGGGGACATCCGGTAGATAGGACCGCAACAAACCTTCGGTTACCAGGGAAAAGCCCATCGAGAGGCCGGCGGCGAGTCCGGACCAGAAGAGGGCGGATGAAGGGCGCATCAATTCCTCTTCGCCTTCTCGTCGAATGGCTTCGTATATGACGACTGCCCTGGGGGAAGTGCGCTTCTGGACCTCTTTGACCTCGGGCTCTTTCAGTGTCTCGTGGATCTCGGCCATTTCAGTGCAGAGATGCTCCCTTCGCTTCTGGATGCAATAGGTCCAAAAGTAAGGAGGGGGCAGGACTTCCGCAACGAAAGAGAATTGAGGGCCATTGCGCGCTTGAACAGCAGAGGGGGAAGGCCGGCCGAACCGGCCCTCGCGTTTAAGGGAGCAGCCTATCTTCTGTTGCCCGATTTCTCCGGATGATAGTAGGGCGGATAATGGCTTACACGGTCGCCGTTCTCGTGCATTGTCGCCTGCGGGGAACTGATGGCCGGAGCTTTGTCCTGGTTGCTGAGACTGCTTACAAGCGGAGTTTGGACGGGCACCTGAGCGTTCGTGGCGGCAGCGGCTGCTGCAATGACAAAAATTGCCGACAGTTTCTTAAGTTTCATCTCAAGGCTCCTTTTGTACCGGAAAACAGAGCAGGTTTAAAGGCGGTTCCGTTAACATAATCGTTCTGTTCAGATGGCTTTCGGAGGGAATGACGGGGGAATACGAGAATTAGTCTACAAGGAAGCAGGAGAAATTTTCGGGGCTGATCTTCTGTGAGCGAAGTGGATAAAAACCAGGGCAACACAGCCTGGCCATGTTGCCCTGAGATATTTCATACAGAGTGCACGGCGCTCTCAGGCACAGGGGGCTCGGTTGCCGATTCTGTCTTCGAGCGTCCAGTCGTCCACGTCGATATACTTGAAACCTTTGGGTGATTCCGGAAGGATCACGCGGGTGATCCCGGCATTTATGATCACACGCTTGCAGAGTAGGCACGGCATGATTTCGGACACGAGTTCACCGGTTTCCACCTCGATTCCAACGAGGTACAGGTCGGATTCGACCATATCGAGGCGCGACGCATGGATTACGGCGTTCATTTCCGCATGTACGGCACGGCACAATTCGTAGTTCTGTCCGCTCGGAATGTTCAGCTTGTTGCGCACGCAGTATCCGAGGTCGATGCAGTTCGTGGTCTGTCGGGGTGCGCCGTTATAGCCCGTGCTTATGATTTGGTCGTTCTTGACGATTACGGCCCCGAACCGCCGCCTCAGGCAGGTGCTGCGCATGGCTACAGCCCTGGCTATATCGATGTAATACTGGCTCTTTGTCGGTCTGTTCACTTCTTATCCCCCCGGAGTTTGATTTCTGCTTTGAGGCATCCTATTTAGAGCACTCAAGGGAAAAAGTTCAACCCTAATTCATGAAGTTGAGTCAATTTTCTATAGAAGAAGCGACGAAAAGGGTCGGAAACAGGCATTCGATTCATAGCGATTGGGCGTGGATTTAATTCGGCGCATCTGGTAAAGCTAGGGCCATTGGTGACTTTTTGGGGCTCGGCCCGTATTTACGAAGGCCCAAGACGGAGGGTTGTATGCGTTGCCTGGTAACCGCGTTGTTTCCTCAGGAAGTGATGTCTCTGATAACAGAGCGGCATGAAGTTGAATCGAACCCTGAAGCACATCCTATGGAGAGGGTGATGCTGCTTCGGGGCATCGGAAACAAGGATGGGCTCCTGTGCACGATTACCGACCGTATCGATGAAGAAGTTCTGAAGCTCGCTCCGGACCTGAAGGTTATTGCAAATTGCGGTGTGGGCTTTGACAATATCGATGTTGCAGCAGCCGCACAAAGGGGTATTCCCGTAACCAACACACCGGGGGTGCTCACCGATGCGACTGCCGATCTCGCTTTGGCGTTGATTCTCGCGATAACTCGCCGGGTCGTTGAAGGCGATAAGAGGACGAGAGCAGGCAAGTTTCAGTACTGGGCCCCGCTGCACTTCCTCGGAGGACAGATAACAGGCAAGACCATTGGAATCGTCGGCCTGGGGCGTATAGGCGAGGCGGTTGCCCGCCGTGCTGCCGGTTTCGATATGAAAGTGATCTACTGCAGGCGGCAGCGTCTCGATCGGGCCGAGGAAGAAAGACTCGATATCACCTTCGTGCCTTTTGAGGAGCTCCTCCGGGAGTCGGACGTCGTGACGCTTCATGTGCCGTATACGCGTGAGACGCATCATCTGATAGGGGAGAAGGAACTCCGGTCCATGAAGCCGACTTCCTATCTTATCAACACAGCCAGGGGTTCGGTTGTCGATGAAAAAGCGCTGGTTGAAGCACTGCGGCAGGGATGGATTTGCGGCGCGGGGCTCGACGTCTATGAGAATGAACCTCGGCTCAGCCCCGGGCTTGTTGACCTCGATAATGTGGTGCTCCTTCCCCACATGGGCAGCGCCACAATCGAAACGCGGACAAGAATGGCCCTCATGGCTGCGGAAAACCTTTTGGCAGGTCTCCGCGGAGAACGACCGCCAAACTGTCTCAACTGGGACGCTCTTAAAAGATAGCCGGAGTCGGAATCGAAACCGGGGTAGGGCAGGGCCGGAATCCCGGCGTCGTTATTCCGGTGGAAACCGCAAAGCAGGCTATCCAGGGCGAATTAATTGCTAGTTCAAGACCTTAAAGAACCTGGTTCCCGGCTCAAAAGCACTGCCGGGACGACGGGATTGGGGGCTCCGTCGAAAATGCTTAGGAACCAGGTCCGTCTCCAGAGGACTGGATGTTTCGGACGCGTTGGTGTTCCCGTATGAAGGGAACAATAGGAGGGCAGGCTCCTCATAATAGCCTGATTTTGCTGCTTTTCTTGTCCATCGTCATTGTCGGGACGTATTTCCTGCCGCGAGAGACGGCGGCTGTTGACTGGAGGACGCTTCCCCAACCACCGGGTACAATCATCGATGTTTTGGATCCGAATGCGGTAAATGCTTATCTGGCGACAAAAGGCTACACGAACCCGCCTTTCGACACAGGGACTGAAGTCACTGACATCGTGACAACAAGGCCTCTTGTATTCGTGCGCGTATATGCGCCTCCTAGCACCGGCATCGGTTCCTGGATAATGAGGGCCTCTGAAATAAGAGGATTGACTCCCGAGCAGATCAAGAATGTCTTTGCCCTGCAAAACATCCCCGCGAGTGTCGCTTATGTGATCGTTCCGTCCGGTTCGACGATTTACACGGGAATCGCAGCGCCGATTTCGGGATGGGGAAATGGAGGAGCAATTCAATCATACCTGTACTATTACATCCCCGTGAATTCGTTTCAGCACTTTCAGGCGCTCGGTTCGCAGGCCCTGCTGTACGCTCCCGCCATTGGAAGGACAGGCAATGCCGGAAGCATTGCCGCCTATCTCGACCTGCTCCGCCCTGTTCCATACAGCAGTCTCGATGATGTTTATTCTGCCCTGGATTACCTGAACTACGGCAATCTCGACCCGCTACGAGCGGCATTGAATGGCGTCGGTCCCGAAAAATACGATGCGCTTACCCGTATAGGCATGCGGAACAGCATGTTATTCGGCGATGCAGTCGTTAAGAGGAGTCGTTCGGAAGTCCCGATGGCTCGAACAGGCGATGGGGACGGGAGTGGGGGCATAGGGCTCCAGCAGAATCCCAACCTCTGGTTTCAGGGCATTGGGGAGTTCGGGGATCAGGGCGGGGCGGGTGAGCACACAGGCTTTGACTTCAATACGGGAGGATTCTTACTGGGTGCGGACCTCCTTCGATTTGAACAGATGACTTTCGGTGCCGCAGTCTCGTATCTCCGCACAAATCTCGACTGGGATGGTAACGGCGGCGATGCCCGCATGAACGCCACAAGATGGGGCATTTACGGAAATTACGGCGGTACGACGGGATTCTTTGTGGATGGCCTGCTGGCCGGCGGCTATGATTGGACGACTGCCAACCGTAATATCGATTTTCTTTATGTAAGCGAGACCACGAGGGCAAATGTCTCCGCTTTCGATATGGCTGCGAGGATTCGGGCCGGATATGCATTCAAGGTTTCGGAATTGTATGTCTCTCCCGTAGCGGATCTTTCTTATTACCTCCAGCATCGTTCCGGCTTCGAGGAAAGCGGCTCCGACAGCCTCGATCTCGATGTTCGTTCAGGGGAGTATCAGACTTTCCGGACGCAGTTGGGCATAAGGACCGAGAAGGACATTATCGTAAAAGGAATGCAGATCACACCCGCACTGGAGGTTTCCTGGGCACATGAGGTTCCGTTGGACAGCCGCGGCATCGAGGCCGGTTTGGTTAACCAGCCCGGGTCCTTTTCTGTCTACGGGGTAAGCGGCGATTTCGACAGCGTCGTCGTCGATGCCGGTCTGAAAGTTCTGCTGACTAAGAACATGACACTGTTCACGAGGTATCAGGCTGAGGTTGGGGACCGTTTCTCGAGTCACCAAGCAGGTCTGGGGCTGGGTTATAGATTTTAGGTGTTTCCGGAACGCGGCTTCTGAAAGCGGAAGGGGCCGGAGACTTGGATCTCCGGCCCCTGTGATTTTATGACTCAGCCCGGCGTACTAGAGCTTTTTAACTCTGACAGCCTGCGGACCTTTGGCTCCCTGTTCAACTTCGAAGCTGACGCGCTCGCCTTCTTGAAGACTCTTGAACCCGGTTCCCTCGATTGCGCTGTGATGGACAAAGAAATCCTTGCCGCCGTTTTCGTCCGAGATGAAACCATAACCTTTTTGGTCATTAAACCACTTCACAGTACCTTGAGCCATGTTTTTTGAATTCCTTCTTGTGTTGTGTTTACTTCAAGCACCCTGAGACTAAATTACAATATAAAGCACAACAGGTACAAGAATGAAAGCATAAAGAGCATTCTAATGTAAAAAAAGTAGAAATTTATCGTAAGAGCTATGGTCAAAAATAGACGCATGCGCTGGACCAGAAGCAGGGACAGTAATTTTTATCACTGAGAATGCGCATTCTAAAATATGTAACCATTGGTAATATAAACTAAAAATGGAAAAACCGATAGTTGCGGGGAGGCATTTGAAAAGGGATCGTCAATTATCGATAGGGAAATCGGAAGGGTTAACATGAGCAGAAATTGTTGTGGGGGCGAATTACGCCCGGAAGGTGCACGAGAGTAGTCTGGCAAAAAGGGGAAACACGGCAATCCGACTGTCCTCGAATTAAGGCGTGAATCGACAGCGTCGGTTGAAGCCGCGCCGGAGTAGCGAATTCACTTCTCTGGTGTTTTAGCCTTTTGCTGGGTACAGTCATGTTTCGCTTGATCTTCCATCCCTGTCGCTTCCTGACCGGGCTCTCCTCCACCAACACCGGAGTAGAGGGGCTATCAGGCTAAGCGAGCCTCGAATGGGCGGATTGCCGTGTCACTTTTGATTTTAACATAATTGGACACATCCTGAAGGGAAAATAATAGGCTCGTTCACAGTGCGATGATATTCGTGTTCTAACTCTCTGTGTATCCGGCCAGCGTGGCATCTTAAGCGCTGGTTAATCTCCCGTCCAGCCGCTTGGCTGCAAAAGCTCGGAGAAAATTAAGCATTTGCATTGCTCCGGCATCTTGTTGTCCCTTTCGCCCTAATTCCGATACGTATGAGGATTTGCTTGACATTTTTTGCAAATTCCTATTTTCTTTTTTTTCAACTTCCCCATTCATTTTTCTCAACGTTCCGAACTCCCGGCATAAATACTTTTTGTCACCCACACAAAGGGAGATCCACAATGAAGAGGAATTCCGTCCTTACGGTTCTGTTGCTTGTTCCTGCATTGTTGATGATGGCGGCATCGGTAGTTCCGGCTGCGGAGACTATCAAAATCGGTGTTTTGTATCCGCTGACGGGCGGTGCGGCAGCGGAAGGCAGGGAGTTGCGGGCGGGAGCGGAACTGGCCGTAGAAATAGCAAATAACGTCATGCCGATAGACATGAATATGGCACAGAGGGGCGGCATCAAGTCGCTTGGCGGTGCGAAGATCGAACTTATCATGAAGGACCACGAAGGGAATCCCACCCTGGGTGCGGACCTCGCAAAGAAGCTCATCATGGACGACAAGGTTGTCGGCATCATGGGCTGCTATCACAGCGCGGTTACCAAAACTGTCAGCGCGGTTTGCGAACAGTACGGAATACCCATGATCAATGATTCATCCACCTCACCGGCCCTTACCCAGCGAGGATTCAAATGGTTCTGGCGTACAACTCCCCACGATGTAACCTTCACCAGGGACCTCTTTGAACTGCTGAAAGGTCTTTCCGACGGCAAAGTCCGGGGTGTTTCGGCGATTCCAAAAGCTCAACTGACAAAGCTCGCATCGGCCTGTGAGAAGACCGAATTCGGATCGCAGGTTTCCGAGACAATCGAGATGTTTGCGAAGGAATACGGTTTGACCGTGCAGAAATCGATCCTTTATCCGCCGAAGTCCGCCGACCTTTCGAGCGAGGTGCGTTCGCTGCAGGCGGCAAAACCCGATGCAATGCTTTTTGCGTCCTATGCGTCCGATGCGATCCTGATGGTCAAGACACTCAAATCGCAAAAAGCCGGAGCAAAATTGATCTGGGGCCAGGATGCGGGGTTTGAGGCACCGGAATTCAGACAGACTCTTGGAGACGACGTTATCGGGATTCTCACCAGGACGGTGTTTGCCCCCAAAGTAGCCGAAGTTAAGAAAGTGGCCGGCCAGGTAAACGCAATCTACAAACAGAAAATCGGCCACGACCTCAGCGGCGCATCGGCCCGTGCTTTCACCGGCGTTCAGACCTGGTCGGAAGTGCTGGAAAAAGCCGGGTCCACCAAACCCGAAGACATACAGAAGGCTGCCAATTCGATCATGATCCCCGGCGACCAACTGATTGTTCCCTGGAAAGGCATCAAATTCGCAACCAGCGGCTCCGACCTTGGCCAGAACGAGCTGGGATCTGGAATTATCGGCCAGTACCAGAAGGACAAATCCGGAAATATCGTCCTTGAAATCGTCTATCCGTTTGATGTTACAACCGCAGACATGATCTACCCGATCAAGGGGTTCTGATCCCGGCATGGAAATTCTCGCAGGATCGATCGTATCGGGTATTCTCATCGGGCTTGTGTTCGCGCTGATCGCCCTGGGGCTCACCATCATCTTCGGAATGATGGATATCGTGAATTTTGCGCACGGTGAGTTCCTGATGCTCGGCATGTACACCACACTCTTTGCATCCGAAGCATTCAGGATCGACCCGCTGCTGACCATTCCCCTTACAGGCGCATTCGGATGCGCCCTGGGACTCGCGTGCTATACCGGGTTCGTGCGCTTCCTGCTTCGGGGCCCGATGGTTGCCCAGCTCCTTGGGACCTTCGGCCTGATGCTGCTTTTGCGAAACATCGCCCTTCTCGCCTTCGGGTCCGAAGACCGCACAATCTCGTCCGGAATTTTGGTGGGCTCGGTTTTCGATCTCGGTATGGGGATAGTGTTCCCGGCGACCAAACTTGCGGGTGCGGTGCTGTCGATTGCTGCCTTTCTTGCCGTCTGGCTTCTCATAAACAGAACCCGAACGGGCAAGGCGATGCTCGCAACAGCGCTCAACGCGCAGGGGGCCCGGTACATGGGAATTCCGACTGAGCGCATGAACGCGCTGGCCTGGGCTATTGGCGGTGGTACGGTCACTATTGCCGGCGCGCTGCTGGTTAACTTCTGGTCGGTTACACCATACGTTGGATTGCTTTTCACCATGATCGCCTTCGCAACGGTTGCCCTGGGCGGGTTCGGGAGCGTCCCGGGTGCGCTTGTTGCGGGTATCATTATCGGGATGATTACCGAAATTCCCGGTTTTTGGGACTATTTCACCATGCTCACCGAGAGCAGTTGGATGGGCGGTATCTCAATGACCCCGTTCAAGTACACGTGGGTATACCTGGCGTACTTCATCATCATGATCGTGCGCCCGAGGGGGCTGTTCGGTTGGAAGCGCTGAAAAACGCGTTTGATTTCAGGGATCTTCCCCGCATGGAACTTGTCTTGGCGGGGCTGGCCGTGTTGTTTATGGCCGCATATCCGGCATTCCCGCATTCATCCTTTGCGATGGCCACGATGATCCAGTTTTTCATGTTCTCGCTCTACAGCATGGGCTGGAACACGATTGGCGGCTACGGCGGGCAGGTGGACCTCGGCCTTGCACAGTTTTTGGGAATCGGAGCATACACCACAAGCGTTATGGTGATCCGCTGGGACACACCGTTCTGGCTGTCGGCCCCTTTGGGGATGCTGATTGCGATCTGCTGGTCCGCGGTGATCGGAATTCCGCTTTTCAGGCTCAAGGGCCACTACTTCGCAATCGCAAGCATCGCGACCTCGCTGGTTGTAAAGGACATATTCGAGGTTTGGGGATTTGTGGGGGCCGCTCGCGGGCTGGAAATACCGGTCACCCGGTACAAGTCGCCCGATTTCCTCCACATGATCTTCCTGAACGATACCTACTATTATTACTTCATTTTCGGATTCTTCCTGATCGGTTTTCTTTTCATCAACAGCTTCAGGAAGTCACGGCTGGGGTTTCAGCTGAGGGCGATAAAAGACAACGAAGAGGTTGCCCGGTCGCTCGGAATCAACGTTCACTGGGCCAAAATCAAAACCTACGCGATTGCGGTTTCGTTTGTCAGTATGGTGGGGTCGTTTCACTCCTGCTACATCAAAAACATTGAACCCGAAGACACCATGAGCCTCGATATTTCGATTCTCATCGCGCTAATGGCGATGCTCGGCGGAGTCGGGTCACTGTGGGGGCCGATGATTGGGACAGCCATCATGATCCCCATGAAGAGTTATCTGAAAGAATGGCTCGGCGCCAAGGCCGGGCTGGTCGGGCTGGACGTCATCATCTACGGTGCCGTCATTATGCTGATCTCGGCATTCGAGCCGCGGGGGATCTGGGGAATAGTCGGTCGCCTGCGGCGGAGGGTCGGAGCATGAGCGGAATGCTCGACGTACGCGGCCTTACGAAAAAATTCGGCGGGCTTGTCGCAAACGACAGCGTCTCTTTCACGGCGGAAAAGGGCGAGTTGCTCGGGATCATCGGCCCGAACGGAGCGGGCAAGACAACTCTTTTTAACTGCATTGCGGGTGTTCACAAAATCGATTCCGGAAACATCCTGTTTGAAGGACGGGACATCACGAGGTTTCCACCGCACCGGATAGCAAGGCTGGGACTTACCCGCACGTTTCAGGTGTATGCCGCATCCGGTGATTTGACGGTGAAAGAAAACGTGATGGTCGGCTGTTTTATGAACACCAGGGGCAGGTCACGGGCATCTGGTGAAGCTGACGAAATATTAGGAAACCTTCAAATATCCCATCTTGCAAATTCACTTGTAAACCACCTCCCGATTGCCGCCCAGAAGCGGGTGGTCATGGCAACGGCGATCGCCACCAGGCCTAAGATGCTCCTGCTCGATGAAGTGGCGGCAGGCTTGGTGCCGCAGGAGGTCGAGGAAATCTCTAAACTAATCCTCAATATCCACCAGGAACACGGCATTACCTGCATTTTGATCGAACATGTAATGGAGATGGTAACCAGGCTCTGCTCCAGGGTGATCGTGCTCGACTACGGCCGCAAGATCGCTGAAGGAGAGCCCGGGACGGTGCTCGGCACACCCGATGTCATCAAGGCATACCTCGGCGAGAAATACGCGCGCGAATACGCCGGGAAGGTTTCATAATGACGGCACTTCTCGAAGCAAACGACATTCGGGTCGGCTACTCGGGAATCCCCGTGATCCACGGAGTATCGTTCAAGGTCAATTCCGGCGAGACGGTTTGCATGGTGGGGTCAAACGGCGCCGGCAAATCGACCATTCTTCGGGCGCTGATGGGCACCCTGCCGGTGACGGCGGGCAGGATTCTGTTCCAGGATAAACCGATACAGGGATCGAGAACCGAGGCAGTTGTGCGGATGGGCATGGTTTATGTGCCGGAAGAGCGAATGCTGTTCAGCCCATTCAGTGTCGAAGACAACCTGCTGCTCGGAGCATACCTGCCAAAGGCAAGAGCAGGGATTCAGGAAAACCTGGAGTCGATCTACGAACTATTCCCAAGGCTTCGCGAGCGCCGAAAACAAGCGGCCTCGACCCTGTCGGGCGGCGAACAGCAAATGCTTGCAATCGGCCGCGGCCTGATGAGCAATCCCCTTATTCTAATGCTGGATGAACCGACCCTCGGCCTTTCACCCAAGCTCGTAGACGAGTTGTTCGAGACGGTTGTGAAATTGAAAGAGCAGGGCCTGACCATACTGCTGGTCGAACAAAACGTGCGCGAAAGCCTTGAGATAGGCGATCGCGGGTACGTTCTGCAGTCTGGTCGAATCGTCCAGGAAGGCACAGGTGCGGAGTTGCTTTCGAGCGAAATGGTGAGGAAGGCTTTCCTGGGATTGTAACCGGAAATATTGGCGGCTCGGCGGAACACTATCCTGGAATATAGGACGACTACCGCAATATGGATACCACCCCCCGAATACTCCTTTGCGGCGACACCGGAATCACCGTTGAATTCGGCGATCGGATCGACCCTGAGATCAACTCTCGCGTCCGCCGCCTTTTTGAAGCTCTCAAATCCACAAAACCACTGGGGGTGCTCGATCTAAATCCCACCTACCGCTCGCTGTTTATCCAATACGATCCAATGGCTTGCTCATTCGAGCGGCTGGTGCAAATTGTGGAAGAGCACGTGGAATCCGGTTCAGATATCGGCGAAGAGGCCTCAAAAGTAAGGGAGGTCCCGGTCTGCTACGGAGGAGAATTCGGCCCGGACCTGGATGAAGTGGCCTCATTCCACAAACTCGATCCGGACGAAGCGGTCCGCCTTCACTGCGCGCCCGTATACCGGGTCTACATGATCGGGTTCACGCCGGGGTTTCCGTACCTTGGCGGACTTGATGAGCGGCTCCATACGCCAAGGAAAAGCGAGCCAAGGAAAAAAGTCCCTGCCGGCACAGTCGGGATAGCCGATCAGCAGACCGGGATTTACCCGATAGAGAGTCCGGGCGGCTGGCAGCTTATCGGAAGAACTCCGCTGAAGCTTTTCGATCCATCGAGAAAAGCCCCTTTTCTGATCGAGGCGGGTGATTCTGTCCGCTTCATACCAATTACGAGGGATGAGTTTGAGAGGCATTCGGATACTTGAGCCGGGACCGTTTGCGACCGTGCAGGACCGGGGGCGATTCGGCTACAGGAGCATGGGGGTGCCTTTGTCCGGGGCGATGGATCTGCAGGCCCTTAGAATCGGTAACCTGCTTGTCGGAAATACCGATTCGGCAGCCGGGATCGAGATCACACTGGGCGGCTTTCGGGTCGAATTCCACTGCGATACCGATTTCGCCGTTACCGGCGCACAGAGCGGGATCGTTATCGACTCCGGGCCGGTGCCCCTCTGGCAGGCGAATCATGCAAGAAAAGGCAGCATCCTGACTATTGGACCGCCTTCCGGAGCAGGTCTTCGCACGTACTTAACGATTTCGGGCGGGATTGACGTCGAGCCGGTTATGGACAGTCGGTCTACATACGTGCGGGGCGGATTCGGCGGCTTTTGCGGAAGAATGCTTCGGGCGGGAGATGTACTGCCCCTTGGAGTCCCTCAGCCAGCGGCTTTGAAATCCTCTGTTCCATCCATGCTCATTCCGAAATATTCCAGAGAACCGACCCTGCGCGTCATCCCCGGGCCGCAAGACGAAAGCATATCCGAAGCAGGCAGGGCCGCTTTTTTCTCGAATCAGTATGAAGTAACAACGCGCGCTGACCGCATGGGGATTTCGTTTTCCGGCCCTGTCCTTGATTTGCCAGCCGGTGCCGATATCATCTCCGACGGTACCTGCCCGGGGGCCGTGCAGGTGCACGGAAACGGTCTGCCGACGATCCTGGGGGCGGACAGCCAGACGACCGGCGGATATGTGAAAATTGCGGTTGTAATTTCATCCGACCTGCCCCTGGTTGCTCAACTCGCCCCCGGCGACCGCGTGCGTTTCGAAAAGATCGACCTCTGGCAGGCCCGTGAAATCTACATGCGAAACGAATACCTCATAAGAAAGCATTTTCTATGATCAGAAACGACCCGGGCGAAATTCGGCAAAGAATCAGGACAGGTGAGTGGACGCGCCCGACATCCGGCCTCGCTCCCGCATATGCCCAGACAAACCTTGTGATACTCGACAGCGCCCACGCGTTCGAGTTCCTCCTATTCTGCCAGCGAAACCCTAAACCATGCCCTGTGCTTGAGGTGATCGAGGCGGGCCGGATCGAACCAAGGCTCACCGCACCCGGCGCCGACATCAGAAAGGACGTCCCGCTCTACAGGATTTGGGAAAACGGGAAGATGACGGCTGAAATTCCCGATATTACTGAGCACTTCGGCCCGCAGATGGTGAGTTTTCTTCTGGGGTGCAGCTTCAGTTTCGAGCATGCCCTGATCGCGGCCGGAGTGCCGGTTCGCAATATCGACGAGGGCAAAAACGTTTCCATGTACATCACAAACCGCACCTGTGTTCCTGCAGGGCGGTTCTCGTCCCCCCTGGTCGTCAGTATGAGGCCGATCCGTCATGAACTGGTCAGCCGATCCGTCCGTGTGACGGGCCGGTATGCCTCGGTTCACGGTGCGCCGGTCCACGTCGGCGATCCCGAAGTGCTCGGCATAAAAGATCTGGACAGGCCGGATTTCGGTGACCCGGTGAGCATCAGGGAAGGGGAAACCCCGGTCTTCTGGGCCTGTGGCGTAACATCTTCCCTTGCGGTCCTCTCGGGGGGACTTGACAAGTGCATTACTCACGCCCCGGGGCACATGTTCATCACCGACATTCTGAATGAAAGCCTTGCCGAGGGGTAGGGGAAGCGTTCCCCTTTAAGACCCTTAAGCACGCCTGGAAGCAACAGAGCCGTAACCCAAGATACAAAAAGGCAGAGACTTTCAGCCACGAAATTAGCGAAATTACCAAAGAGAATCGACTGAATGGGCCGTAGGATGGGTGACAACCCATCGCTTCTCGAAACGCCAGGGAATGATTGGCCGGAGAGACATAAGTCGGCGCCTGGAAACATGGGAAAATTGTCGTACGGAAAAAGAAATCGTATTCGACAGTCCATGAGCTTCCCGGCTGCTGAAAGGGGAAGGAGCTTAAAAACGATGGGTTCCCGCTCCGCTCCCACCCATCCTATGGCCCTTTTTCGATTGGTGCCCGTCTCTCAGGCCTTTAAGACGCCTACGGCCCTGAAAGGGCGGCAGCAGCCTTTTGAAATTTCATAAAAGAAAACCAAGAAGGAAGAGGACAAAATGAAAATCGACATCAACTGCGATATGGGTGAAAGCTTTGGGGCATACCGGATTGGCGAGGACGAAAAGATCATCCGCTTTATCACCTCGGCAAACGTTGCCTGCGCATTCCATGCAGGGGATCCGATGGTCATGGCCCGAACCGTCGAGTTAGCCAGGTCAAACGGAGTGGCTGTTGGGGCGCATCCCGGATACCCCGACCTCCTCGGTTACGGACGTAGAAACCTGGAGACTTTTCCGAGTGAGATCAAGAACTACGTCCTCTACCAGATAGGCGCCATTTCCGGCTTTGTTCGGGCTGCAGGACTGAAGCTCCAGCACGTGAAGCCTCACGGGGCACTGTACAACTATGCCGCCAAAACCGAACGCGCAGCCGCAGAAATCATCGAGGCCGTGAAGGAATTCGACCCGGAGCTTATTCTTTTCGTGCTTGCCGGGTCGCTCATTGCCGATATGGCAAAAGCGGCCGGTCTCAAGACTGCTCTGGAAGCGTTTCCCGACCGGGCCTACACCCGCGACGGCCAGCTCGCGCCGAGAAGAATGGAGGGCGCGGTCGTCCACGATCCAGCAAAGGTGCGCGAGCGTGTCCTGAAACTGGTCAAAACCGGGAAGCTTACCAGCATCGAGGGGGAAGAAATCACGCTGAGCGCAGACACCCTCTGCGTTCACGGCGACACACCCGGTGCCTGGGAACTGGCCCGCGAAATTCACCGGTCTCTTCAAGAGGCAGGCATAACGGTAGCGGCGATAGGCAGAGAGTAAAGGCTAAGAGGATTTACCAGGAAAGCATGTTTTGTAAGTTGGCGGAAGCGCATGGGAATCGAACCCACCTGGGAACGCCTTCACGCCCCCACACCGGATTTGAAGTCCTCCCAAATCGTTCCTTCTAAGAGGTCCCGACTACCTGAATTGGCTCTTAGTCAGGTTTTAGAGCCATCACAAATCCATGCTCCCATTAGCTGACAAACAGAAAGGTTGGACCATAGTTGGACTGGTCCAACGTAGGGGAGATTCGCTGATGGGGTATCAATGGTTCAAGACTCATTATCCGGGGGTCCGGTATCGGGAACACAAGAACCGCAACTTTAAGGGAAAGCCAGACCGTTATTTTACTATTTATTACAAGCTGAATGGGAAGCTCAAGGAAGAAGGTCTCGGATGGTCTTCGGAAGACTGGGATGCTCAGAAG
>JAEZHY010000307.1 GCA_023416335.1 Pseudomonadota bacterium | reverse complement strand
AGAGCGGCGCAGGGGGTGTGGGGGCCGCCGGTCCCCACGCTATTTGGATCCTTCTTGAACCCAACTCCGTATGAAACTCGATCCGCAACAGCTGGCCTCTGCCGGCAGTTAAGCCCGGCTAGCGGTCTTTCGTTCCGGCATCGTCCCCGAAATTTTGCGACAGCAGATTCCTCAATAAACCAATGTCGTCGTGAGCTTGCTTGCAGACCTTCGTAACCCGTTGGTACCCATACTGCCGCGCCAAACGGGTCAGTTCGGGGATTATCGTCCGGGCATTTCCGTTGTTCACATTTACGCTCGGTTCCATGCCGGAAATGCACCTGTCGGTGAACTGCCGTATCCCGGACTCCAGCAATTCCATGGATTCAAGAACCGGGAATACCATACTGCTTTCCCAAACGTTCAGATCCAATTCCCCGTGATCCAATCCTGCAGCAGCCATGGTGTTGTTGCCCATCACCCGAAACCCAATTTGAACGATAAACTCGGGAATAACGGGATTGATCTTCCCGGGCATGATCGAGGAGCCGGGCTGAACCGCCGGTAATCGGAGTTCTTTTAGCCCGCCCTCCGGCCCTGAACTCAACAATCGGAAATCTTTTGCAATCTTGATCAGACTGCGTGCCAGGATATCCAGTTTGGCCGAGACCGCAATCATTTCATCCGGGTTTTGAGCGGCATCGAAGAGGTCCGCGGCAGGCTCAAAGAGCGGGTCCCCGGTGACGGCCGCCAATACGGAATTGACCCGGTTCATGTAAGCATCGGGTACATCTTCGCGCCTGCCGCAGATGGTGCCTCCCAGTGCAACCGAATGGAGGCGCTTCACCGTTTCCTCGAGTTGAGCGGCAAGTCTGCCGATCTGTGCAGCCATTCCTCCCAGATAGTCTCCGAAAGAAATATCCACGGCATCCTGCAGACAAGTGCGGGCCAAACGTACCTGGGGTCTAAATTCTTCCGCAGATGAAATCAGCGCCTGCTGCAACATGTCGAGGGCTATCCTCAGGCCGGGCCACTGAAAGAGAATCGCCATATGGCAGGCGGTGGGATAGACATCGTTCGTCGACTGGTGCAGATTGACATGATCGTTAGGGTCCAGGCGTTCGCGCCGCCCACGCCGTCCCCCCAATAATTCTTCTCCGAGGTTGGCCAACACCTCATTTGCGTTCATGTTTGCGGAAGTCCCCCCGCCTCCGTGCAGAATATGTATTGGGAACTGCTCGGGTTGGGGATTTTCCAGCAAATGGTCTGCCGCCTTCACAATGGCATCCGAAAGCTCGGGTTTGAGAGCGCCTATCTCCCGATTGGTCATCGCAGCAGCCTTCTTGATGAGAAGCAAAGCCCGAATGAGCGGATAAAAGCTTCCGATCGTTCGCTGCCGTCCCACAGGAAAATTCTCAATTGCGCGCGCAGTCTGGGCTCCGTACAGGGCGTGCTCCGGGACCTGAATTTCTCCCAATAGATCCGATTCTACACGATATGGTTGATTCGCAGTCAATCTCATGACCTTTATTCTCCAGCTTCAATGTCGGCGATCATCGATTGGGCAAGTTACAGAACGGCTGACAAGCCGGCTTCATGCTCGCCCAGCTTCCTGTATGCTTCCTCTACACGGTGGATTTCTCTTTCGAGCCATTCCGAATTCGCCAGGAGTTGAGATTTTGCCTCGCGGATCATCTCTTCCACTCGCTTTGGATTGGGACCGCCGACGATGTCCTTTGACATCATGTTCTCAAAAGGATCTATTGCCTGCTGTATGTCCTTCTCGCTCAGCACGAGTTCTCGCTTGAGGACGCGCCTGGATACGGCCCGGAGGAGCGATGCACTGATTCCCGCCATTCCGGTCCCGGCCTCGACAACCTCGCCGACCATATCTCCGACGATGCTGTGAGCTTCAGAAAACGAAATGCCGCATTTCTGCACCAGC
Source organism: Pseudomonadota bacterium (assembly GCA_023416335.1). The sequence continues at coordinate 35,793 of JAEZHY010000307.1, read as the reverse complement.
GCATCCGCCAAGGCCGTGACCGTCGAGAAGTTGCCTTTGGCCCGCTCCAGGGATCGCTCTTTCCTGATTTTCGAATGCCTCAAAGTCTCGATGGTGAGTTGCAGTGCCTGTATCGTGTTGCGGCGGCCTTCCCAGTACAAGGTCGGGACTTCGAAAAGGTCCATGCAGAGCGAAAAAGGGGTATTCCTCAAGATCGCAGTGCTGGACACAAAACCGCCCAGGCTATGGGCGGCCTTAGCCTTGGCAAGCTCGAGGGAAATGGGGTTCTTCTTCTGCGGCATGATACTGCTGCAGATCGCAATCTCGCCGCCGATGTCGAGCAGTCCGAATTCATCCGTGGACCAGATATAAAGATCCTGAGCAATGCGACTGATCGTGACCATCATGATTGCGCATGCCGCCTCCACCTCAAGGATATAGTCGCGTGCTCCAACGCAATCGAGCGTGTTTTTCATCAGGCTCTCGAAACCGAGCAGTTCGCTCAAACGATCGCGGTTGATGGGGAAAGCCGTACCAGCCAGAGCAGCCGCACCGTAGGGACAGACATTCGTCGTGCGGTAGGCGCTCCTGATTCGTTCGAAGTCGCGCAAAAGCGCCTGCACCGCCGCTGTACAATAGTGTCCGTACGTTATCGGCTGGGCGGGCTGAGTGTGGGTATAGCCGGTCAGCACAGTCTCCAGGTGCTCCGATGCCTGAGCGAGAAGCAGTTCCTGCAGCTCCAGGTTCTTCTTGCATACCTCCCACAATGACTTGCGGATTTCCATCCTTGTCAATGTGGCATAGATATCGTTTCTGCTTCGACCAGTGTGCAGACAGCCTCCAAGCTCACGACCCACGATTTCGAACAACGCGTGTTCCACGTTGAAATAGAGTTCCTCGTATTTTCCGGAAAGCTCGTTTACAGTCAACTCCCGATGGACTCTTTCCAGCCCCTGGAGAAGGCTTGCGGCCGTTTTTCGATCGATGATTTTTTCCTCGGCCAGCATAACGGCATAGGCCTTGTTCAATGAGACCATTTCTTCAAAGCCGAGACCATACTCCGTCACAGTCGCCGGCAGTAGAATATCTTTTTGCAATACCTCGGATAGTTCCGCCCTGATCCGTTCTCTCATGATCTTTCTCCTGAAGCTTTAATGTCCAACATCTACAAAAGGATTGCCGCAAGCGCGAAGCCAACCGCCAGTGAACCGGCTTCGGTTATCAGGCCCGGCAGCATGTAGCTGTGATTTAGAACGTATTTCCCTATCTTGGTTGATCCTGTCGTATCAAACATGACCCCGGCGATCAAAGTGGCATAGGTGGGGAAAAAGAAGTAGCCGTTCACCGCGGGATAGGCCGCAATGATGAAAGGTGCCGGGATGCCGAGGGTTATTCCCAGGGGTACAAGAGCACGAACCGTTGCTGCCTGGCTCAGAATCAAAGTCGATGCAGCGAACAAGGCGATGGAAAAGGTCCAGGGATACGTGGTGACAAGCTCCTGAATGCCCGATTTAATAAAGGGAAGATGAGCCGCGATGAGCGTATCCCCCATCCACGCAATCCCGAAGATGCACAGAACACCGGCCAGGCCGGATCGAAAGACGGACCCCGCCGATGCTTTTTCGGCATCGGCTTTACAGGCCAGGATAATGATTCCTGCGACCACCAGCATAACGATCTCTATGGTGTGGACCATTGACATCGGCTGCATTTTTCCATCGTAACTCACCAAAGGTCTCATAGAGGGAAAGGTCCCCAGCAGCGTAATCAGAATCGCACCGGCCAGGAATACAACCACGGACAATTTCGCGTCTTTGCTTGCCGTGATTTTGAAGTCTTTTTTCACTGCGACCGGAGGAATCAGACCTTTTTCAACCAGGGCCAGATATTTCGGATCTTTGTCCAGGTCGACACCCATTCGGCTCGCGTAAAGAGCGCCCAGCAGAACACCGACGATGGTGGCGGGAATTGAAATCATGAGAATATGCACGAGGGTTACGTTGAATGGAGCGAGGAGTGCCACCAGGGTCACCGTAGCCGCCGAAATGGGGCAGGCGGTGATGGCCTGTTGAGAGGCGATCGCCGAAATGGTTATGGGTCGTTCCGGGCGCACACCGACTTCGCGGGATACTTCAGCGATGACGGGCAGGATACTGAAAACCACGTTACCCGTTCCGGCCATGAATGTGAACAGGTAGGAAACCATAGGGGCCAGAAAGGTAATACGCTTTGGATTCTTTCGGAGGATGTACTCAGCCAGTTGAACCAGAAAATCCATGCCGCCCGCTGCCTGAAGGGCGCTGGCTGCCAGAATGACGGCAGCGATGATGAGCATTACATCGACCGGAGGTGATGTCGGGGTGAGATGAAAGAGGAAAACGAGCGCGGCAAGCCCCATCCCGCCAGCCATTCCCATAAAGACCCCGCCTATTCGTGCACCGAGCATGAGCATCAACAGTACGATCGCAAATTCGATCCAAAACATGAAGCACCTCCGGTTTTAGGGTTCGAGTGATTCTACCTTTCACCAAATTTTCTTCATCTCAATTTGGAGTATGAAGGAATTTTATTCATCATAATTTTTATGGAGGATTTTATTCACCACTATCTACGAAAAATTATCTTTGTCAACTGATTTTATTGGTCGGGAAATTGATGAACCCTCGGGATGGATTTGCCGTAGCGGGGCGCTACAGGACCCTCACCATTTTGACGGATGGGGGCTGAGGAGAGGAACGAACAAAGAAGGGGGAAATCGGAGAGCCAGCCCCGGCACCCTTGATGAGGGGGAGGTCAGTGTCAAAGACATTCCGCCTCAGACCGGCATCTCGATCGTCCGGGGCGAATGAATGTATATTGAATCTTTTCGGGCCTATTTTTCAGGAGGTAATCCGGGCAAAAGAGGCAGGCTTGTCTTGGAAAGGGCCGTCCATTTCAGGAAAATATGATTCTCTCGAGCATATTCTTCAAATCTTTTTAGATACTTTCGGGTTCGCTTCTGATTGCGGTAAGCCGTGGCATAGGACAGCGCGTTGATCAACGCCATGACGGCGCCGAGGTTATCGACAAACGAAACAACACGCGACGGAATGACAAAGGAAACCTCCGACAACTTTGCCAGAGGGGATAAAATACTGTCGGTCAGTCCCACAACGGGAATGCCAATCTTACTGAGTTCGGTAGCGGCCAGGATGGTCTTTCGAGGGTAACGCCGGAAAGTGAAGACGAGGGCTGCCGTATCGCTGCGGCAATCCCTGATAAAGCTGTCGGTGGCCGCTGAATATTCCGTTAACACCCGAACATTCGGCCTGATCTTGCCAAAGATATATCCCGAATACTCGGCAAGGCACCTGCTGACCTGCATGCCGATTATCACCAGATTTTCTTTGGTGGTCAGCAACTCGACAGCCTTGTCAAATTGTTCCGGGCGGATACCTTTGATCGTCTGGTTCATAATATCTACTTCTGTGGAGAATACTTTATGGAAGATAGTATCCTCATTGGCCGACTTGAGCTGAGCAAAGCTATCCAGCGTCGAGATGTCTTGTTTGACAAGTTCCTGGAGAGAGTTCTGGAAATTGGCGTAGCCGGAGTACCCGAGAGACATGGCGAACCGAATGACGGTGGACTCTCCGACCCCCGCGGCTTTGGCCAGGTCCATTGATTTCATGAACGATACTTCTTTATAATTGTTCAGAATGTAGGTAGCGAGAGCGATCTGTTTTGGAGGCAAAACGCCTTTTTCCGATTCGATGCGCGCTAGTACACCTTTACTTTCCATGATGCTGCTCCTGGCAAATTATACTTTGGTACCATTTTGGCATTTTCATGAAACCATCGTTTCGTAAACCTGAAATGGCACTTTGCTGTGGAGGTCAATCTTCCATTCACCGGGAAAATGTGTCAATGATAATCAGAGCTTTAAGGCAATTATAAAGTAGATCGTCTCCGCCGGAAACGGGAGTTGGAGGGCACCGGCCGTTGTGTCCCGGCAACACGCCCAAAAGGGACGACGGAAAAAACGTTATGTACCACCTCCTCGTTGTGGGCGTTCTTTTCTTCGATTGTCCGCCGCCGCATAAGATGTGGCGTCTTGGTTTCCCGTCTGCTTAAGGGTTCATCCTAAAAGAATAGACTTCTCCGAGTCGCTGACCCAGTGAATCCTCATCTTCCAAGACCCGATCCGGGGCATAGACCCTCAGTCCTTCAAGTTCGTCTACAACCGCTGGCGCTAGGGATATGACGCACGAACGGATATGATGCGCGTCTGTGCGTGGATCGGGCACAGCTTTATCATGCCCACCAGCTTTAGTTTTTGTGGCGAAATGAATGGACCTGACGGGCAGTTCCAATCCGGGCATGCTTCATTCGGTGAGACGAAGCAGGTACTTTAAGTTTTAATCAGGAGGTAAACAGCTAAAATAATACAGAAAATCGCAGTTTCAAAAACTCTATGAGCAGAAATACTGGTTCCGTGCAAAACGCTACGGGTGGGGCTGGGGTCTTCCAGTGTCTTGGCAAGGCTGGGTAGCGCTGGTAATGTATCTCGACTTGGTTGGTATAAGCTCGCTGCTGCTGAAACCATGGAGACTTCCTATTTACTGGTTCTTGTTGGGTTTGTGAGCGTCCTGTTTGTCGCTATATGCTGGTTAAAAGGTGAGCCACCCAAATGGCGTTAAACGTTGAAAGTTCGTTAATATATTTTGAGTTAGTACAGGTAATCAAGGCAGCTTGAAGTCCTCAACATGCGCTCTCCTCGTGATTGACAAAAAACCGACTCCAGAACTAAAACACCTTTTCGGTATCAGAAATGATCGTATAAACATGGGACAAGCACTGCGACTGCGCCCCCTGATATTGACAAAACTCCTGTAGGGAGAAGTGTGTACGCCCTGACCACGACAGGGGATCACGGTCACCGGGCATGATGGCTTTTCGGTTAGGCTGCCACCTGCGTCGCCACGTCGGCAAGGAAGTCGCGTATCGCTGCCGCGATCTCGGCCACATGCGTCTCCAACGCGAAATGACCGGTATCGAAAAAGCGCACGACTGCGCCGGGGATGTCACGCTTGAACGCCTCCGCGCCCGCCGGTAGGAAGAACGGATCGTTCTTGCCCCACACAGCCAGGAATGGCGGCTTGTATGTCCGGAAATATTTCTGAAAGACCGGATAGAGCGCGACATTGCTCTTGTAATCGCCGAACAGGTCGAGCTGCAGATCATCGGCACCGGGCCGTCCCAGATAGAAATTGTCGAGCGAATAGCCATCCGGTGAAACCGCTGTCGCGTCTCGGACGCCGTGCGTGTATTGCCAGATGGTCGTCTCGGGCTTGAGGAAAGCGCGAAGCACCTCACGGTTGGCGGACGATGCCTCTTCCCAATAAGCCCGGATCGGGTTCCAGCCCTCGCTCAGGCCTTCCTCGTAGGCGTTGCCGTTCTGCGAGATGATCGCCGCGATCCGCTCAGGATGCTTCACGGCCAGGCGGAAACCGGTCGGGGCGCCGTAATCGAAGACATAAACGGCATAGCGATCGAAACCGACAATTTCCGTAAAACGGTCGATCGTGTTCGCGATCCGGTCGAAAGTGCAGCCGCGCTCTGGCATGTCGGACTTTCCGAAGCCCGGCAAATCCGGCGCGATGATGTGGAAGCGATCTGCCAGAAGCGGGATGAGGTTGCGGAACATATGGCTCGCGCTGGGGAAGCCGTGCAGCAGCAACAGCTTCGGTGCATCCGGCGAACCTGCCTCACGATAGAAGATCTTGAAGCCGTCCGGGTCGGCTGTTCGATATTTGATTCTCGTCATCGGTTCATCTCCTTGTGTTTGTAACCGGATAATCGGTAATTGGCCCAGCTCTCACCGACCCATCCCGGCCAAATGACAGTCGCAGTCAGGACTTTGTAAACCGAAAATCTGCTACCGCCCTCAGGCCGCCCACCTCTCGGCCGTGCCCAACGCCCTCATCCATTCGATGATGGACCTTCCGATTTCGTCCGGCGAATCTTCCTGAACGAAATGGATCCCCGCCACTGTCTTCTCGGTCAGTGCCGGCCACCCGCGGACGAGCTTGACCAGCGTATCATTGGCGAGGATCCCACCTGGCTCAGCCCTCAGGAACAGCTTGGGTACATTGCTCGTCCCCAGCCAATCCGCGTATTCAGTCGCGATCGCATTCACATCAGCGGGTTCGCCCTCGATGGGTATTTGCCGGGGCCACGTCAGCGTCGGCCGGCACCCCTCGCCAGGCTCGGCGAACGGCCGCCGATACTCCGCCATCTCCTCGTGGGAGAGCTTACGCAAGATGGCGTTCGGCAGAATTTCTTCAACGAAATAGTTGTTTTGCAAGACCATCGCCTCGCCGGCCTCGGAACGCAGCGCCTCCAAGGCTGGACGCATTCCCATCTTGTCCCAGTGGTCCCGGCCCTGTGGCGCGACAATCGCTTCCATGAACGCGATTCCCTTCACAGCCTCGCGATGACGGTTGGCCCAGTCGAAGCCGAGGGCCGAGCCCCAGTCATGGACAACGAAGGTCACCCGCTCGCGTACATCAAGGGCTTCGAGCAGGGCATCGAGGTAGCGGCGATGCTCGACGAAGCGATAAGAGTCGGGGCCACTGTCAGCCAGCTTGTCGGAATCGCCCATGCCGATCAGGTCGGGGGCGATGCAGCGGCCTAGTGGTTGCAGATAAGGCAACACGTTGCGCCAGAGGTACGATGAGGTGGGATTGCCGTGCAACAGCACGATGGGGTCGCCCTCTCCCACCTCCACGTACGCCATTTCGCTGCCGAGGACCCGCCGCCGCTGCTTTTGGTATGGAAATGCTGCAGAGATCATGTTTCTTATCTTTCTTTCTTTGAATTCTACTAATCAGTGACTAAACGTGCCAGTTAGTTTACATCCGGAGTTTTCCTCATTGACGCCAGTTAGCAAATATCATTGAAAAGATCTGGAAGCCCGGCATTCTCCAAATCAGTTGGCCCGCTCAGTACGAAATATGAAGTTTAGTCCGGCTACTCAAAGAATTAGCAATTGGAATATATCTAAAAAGTAGGGGAGAGGATCACTATGTCAATGCGCAGCTTCCGAGGAGGGGTTGTGGTGTTTTGTTGAGAGTCGCAATGGGGGCGGTCCGGGAAAAAGTGTATTCAAGTGCGGGGTCAGAACGTTTGGTTTTTGAGCAGCCGTTGGTTATAGGCGGTAAGCGTGTCTTCAATTTTCAGGATGTCCACGGGGCGGCTTTTCCGTTTTGGTTGGGATTGAGCTTTGGTCTTCGGAGTTGCCGGTTGAGAAGGTTATAGAAAACCAACTGTATTCGGGCGGATCATTAATGAAGGGGGCAGGACACGATGATCGCAGGTTTCGAGCTTACGATGGATCACACGTTATCCGAGAGGAGAACCGGCGATTATTTTGGCTAAATTGCAACAGACAGCCTTCAAGTTTTAAATCAGGAAGTGGACGGATAACAAATTAAAATACTTACATAAAATCACAATTTCAAGAACCATAGTTTCCAAAAGTCGGCTGGTTATTGGGCGAGTAATTTATAAACTATCGATCTTTGATGAGAATTATTCCTAGAGCCAAAGGAGTGATGATCCTGGTCGCAAGACTCTGAACGGTTATCTTCAAAAACGATTTTGTAAATGCCGGCCTGCCATTACACGCAAGCTTCCGCCCCCTGAGTCTGCTAAATTTCAAGCAAACTCGGTTGTCCCCTCCTTCCAAAATACCAGCTGTCCGATATCGTCCTCACCTCTATCTAAGTTGTAGTTGACGATCTTGTCCGTGAATATCGTAGCATCTCCGTTCTCCATAGCCTGCGCCAGAAGCTCCCATCGGTCGGTTACACATTCGACAGCCTTCTCGAATACTTGATCGTAGGTGCAAGGCGTGCCGCGTGGAGACTTGATTCTTCCAATGTAGTATGGAATGTTCACCCAGCGAGTTTCAGAGAATCTCTTATAGCTTACCCCAAAAGCCCTTCCGAACTTCTGCAGGATTCCGTTTTCCTTCAAAAGCGATGTGAATTTGTCATGCCAATCCTGGATATCTGGCGGGGTGCTCTCGAACTCATCCGGGAAGTACTTCTGGAAAAGCTCGTTCCAGAGTTCCTTTATGGTCGGGCTGATGTCGTCTCCGCCGTCATCACTCGAGAAATTCTCAAGTTCCTCGATTATGTGGCTTTCCTCGATATCACGCCCGGTGAGTTTCTTGAAGATATAGGAGTCCTGGACCATTTCGCATTCTTTGTGTTCCTTCTCATGCCCCAGATACTCCCCCACGATTTGGCTTACGACCGGATGCACCACCAAGTCTGCTGTGACATGGGAGATGTAGCCCAATATCCAGCAGAACGGGATGATGAACTCCTCGCGGGAAACCCCGGAAACATACTCTTTAACGCACTTCTCCACCATTTTCTTTAGGAAGTCGCCGGTACGGTCGTAATGCATGTGGTCGGCCCAAAGCTTCTGAGCTTCATCCCGTCACGTCGAAATAGGGGTAATCGGGCGCCACAGAGCCAAGGTGAATATACCGGGAGTAATCTTGGGCGTATCCTCTAAGCTCGGGCACAACTCTGTCGCTGCTCGTAAACCGCTTGATAGCGAGATCGCTGATTTTCATGTGGGCATACGGGGCCGGCATGGGCTCCTCCTTTCACCGAGCACCTCGATAGGGTTGAGACGGGATGCACCACCCAGGTCGGCGGTGGCGTGCGACAGTTAGCAAGGCGACAGGATAAATCGGTTCAGTCGCCTTGAATGGCGTTGTCGCTATTATTATTGGGCGTATCCGTCCGGCATGGCAGGTATACTCCTTCTGGGAAAACCGGTCCACGGACCCCACACGGAAAGACGCCCTAAAAATATCATAACAGCGCATTGATCGGAAGTATTCCCACCGGGTATCCCAGCTGCCAAATTTCGTGATGAGTCCGCAAAGTGCCAGGACACCGCTCCTGCCCATTATCTTCTGTCTTCGTAGCCAGGGATACATGAGGGAAAAGCTTTCGTCAGTCTCACCCACTGCGCAATAGTATCGGCTACGCAGCAGGGTTCCCACGTTAAACGGCCTGCCCAAGTACAGCTATTCTTTCACAATATGTGAATAACAAATCCTCACTCGTTCAGGCATAATCTCGAATCTCCAGCAGAGTATCTATGCTCTCAAAAAAATGCATCCGACCGAAAAATTTCTTCAACTACTTTTTCCCTACCTGAAACACCCCCCTGTTATAGACCTCCCCATCTGCTGTTTCTCTTTTTGAAAAGCAGGGATGGAGGCGGATTTCAAATACCTGAAAGTCGGGTTGTCTCCATCGAACCAGGACTCGAATAACAGGATTGAAGAAATGACGATCCTACATGACCAGTTCAACCGTCCCATTTCAGTCACACCGGCTGCGAAACCGGAAATGCGCGAGATGGCGACAGCCGTCCTTCGCGACAGGTGGAGTTCCTACCCTTCGAGCGGCCTGACGCCGGAACGGCTGGCCAGGATATTCAGGCAGGCGGACAGCGGGGATGTGTCGCAGCAGGCCGAACTGTTCGAGGAAATGGAAGAAAAGGACGCGCATCTTGCCAGCCAGTTCCAGATTCGGAAACTTGCCGTCCAGGGACTCGGCTGGGAAGTATGCTCGCATGAAGCCTCCCCGAAGGCGAGGGAGATCGTCCGGTTCTGCAGCGCATTCCTGGAAAACCTGGCCGATCTCGACGAGCACATTCTGGACCTTCTGGATGCCCTCTCCAAAGGGTACTCGATGATGGAAATCCTCTGGGACGCCTCCGAAGGGGAAGCAACGATCAAATCGCTGAACTGGATTCACCCCAAGCGGATCACCTTCTTCGAATCCCTCAGTCCGAGAATCCTCACCGAAGAGGATCCCATCCGCGGGGTCGATCCTCCACCGTTCAAATTCGTATATCACCGTTGTCGGGCAAGGTCGGGATACGACACTCGGGCCGGAATAATGCGGGTCTGCGCATGGATGTACCTGTTCAAGAACTATGCTGTGAAGGACTGGATGGGCTTTGCAGAAGTGTACGGAATGCCGCTGAGAGTTGGCAAGTATGAACCGGGAGCGAGCAGGGCCGACCGGGACGCGTTGATGCAGGCGGTGCGCGCACTGGGTTCGGATGCCGCCGGGATCATCTCGAAGACGACCGAAATCGAATTTATCGAAGCCCAGAAAGGATCATCCCTCAACGTCTACGAAAGTCTCACCTCCTTCTGTGATGCTCAGATGTCGAAGGCGATTCTCGGTCAGACGCTTTCATCGGACCCGGGCGGCCGGAAGGGGGAGGGATCGTATGCCCTCGGCCGCGTGCACTCGGAAGTGAGGCAGGACCTTATCGAAGCGGACTGCAATTCGCTTGCGAAAACAATAAGCCGGCAGATCCTCCGGCCCCTGGTGGGCTTCAATTTCGGCTGGGACGCTCCCGTGCCGCGATTTCAGTTCCTCTGTGAACCGCCCGAAGATCTCCGGTCTGTGGCTGAAGTCTACAAAATCCTCTCGGAACTGGGCTTCCAGTTCACTCGGGAGCACTTGTCGGAAAGATTCAAGATCCCGGCAGGGAAAGCAGTGAACAAACGGGAAGCGGCGGCGGGGGACGGCGATGCGTCTGTTGCCGGGGAAGAATAATCGATCAGTCGAGTGATTCAAACACTGAGCGCATTCATAAAGGATGGAGTTGCCCGTGGAAACAAATGAGACTTCGAAGCTTGGATTCCTCGCGCGTATGGCCGGAGGGGATTCGGTCCCGGACGTATTTCAGGTCTTTCCGTACGGACTGGTCGAAATAGAAGGCGCGGAATCCTTCCTGGTCGATCCCGATGCAATGAACGGCGTGATCGAGCGCTTCAATGCCAGGGGACTCGATATGGTGATCGACTACGAACACCAGACCGAGGAAGGGACGGAGGCCCCGGCAGCGGGCTGGATCAAAACGCTCGAAAACCGGGGAGAAAACGGCCTCTGGGCGTCCGTCGAATGGACCGCCCGGGCAAGGGAGTACCTCGAAAAGAAGGAATACCGCTACTTCTCACCGGTTTTTCTCGTATCGAAAAGCGGACGGAAGCTCTCGGAACTGCTTCGAGTGGCCCTCACCAATGCGCCGCGCCTCAACTGGATAAAGCCGATCGTTGCAAAATCCCCTCCGGATGCGGGTTCTCCAGGTGCGCATGGCGGCACCGCTTCGTCTCAGGGGACTGGTTCCATACCGTTAAACAATCATGACCCAGAAAGGAGAGAAAGCATGGAGTTCTTGAAACAGATTGCAAAAAAGGTGGGGCTCCCGGAGACGGCCGGGGCCGAAGAAGTGATCGGGGCCGTTGAAAAGCTCCGCAATTCGGAGATCTTTGCCTGCAAGGAAATCCTCGATGCAATCGGTCTGCCCGAAGGTGCCGGGAAGAGCGAGGCGGTCGCAACGATCCATGCCCTGCGGCAAAGACCCGACCTTACGGCTGAAGTTGCCGGGCTCAAACGCAGACTCGCAGAGCGCGATCGGGACGAAATGGTCTCCGCCGCTCTCAAAGAAGGAAAAATTACGCCGGCTCAGCGCGAGTGGGCGGAAAACTACGCTCTCGCAGACCCCGAAGGGTTCCGGCTCTTTGTTGCGAAAGCACCTCAGGTGGTTCCGATCGAGCAGACCGGCATGGTGGGACATGCCGACCCCAACTCGGGCGGCCCCGGTTCGGACCAGCTCCATATCAATAAGCTCCTCGGGATAAACGAGGAAACCTGGAAAAAATACAACAACTAGCCGGATTCAACCGGACCAAGAAGGAGGAGTAAGGGATGACCGCTCTCAGTTCAGACAGAAAGACGGTTTACCGGGAAGGAGTCGAAATCGAATACAAGGTTGCAGCGGCCACCAGGATCTACGCCGGCGCACTCGTTTGCGTGAACGCAAGCGGCTATGCCGTGCCCGGGGCGGATACCTCCGGATTTAAATTCGTCGGGGTCGCGGTGGAAGCCGCCGACAATTCCGCCGGGAGCAACGGCACAATTTCTGTCCGGGTCAGACGCAAAGGGGTCTTCCGCTTTGCGGCATCCGGAATGGCCATCACCGATATCGGTGCATCCGTCAATGTTTCGGACGATCAGACCGTGGCCAAGGCCACAACCAATTCGGTTGCTTGCGGCAAGGTCGCCGAGTTTGTCAGTGCGACCGTGGTGGGCGTGGATATTGAGATGAGATAGCCGTCGGTTCGGAGGTCGGAAGGCAGATGCCGGAAGACTGAAAGAAATCCGAAAGCAATCCTGACATTTTTGAGAAGAGGAGCAAGAAAACAATGATCATCAATCAGGCAAATCTTTCCGGAATATATCGATCGTTCAAGACGGTGTTCAACGAGGCTTTCGATGGAGCGCCGTCGCAGTGGCCGATCGTGGCCATGCAGGTTCCGTCTGAGGGCCGTTCAGTGGATTACAAATGGCTCGGCGACTTCCCCATTTTGCGGGAGTGGATGGGCGACAGAGCGATAAGGGATTTGTCCGCCTTCCATTATGAGATCGTAAACAAGGATTACGAGGCCACGATCGAGGTGGATCGAAACGATATCGAAGACGACCAGATCGGGGTTTACACGCCGATGATACAGGGGCTGGCGTGGGCTGCAAAGCAGCATCCCGACATCCTGGTATTCTCCCTGCTCAAGGCGGGTTTCTCGACCCTCTGCTATGACGGTCAGTATTTCTTCGATACCGACCATGCAGCAGGAAGCGACGTCATCTCCAACTTCGGCGGCGGATCCGGCGATCCGTGGTTCCTGCTCGATCTTTCCCGGCCGATAAAACCGATCATTCTCCAGATTCGGAAGAGGCCCGAATTCGTGGCAATGGATCAACCCGACGACGAAAATGTGTTCATGCGAAAGAAATACCGATACGGCGTCGATGACCGGAAAAATGCCGGTTTTGGTCTGTGGCAGCTTGCCTACGGGAGCAGAAGCACTCTGGATGAGGCGAGCTACGCTGCGGCCCGCGCGGCCATGATGGCTTTCAAAAACGAAGAGGGGGTGCCCCTCGGGATCAATCCCACCCACCTGGTGGTGCCTCCCACACTTGAAAGCGCGGGCCGGTCGATTCTCAAGGTGCCCAACAACGCCTCCGGTGCCGGCAACCCCTGGTACAACACGGCAGAAATGGTTGTCGTGCCCTGGCTGGCGTAGCAGTTGACTCTCCGGCTCCCTGCGCTCCCCGTGAGGAGGAAGAGCGCAGGGACGAAAAAACGGAAAGGTTACGCATGTCTTACTGCACTCTCGATGAAGTGAAAAACCAGGTCGATGAATTGCGTCTTGTGCAGCTCACGGACGATGAAGGGGCCGGCGCCGTTTCGGAGATCCGGGTTACACAGGCCATCCAGGATGCCGACGATGAGATCGACGGCTACCTCGGGGTGCGAATGAAGGTCCCTCTTGTGCCCGTGCCGGAGGCTGTCCGCAGGCTCGCGGTCGATATTACAGTCTATAACCTTTACTCGCGGCGGGAAAAAATCCCGGAACATCGGTCTGAACGGTACAAAAACGCCGTCCGGTTTCTCGAGGGGATTGCGGCGGGGAAAATCTCCCTGGGTGTGTCCGATCCCGAAGGGACTCCTCTGGACGTGAATCGCACTGAAACGGCAGACGAAAACCCGGAGCGCGCTTTTACCCGCTCTTCGCTGTTGGGATTCTAGGCCATGGCCTCTTTAACCACGATAGAGCAAGCAATAATAGGAAGGCTCTCCACCGCGCTTCCCTATCTGAAGACCTGCGGCTCGCTTTCCGAATTCCTGAGCCGTGGCGCAAGCGAAATAGAAGAATTCTCGCCGCTTTGCCCGGCTGCATTCGTTGTGTACCAGCGAGGCGCTTACTCTCGGAAAATGTCCGGTGCGCTGGATCGGGAAATGATCTTCAGCGTGGTTGTGGCCGTGCGAAACCTCAGAGGGGATGAAGCCGTGCGGCATGGGGCGGCTGGCGACAAGGGGATCTATGAGGTGCTCGAGGATGTGCGGACGGCGTTGTGCGACCAGACGTGCGGTATGGACATCGACCCGCTCGCTCCCGTTTCCGAGGAAGCTGTATCCGGGACCCGGGACTTTGCAGTCTATGAAATCGGATTCAGGACTCGAAGCAGGTTTGTCTCTTAGGAGGTCGTGAAATGCCGGGCAATGAAGAAGGAATAAGCGTCCAGGATCCCGATGGAAGGGCAGTTTACGGTCTCATCCAGGGATGAATATGGGCCAGGTTTTTTCAGCAAGAGTTGAAGGCAGGAGAGTTTGAGCCGGTTTCGAAAATAGAACCAGGAGCGCGGGAATGCTCACAAGAAAAACAATAGTGCTGGCAAAAATAGAGAGTACCTACGGGACGGATCCTGTGCCCACGCCGGGCGCAAACGCGATCATGGCACAGAACCTTGAAATCAGGCCTGCGGGGGAAATCAATGAGCGGAGCGGAATGAAAAGCTCACTGTCCCCCCTTCAATTTCGGAGGGGAGTCAAAAGTGTCGAGGTTTCCTTCAAAACCGAGATGAAGGGAACAGGTACCAGGGGCGTACTCCCGGCCTGGGGCTGGGAAGGCACTCTTTTCAGGGCATGCGGCATGAGCGAGACGATAACTCCCAACACCAGCATCGTCTATGCCCCAGTTTCCACCGGGTTCGAATCCTGTACGCTATACGTCTACCGGGACCGCCTCTTCCACAAGGTAACCGGGTGCAGAGGCTCTTGCAGCATAACGGCTGAAGCGGGAAAACCGGCAATGGCCGAATGGAAGTTCAAGGGGCTTTATAATGCGCCGATGGACGCAACTCCCGGCGCACAGACCCTCAGTTCCGTGCTTCCGCCGATCGCCGTGAACACGAGCTTCACAATCGGTGCATTCAGCCCCGTTGCGGAGAAACTCGAAGTGGATCTGAACAACACAGTTGCGGAACGGCGGAGTATGTCCGCGGAAACCGGGATTGCCGGATTTGAAATCACCGGACGGAAGCCGCAGGGAAGCTTCGAACCGGAAGCTGTTGCGGAAGCTTCGCACCCGTTCTGGAACAACTGGGAGAATGCCGCTCCGCTTGCGCTTGCAGTGACGATCGGGACTGCGGCAGGAAACAGATTCTCCATCGAAGCCCTGGCCTTGCAGTACCGGGATATCAGCTACGCGGACAAGGACGGCAGGGCGGTCTACAGAATACCGTTCGCACTTGCGATGAACAGTGGAGACGATGAACTGGTAGTGAGGTTCGTCTAGATAAGGAGAACTTGATGCGCGACTTTGCAGCCGAGCGCAACGTGCTCGAAATTCAGGATGGAATTAGCGGGGATGTGCACGAAATCTACTATCGCATGCCCAGCAACGAGGAAAGAGCCGCCTACCAGAACGGAGCCTTCGAGCGGCGCGGGAACAAAATAAAGAGCAGGATCTTCGAAAATCGGCTCAAGTTCGGATCGAGGCTGATTACTGGCTTCAGAAAAGGGACCATCGGAATTGATGGAAAAGCTTTTTCTTCCGATTCAAGCGATCCCGATTACCGCCAGGATTGGAAGGAGCTTCTTGTTCGGCACGCGGGCGACATCGTTGCAAGTGTTGCAGCCGGCGTCTTCGAAAACACCGGTGCCGCGAGGGAGGCGGAACCGGACATCCCTTTGGAAGGATAGACCTGGAAAAGGAAATCGATCGGCTGCTCGCTCCGAGGTGTAATCCCGATAGTGTGACAGGTTGCGACGGAAAGACGATTCGCGAGCTTTGCAGCAAATGCGACATAAATCCGGATCTGAAAAAACAGATTGCGCCTTATACGGCATCGCTTGTTCGAGTCCATGCGCTCCAGGAGGCCGGTTTCCGGTTCGAGAATGATTCGTTTGATCTTCAATTCTGGTTCGATCTGGCTTTACTGAAAAGAAAAATCAGATGGGCAGGAAAAAGTTAGCCCCGAATACAACAAGTTTATCCCTACCTGAAAAAGGGCTTGTTTATCCTGGGATAAAACGAGGGATGAAATGGCAAAAATGAACGAAAACAGAAGACGAATCACTTCTCCGGGATCGGTCTCAGACGCAGCAACAGGCAGTGCCGCTTGGGCGGAATCATCCGGACAGCAGGTCGATTCGTATGCCAGGATATCAGAATCCATGGAGAAACAGCTCCGCATGGAACAGGAGCTTCTTGCGGCGGAACGCAACCGGCAACTTGCAATCGACAAGATGCGGACTCAGCAGGAAGCTCTTGGCCGAGATTCGGAGAATGTCAAAGCCGCTTTTGACGAAATGGGGAAGAGCAGTTCGGCTTTCGTCGAGGGGACGAGCGCAGGTGTCAAGAACCTGTTCGGCACCGTCATCAAATCGGAACTGACCTCCACCACGAATTTATGGGACGTCTTCTGTAATTCACTTGCCAAATCTTTCGCGAACTCAACCGTCAAGATGGCTTCATCGTGGATTAAGAACGTGATCGGAAGCATTTTCAGCACCTCCGGGGCGGGTGGTGACGCCGGGTTGCCTTTCTTTCCTGCCGAGATCTTCCATTCAGGCGGTGTGGCGGGCAGAGGGGAAACAATGCGGATGGTTGACCCGCTTCTTTTTGCAGGTGCTCCTCGCCTGCACTCAGGACTGGCATCGGACGAATTCCCGGCCATTCTTCAACGCGGAGAAGCGGTCATTCCACGAGGGCAAAATGCAGGCTCGGCGTCGGAACTGAACGTGGAAGTCAGAATCGACAACCAGTCACCAATGCCGTTAAGGCTTGAACAGGGGCCGACAACCCGGGAACTGGACAAGTACGTCATCAACGTTGTGGCCCGCGATATCGACGAATACGGCGTTCTCGGCAGGATGATCCAGGGGCAGAAAAGGAGCTGATCGATGCTGAATTTCCCCGTGCTGTCCGATGCCCCGGACGTAGATACCTGGGAAGAGGGCAAGGCATTCGACCCGACGATCCGGGCGAAGTCCGAAGGCGGATATACGAAGACCAGGCCGCGAACAACGCGCATCCCGATGCAGTGGAAACTGCAGTTTAAGTATCTTTCGGCAGCCGACAAGGCGGCGCTGCAGGGCTTCGAAAACTCGGTCAAGGTCGGGGCGGATGCGTTCAACTGGACGAACCCGGTGGACGGCCAGGTCAAGACGGTCCGATTCAAGGAACCGGTGAAGTACGTTCCGGTTGGATCGAAGCTCCATTGGCGGGCTGAAATGGCTCTTGAGGAGGTCTAAATGAAAACGCTTCCCACAGTCCTCGTTCGCGAAAAGAACAAGCTCTACACGACGGACCCGTGGCTCGTGCTGCTCGATATCGCCCTGTCAAACGGCGAGCAGCTCCGGTTCTGCTCGAACAACGAGGACATAATGCTTGCCGGGCAGGTTTACACGGCATTCCCCTTCTACCTGGAGCCGACGAAGCAGTCGAGCAAAGGCGAGCTGCCGACGATATCGCTCAAGGTCTGTAACGTAACGCAGCTCGTGCAGGCGTACCTGGAGGATCTGGACGGTGCTGTAGGCTCGGAGGTGACGGTCCGGGTGGTTCATGCGGGGCATCTTTCCGAAGACTATACGGAACTGGAAATGACCTTCACAGTTCTCTCCAGCTCGGCCGAAGCGGACTGGGTGACATTTTCGCTGGGATCTGCGAGCCCGCTGAGAAAACGGTTCCCGCAACATCGTTTCATCAGCCTGCACTGCAATTGGGATTTCAAGGGCCGGGAATGCGCCTATGACGGTTCAGAGACTGAATGCGACCGAACCTTCAAAAGGTGCGAGCAGATAGGCAATACAGCCCGATTCGGCGGCTATCCGGGCCTCAACCTGACAGGCTGGCGCATCGTGTAGGCCAATACATGTTGTAGCGCGGTTTCCCGACCACGCCACCGCCGGCTGCGAACCGTGAAACCGGTCTTTTTCAGATGGGTGGCCCGGATTGGTATCCGGGCGCGAAGCGCAAGAGGCACAACGACAAGGCCTCCGGAGCGCTAACAAACTGCATCACAAACAAAGGGTACTGGATGGACAACTCATTCCAATATCTCGACCTCCTCGGCAAAGAATTCCGCTATGGCGCCCGCGGCCCCGAAGCATACGACTGCTACGGCCTCATGATCGAAACCCGCAGACGTACCGGCCGATTCATCCCCGAGGAATATCCTTCAACCGATATTTCGGAGGCAATGCACGACTCGATCGAGGACGCAAAAGCCTATTATTTCGAACTTCCCGGCCCGCAACCCTTCTGCCTTGTGACTTTCAAGCTCCACCCCCAATACACGACGCATATCGGAATGGTTCTTTCGGACGCCAAACGCTTCATCCACATTCTCCCCAAAATGCGGGTGGGAATAGAGCGCCTGGATTCGCCCGTGTGGCGGCACAGGATAACGGGGTTTTGGGAAACTGAGGGCTCGTAATTATAGACGTAGCGGAACCACATTCTCACAATGAATGAGTAGGCGGGATAATGGCCAGCCTTTTTCTTCGACCTTCAATCAGGTACCGCTATTATGACGATAGCGGAACCTGGCAGGTATTCGCATGATCCAAGATCCTCTGTCCGGCGCAAACAGATCAATGGAAAAGGTTCAGGGAGGGATATCAACCGATCTTTCTCTTTCAATCATCCAGCACCCCTTCCGCCTCGACCAACGCGAGACGCTGCCGATCCCGTTCGTCACCGGCATATCCCTGCTCGAACTCCGCAGCCGCTATTTCCCTGCTGATCTCCCGGTCCTGATCTACCTGAACGGCAAATTGGTACCGCTCGAGCTTTGGAATATCACCTGCCCTAAGCCGGGGGATTTCGTTCTGTTCACGGCGGCTCTGTCCGGAGGCGGAAGCGGAGGGAAGAACCTCTTCCGGTCCATCCTGATGCTCGGGGTGGCTCTGGTTGCCTCATGGGCGGCGCCCGGGTTGGCCGCGGCCTTGGGGTTTGCGGGCAATACGATTGCAACCGGCCTGATTGCTGCTGGACTTACGATGGTTGGCGGCTTGATCGTAAACGCCCTGCTTCCTCCGGCAACGGCAAAACCGACCTATGATTCTGCGCTCGATTCGCAATGCTATTCCTGGTCGCCTCAAAACACCGAACAGCAGGGCATTCCGGTCGCCAAGTGGTACGGGCTTCATAAAATCTACGGCAACGTTATCTGTTCGTACATCGAGAACCAGGGCCAGACCCAAATACTTAACGCCCT
Organism: Pseudomonadota bacterium; assembly: GCA_023416335.1. The sequence goes on along the minus strand of JAEZHY010000307.1, from coordinate 16,654 downwards.
GGTCTGCCCCGGTTTGGGGCCGATCAAAAGCCTGGCCAACTTCAAAATCAACGATCAGCCCTGTCAGAACTTCCAGCAGGTCGAGGTAAAGACCCGCTACGGGTACCTCCACCAGGAAGCGATCGAAGGCTTCCAGAACACCAAGGTGGAGTACCCCTCCTCGGTGGAAATCCTGAACGGCACTCCTTACGTCTACGAAACGGTCGGCTCGGAATTCGACATGCTGGAGGTCGATGTCTCTTTTCCGACCGGTCTTTGGGAAGCGGACAACGAGGCAAAACTCAAGACTCGCTCGGTGGATGTCCGGATCGAGGTAAGAAAGCTCGGGGAAGCCGACTGGCAAAACATCACCATGTACCCGGAACACACGTACTCCTTCAGGGACTACGGGGCCGGGCTTCTTCCTTCCGTATGGTCGCGGGGCAAGTGGATCGTTGCCGATAGCCGGGCATACTGGTGGAATGTCGAGAGCGGAAGCGCCAACTACGCGGACCACAAAGAGGGCGATCCTGCAGACGGCGGAACGACCTGGCATTGGCTGGGGCCGGTGCCGCAGCTTTACCGAAAAAACGACGACTCGGCCGATTTTGTCGAACGAGTGGTGGAGAACTTCACACAGCCGGCAGTCGATTACGTGAGGGTCACCGAGGCCAAATCGACCGTACTCCGCTATACCTATCCGTATACCCTGGCGCCCGGGCAGAAGGGAAAATATGAAATCCGAGTGACCAGGCTTACCGGTAATGCGAACTCGACAACGATCGGGGACAGGTCCTTTTTCTCCGGCGTACGGGAAATCCTGACCGACAACTTCCAGTATCCCCGTCACGTGCTCGTCGCGATCCGCGCGACCGCAACCGACCAGCTCTCCGGATCTCTTCGTTTCTCCTGTACCGGAGAGATGTCGATAGTCCAGATTTGGGACGGCATGCCCAATCAGGCCGGGACGGGCAAAGTTCACACATTCGGCTCTTCGACGTCGGTTTCAGTGATCGGTGGAGATTTCTCCGCCGTATCAGTAGGCGATGAAATAATCGCGGGAGGCCAGAGCCACAGGGTTGTCGGCAAGATCGGCGATTTGATAGAGGTGCACGCCCCCGTTGACTGGGAAAACGGTGGCCAGGGACTCCCTTGGGAATTGCGGCATTGGATTCTCGACTGGTCGGATAACCCAGCCTGGGTGACCCTGGATATCCTGACACAGCCTGTGATCGGCGGCCAGGGTACGGAGGCCGCACCGTTTTACGTTGTCCGGTTTGACGGACTCGATACGGCAAGGATCGATCTTCCGAAGTTCAAGGAATGGGCGGACTTCTGCGACGAGTTGGTGCCGGACGGAAACGGCGGGCAAGAAAAAAGAGTAACATTCAATGGCGGGTTCGATTTCGATACTTCCATGTGGGAAGCAGCTTTAAGGGTTTGCCAGGTCGGACGCGCAACTCCAGTCTGGAACGGGATTTATCTTACTCTTGCGATCGATAAGCCTGCTGATCCGGTGAACCTCTACTCGGTCGGCAACATCGAGGAGAGCAAGTTCAAGGAAGTCTTCCTGCCCCTGGAAGAACGTGCGACCCAGATCGAAATCGACTACACCAATCAGGAAAACGATTACCAAAGAGACAAGCTTACGGTCTACCGCCCGGATGTTTCAAACGGCCAGTACAAGGCAAGCCTCGATCTATTCGGAATAACCAAGCCATCTGAAGCCTGGCGTGCCGGAATGTACCGGCTCATGTGCAACCGGTACCTCGTTCGCTCGGCGGAGATCGACGTCGATATCGAGGCCCTGAATGCCCAGATCGGGGACGTAGTATACATTCAGCACGATGTTCCGCGCTGGGGAAGCGGCGGCCGGATCGTCTCGGCAACCGCTAACACGGTTACTCTCGATAAGGAAGTGACTCTAGAGTCCGGGCTCTCTTATAAGATCCTTGTGCGCCTCTCGGACGATACCGTCCAGGAAGCGCTCATAACCGATGAGCCCGGCACATACACGACCCTTCACCTGGCAACGAACTTCGACCCCGTTCCCCAGCAGTACGACGTCTATGCTTTCGGCCAGGTCAACTCGCTTGCCCGGCAGTTCCGAATCACGGACATCAGCAAGAGCCAGGACCAGAAGGTGACACTCTCTCTTATCGAATACCGCCCGGAAATATATGACTTCGAAGAATTAGCGCCGCCATCAAACGACTTCTCCCAAACCGCCTTAAAGCGCATGGAACCCCGCGATGTAAAACTGTCCCAGACCCGGATTATGGGGCCGGAAGGAAGGACCTCGGCGGGGATCGCGCTGACCTTCACCAAATCGGCGGACCCGGCCTACAGGCAATGCGAGGTCTGGTTTGCGGCCGAATCCGGCTCCGATCGCACCAGGTGGGAATGGATCTTTGCCGGCGCGACCTCGGGAACGAGTTTCGAAATTACCGGAGTGGAATATCAACGCAAATATGCGGTCATCCTCATCCCGGCCGATTCGGACGGAAATAAGCTCTACCACGGCAGCGCCACTCTCAATGAAATCACCATCGAGGCCCCCACCCGGGCTGCCGAGATCTTCTACGGAAGCGCATCCGGAAAGGCTAACCTGCACACGTCGGGGACCTCCACGACAGTCACCACCACCGGGAATGCCTTTGAGTCAGTCCTTATCGGTTGCCGCCTCACTGCTGACTCCCAGGTACGCACGATAGCGGAAAAGATCGACGCAAACACCGTCCGGGTCGATTATGAGGTCAATTGGGACAACAACGGCGCCGGCCATCCTTTCACTTATGATGCCAGTGTCGGTTCCCTAATGCCTGCCGATCCCGGAGCCACCAACGGTGCTGTAATAGGATCAAACCTTTTCCTCCCTGACGAACTGACGCTGGCTCTGGAAGGCGATATTCTCAATTCCTCACTCACTCCGACAATCCAGCAGGCCCAAGCAGATATAGAATCGGCACGGGAGGCGCTTTCGGACCTCCAGACCGAGGCGGCCGATCACGAGGGCCGCCTTCAGGCTACCGAGTCTAACGTAACTACGCTGCAGGGTCAGATAGTCCTGAAGGCCAGCCAGGGGACGGTGGAAGATCTATCCGGACGGATGACGACCGCCGAGCAGGACATTGATGGTCTCCAGGGCCAAATTGTTTTAAAGGCAAGCCAAGTCTATGTGGACAATATTAAAATAGGAGGGCGTAACCTCGTTCCCAATGGCAGCGCTCTTAAAGGTACAACGGGTTGGGTCACAAGCGGATTGGCAATTGGGCGGGAGACGTTGGGCAATGTTACTGCTTTTTATTACACCAGCAATACCGAATGGGAGAGGTTTCTTTTCCCCCCTAGGATCAAAATCAAGCCCGGCGTCAAATACACTTTGAGGTTCTTGTATAAGTGCAGCGCAAACGTCCAGAGTGTGGATTGCTATGTTCTGGGCACAAACGATCCGAACGCTTCCGGCGAAGCCTTTATCTACGAGCGCATGGCCGGGAATTACATTCAAACCTCATCTTTGACGGAGACTGTTTACAGCTTCGTTACAGAAGCTGACGAGTGCAGTCTTTACCTGAGATTCGACCTTAACGGTGTTACAGATCCTCCGAATATCGGTACAGTTTGGATTGCCGAATGCAAACTCGAAGAGGGGGACAAAGCCACCTCCTGGACGCCGGCGCCCGAAGACATCGACGGAGATATTTCTTCCCTAGGCGGCCGGGTCACTGCCGCTGAAGTCGATATTGACGGGCTGCAGGGCGAGATATCTCTGAAAGCTTACGGGGTCGGCGCAGGCGGAAATCTGCTTCAGAATCCCGATTTTTACCGCGGCAGCTTTGCCGGCTGGGAGCCTTTGTTGCTCGGAGCGATGAATATCGGCCTGGGGATCGACCTAAACTCCAATTGGAAAGCTTTTGGTATACCGACGCCTTTCATCTACCAGAGCGATGGGGCAACAAGCACGCCTGAGGTATATTTCATAACCGATCGAATGCCGATCAAGGCCGGTTCTTCTTACGGTTTCTCCATTTATACCGGATGTCACAATTGCAAGGCCGATGTGTACATCGAGTTTTTGGATACAAACGATCAATGGTGCGGAGGGGCATATTCAGGCCCATCCACAACGAATGATATGGAAATGACCGGCGGTCCGCTGCTGTCCAACTATAAAAGGATATGGGTTGCCGGAACGGCTCCCGCCAATGCAGTTAGGGTTTATTGCGTCTTAAGAAAGTACGCGACTGCAGTCTCCAATTACTCCTATGTCTTCTTTTGCCGGGCACAGCTTGAAGAGTGGGCTCAAGGGCAGCCGGGTCCCGCCCCCTGGACGGGTACGGCCAATTCGCAGGCATCTTCGGCTCAGATCGACATCGACGGCATTAAATCCGAAGTCACGATCAAGGTTGACAATAACGGCAACATAGCCGGAATGGGCCTTATCGCCGGACCTACTTCCAGCGAGTTCATGGTTCTTGCGAACAAGTTCATGGTGAAGAACCCGGCAAACAGTGCCCAGCCGGGAAAGATTCCGTTTGTAGTGGGAACCGTTAACGGGCAAAGCGTCGTGGGAATCAGCGGGGATCTCCTGGTGGACGGAAGCATCCAGGGCAGGTCCCTTGCAGCCTCGAACATCATTACGACCTCCGCGCAGATCGCGAGCGCAATCATCCAGGACGGGCATATTCAAAACATTTCGGCCGGAAAGATCTCGGCCGGATCAATCGATGCCGGGCAGGTCACGATCGTCAGTCCGGACGGCAAAACGCGGTTTTCGGGCAACCGTATCGAAGTCTATGACGAGAACAACAGGCTTCGGGTGAGGCTGGGGGCGCTGAGTTAAATATGGCCTACGGTCTTCAAATTCTAAACCCGGATGGGACGGTGAAGTTCGACTCCAGCAGCTACGGATGGCAACTGATCGATCAGTTTATGGTCGGCGCCGGATCTTCCGGTTCCGCGAATTATTCGCAGTGGGCGGGATGGGAACTGCGGGCGGTCGCCGTGCCTGCGGACTACACGGCCGGGCATTGGGTCTCTATGGACAACTCGACCATGACACTCACATGGACGAACCGCTACGTGGCGGATGCGATCCCCGAGCAGTGTAACACGACCATTTTTCTATTCGGGAGATAGGGATGCCGGATTTCGGACTGCATGTTCACGGGCCGGATGGGTCTCTTTTAATCGGCAATGGTTGGCAGAACCTCTTCTATGTGGGAAAGCCGAGCTATTGGACCACGTATTCAGACGGCTTCGGGCATGCTCAGCACGCGTATCTTGCGACCCAGTTTACAGATCCGGGGAATCCTCCCGTTCCCTTTTATAATCTTCCGACCGGAACGGCGGAGATGTTTGCCAGGCTCTATTGGAACACCGCTTATAACCAGTGGTGCGTGACCTTCTATGGTGCCTCCGGAATGCCGAACCCGAACGTATATCTGTTCAAACGCTCCGGGCTCATGCAGCAATCGACCGATCTCTACGGCCTCCGCGTGTATCATAGCGACGGCAATTTGGTCTACGACTCCGGTTTTGCCGGCAAGGACCTTCAGGTGAAAGGTCTCTCGATCATACCAAACGTTGTTTCAGGCGCATCCGCGCCGATTCCTTCCGGGACAGTAAAGCCGGCCGTCCTCTTCAAGAACCAGTATTTTCGAGCCGTGGCCGGCTACAACTGGGGCATATACGGGCTGGCAACCAGGTTCGATGCCGGCGCGATCACCCTGGTAGAGATAAACACCTGGGTGCTTTCCGGTTCCAGGTACCGCAACGCCTATCAAACCGACAATCCGCCCAATATGCCGATGGTCTTCATCGACGGGGCTCATTATGACTAATCGCGGAGCGAATTCAATGGATCTCACAATCGACCAGGTCGTGCAACTGATCGGTCGCCAGGCGATCGCAATAGAATCGCTGAACTTGCAGCTCAAGGCCGCACAGGCCCAAAATCAAACGATACTGCGCGAACGGGACGCTGCCCTCGCTGAGTCCTCGCGCCTGCGTCAACTCGTCACAAAACTCGAAACGGAACTCAAGGAGATTTAATAGTGGCTATCCAACTGCAAAAGGCGAAGTTCTGCCCGAACGGTGAATGCGGCAAGTTCAACCCTTTTCCCACGCCTGGGCTGCCAAGGCCGCCTGAAGACGCGGCATTTTGCCCAGTTTGCGGAACCGCCCTCGAGGAAAGAGACGAAAGGCTGAAGGTGAATATTATTTCGGAAGGCGGCGTCCAAAGCACCGTCCTTATTGATGAGTTGTTCGATTTCTTCAGGGCGAAGCTCGCAGAGACACCGTAGACGGTTTCAGTATGTAAGGAGCAGGCGGGGAGTTGCACCTCCCCACCGACCCGCAGAAGCCACTGCGGATCACAGCCAGGCTGCTACTCCTGCCCACGTGAGCAAAGCGGAGGGTAGCAGACATGAGGAACGTGATCCAGTATGAAATCACCCCTTTGTTATATTGGAGGTAAGTCAAGGTTGGCCAAACGCATAGTAGAACTCATTCCGGAACATGAGCACTATGCCGAGGTATTTGCTGGGGCCGGTTGGGTATTTTTCACCAAGAATGAGTCTAGGCGTGAGTCCATCAATGATTTGAATTCCGATCTCATAGCCTTTTACCGAGTCCTTCAAAACCACTTGGAAGAATTCTGTAGGCAATTCAAATGGCTGGTTTCTTCGAGGGAGTGGTTTATCGATTGGAACAGGCAGCTTCAAGCCGGAGGCCTCACGGACATTCAACGCGCTGCCCGATTTTATTATCTGCAGAGACAGTCGTTTGGGGCCAAAGTCGCGGGAAGGGTTTTCGGTTCGAGTTCAAGAGGCCCTAGAATAAACCTTTTGCGCCTCGAAGAGGATCTTTCGGCCATGCATATTCGTCTGGCCAGGGTTGTTATTGAGCATCTCCATTGGCGTGAATTTGTTGCTCGATACGACAGGGCTGGCACCTTTTTCTATTTGGACCCTCCTTATTGGGGTTTCGAAAGCCTTTACGGCAAGGGAATGTTCCTTAAGGCTGATTTTTCCGAAATGGCTGAGTGCCTTTCCGGAATCAAGGGAAGGTTCCTCTTGAGCCTCAACGATGCTCCGGAAATAAGGGCTCTTTTTCAAGATTTCAGTATTCGCACCATCCGTACGGCCTATTGCAGCAAGAAGGTTGCTCCTGAGGTTCAGGAGCTATTGATCTGTAATTATTAGGAGGACTCTTTGGCTATATATCAACTCTTGGAGGGGTATCGGATGCGTGGTTCCTAAGGTCTGCGGTCAAAGCCGAGGGTAAGCGCAGGCCTTCTACCGGCTACCCGAATCGTCGTCTGTCGCATTCCCTACTGGCTGAAACAGCATTTCCTCTCTCACACTAGGCTGGGCAACGATTTCCCATTTACGATGCAATTTACTAGTCCAGCAAAATGGACGTGCGAAGAAAATTTTATTAAGCACCCGTGTACTTCAATGGAGGCAGGAGTTTACGAAAACTGGAGGCACGAGGGCGGATGTTAAGCTTCTTCAGACCGTATCCGGGAATTGCTGCTGCCCATGTTGATTTGGCCGAACAGGTGCTCCTATCCTGTGGTGCGATGGTATTTTATGAGGATATTGGGACACCGTCACTTATCACGGAGTGACAGGTTATTATGGCTACAGTCAAAATCAACCAGCATCAAACTCCCTAAAATATTCCGGGCTTCCGGCTGAGATATACCACCCCTATGCTGGATTTGAAGACAGCTACGATTGTTCGGTGAGCTTGGAGCGATTGCGGCTCATTAGTTGCGAACATGTCCTCGCGCTTCCGCATATCCACTGCTCGCCTGTGCAGCATACCCGGAAATGATTCCGGGCCACTCCTCTCTCTCCGGAATATTTTCTTCGAAGGAGGAGCGATATGATCCCGAATGAATTCGAAGACTTCCTTTCTGCGGGAGTCAATCCAGCCATACCCTTCCTCCATTACTCGAGCAGGGGATACACAGAAACTTGCAGCTTAGAATTTAAGGTATATAAAAGATGAAGTCAGGAGGCTCTCGTTCGGGGCAGCCCCCCCATTTTCGCGGGGCAACACTGCTTTAATCCCTGTACTTCTTAGGCTATACGGCGGGCTTAAGTATAGGTCTAAGAAATTCTACGTTATCACCGGCAGAAAAACGGTGCGTGGTTCGAAGTGAAATGTGGCGGGTCTTTTGCCAGGATCGGGCCGATCGCCGGGTGCCGCTTGAATTCCTTATCCAGGAACTGCCTGACCTGGGCCCGGTTCCATCCTTTCGGATGTGTGAAACCGGTATAGAGGGAAAGATCCCCTTCGTAGTGGGGGGAGGTGCCGAATCGTTCGGCATCCGGGCTGTTGATGGGCATGTTGAAAATCGCGAGATTCAGGAAATCGATATATTCGTGATATTTCACTGCGAAATCGAGCGTATTGCGGGCTTCCGCTTCCGCTTCGGACGGGGTGCCGAAAAGGAAGTAGCCGTAGGTGCCGATTCCCGCCTTTTTGATCGAAGCAAGCGCTCTTGAGGCAATGCCGAGGTCGATTCCTTTTCCCTCCGAGTCGATTACCCCCTGGTCTCCCGATTCGAGACCGAGTTTGAGCATGACGCAGCCGGATTTTTTCAGAGTGCGGCAGAATTCTTCATCAGCGAGGCTCCCTGTGATGCGCACAAATCCATACCATGGCGCGCCGGGGGGCATTTCCGTGATTTTGCGCAAAAGCGCCGGGCTGAGAGCGCTGTCCGTGAAGTGCAGGAGCACGGGCCGGACATCTTTTACGAGGGATGCCGCTTCGTTCAGGGCCGTTTGGGCGGGAATGGGTTCATAGGGCGTCTTCTCCGCTTTTTCCGGGCAGAAGCCGCACCGGTTCCAGTAGCATCCCGAAGAGGTGCTGTAAGGAAGGATCGGCCCGGGAGCGAAATAATCATGCATCGGGAAAGGATCGTATGCAGGGAGGAAAGGTCCGGGTTGAGGCTGTTTTGCGCGGGATGTGTTTCCCTCGGGTGCAGCCGGGACTTTTCCGGCAATACTCAGGAGTGTCCGCTCGCCTGGGCCGTCTACGATCTCGTCGACAAGGCCCGAAAAAGGGTTTATCCATCCCGGTTTTCGGACCCAGGAAGTGACAAGCCCCCCGCCCAGGACGATACGGATTCCGGGGTATTTCGCGCGCAAAAAGCCGATCATCGAAAAGGCCGTAAGCGCCTGGCTCAGGAAGTTCAGGGAGAGGCCCACGACCTGGGGCGTCTTCCGCTCGATTATGCCGGTGAGGCGTTCCGAGAAGTAGGGGTGGAATGGGTTTTTCTCATTCTCCGCGGCTGCTCGGAGGAGGTCCCGGCTGCGGACGGGAGAGAATTCCCCGTCGTTATAATTGGACAAACCGATTCGTACTCCGTTGTTTACGGATTTTTCGATGAGCCTGCCGACGTCGGATACGATGCGTTTGTAGCGCTGAAGGTCGGAATAGCCGGATTGGCCCCGAATGGATTGAAGGTTCCTCTCGCGGTTGCGCACCGCCCGGAGCGTCCACCTGTCGGAGTCGTTCGGGGTCTTGTCGAGAAGATATTCGATTGCCTCGATATTGGCGTCTATAACGTCGCATTCCGCCCCCGCCGCCCGAAGCGTCCCATAAAGGCGCGCAATGCCCGGCGGCGGTTCGGATGGTTTAACCAGTGGAGGATGGATCAAAAGAATCACGGAATCGGTCTTGTTTGAATCGTTTGAGATTTAGCGCAAATCGTAAAAGCGTAAAGTGATGCCCATGGGGGCGCGGGTTTTAGTTTAGCCCGAAGTTTGGCAATTGGGTAGGTGTTCGTATACCCCATACCCATGTTGAATGAGATATCTCCTGAAAATCAGGATTTTCCGACGGGTTGACAATCTATGTAACCCTCAGGAACAACCTTAAAGTTCCTTACTCGGTATACCCTCGCGAAGCGAGGTGATGAAGCTTTCAGGGTAGAGGAAAAAATTATCGGTGAGCCGGTTCCCAGGGTGGCGCTCCGCTGACCAAGGGCTGAAATTATGTAGCACTTTCAGCGCAAAAAACATCCGTGTTCCCCGCCGGATGCGATGAAACCCACACGGTTGCATTAAAATCCTTCGACTGCCGGCACATTCATCGCAAGCCATGCCTCTTGTGCTGCGCACCCGAAAATGATTCCGGGCCACCCATCCACGGAATACGTCATCCGCTGGTTCCTAAGGTCCGGGGGGCTGTTACCCAAATTGCCGCGATAGCCTCGAATGGCTTGTGGGTCACGATTCAAATCATTCCGGACCCTTCTCTTCGATCAGGACGAGTTTACACCGGAAATCCATACTTTAGGGCGGATTAATCGTGAAGTCAATGCCTTAGAAACTCTGGATCCCGGCTCAAAAACTGCCGGGATGACGGGTTGGGGAACCTGGTCGCGAAATGCCCGGCAAAAAGTTTGTCTCCAATTGGGCAACGGCCCCTCCGCCTTGGGAACCCCGTCCCGGCCGGCCGGTGAGCACGGTAAAGCTTGGTGCCCACCCTACGGTCTATCCGACGCTCTTTCGTTTGCCCTCTTGCGCTTCACCGTTCACTGCTCACTTATTTATCGTAATCCCCTGCAGGTTCTTCCAGGTTTTTTCGGAATACCAGATATCGATGAACTCATCGAGGCTCGCGTTCTCCGCTATCGCGATGTGTTCCGCAATCGGCCCATGCAAAAGTCTCTTGATGGACGCGAATGCCCTCAGGTCTTTGGCTCCCATCATTTGGGCGGTTTCGCGGGCTCTTTCCATCAAAAATTCCTTCGGTACTATTTCGTCCACCAACCCCACCTGCAGTGCTTCCGGAGGCGAATACATTTTCCCGGAGAAGAGAATGTCCCGTGCATACCTCGGTCCGACGACTTCCTTCAGTATCGCCACGCTTCCGGCGAATACGGAGGACCCGAATGTAATCTCGTTCAGGGAAATTTTGGCATCGCTTTCGACCATCACCCTGTGATCGCAGGAGATTGCGATCATGCATCCTCCCGCCATGGTGTGGCCGTTGAGGGCCGCTATAACCGGTTTCGGAAACAGAAAAAGTCGCAGGCAAAGATCGCTGAAAGCCTCGAGGTACTTCTTGAAGGACTCTTTGGAGTAGCCCAGGAACTCGGGAATATCGAACCCGAATGAAAAGAACTTGGCGGTTCCCGACAAGATGACCGCGCGGATTTCGGGGTCGTTTTCGGCCACGTTCAGTGCTGCGTTGAATTCCTCGATGACCGGGTCGATCAGGGCATTCACTTTGCCTCTGTTCAGGCTGAGTGTAAGGAGTCCATCCTCATTGGCCGGCAGTACGAATTCCATAAGCGGTCTCCTCTTTTCGGAATTTGTGTTTTTTCCAGCAAACCAGGGACAAATCAGCCGTTTGAGCGGATGCTGAAAGGTCCCGTTCCTCGAAGCCTGTAAAAAGAGAGCTGGATCGAGAGCGAAGGAGCAATTTCCGGGTGGATGGAAAGGGGGGCCGGAGTTTTCGGGTTCAGGCTGCGGCCCCGGTGTAACTTTGGAACCGAAACATAATAGGGAATAAACGGTCTAAGATCAATTGCGATCGGAGGAGCCGACCAGGAAAACCGAAAGCCCCATTCGACCGGAGGGGGGAAGTCGAACAGGGCTTGAGGGGTTAGGAGAAGGCGACATTTATGTCGGCCTTTGATAAAGAAGGTAAGCACCGGGGGCCAAAAAGCAATGAGAATTCAGATATTAAAGCCGGCCCCCGGAGTATGGTCTTGCCAATATACCGGACCTAGATGTTCAGCGGGCGCACCCAACCGAACACATCCTTTTTCTCGCCGTACTGGATGCCGAGGATCTCGTCGTAGAGTTTCTGGGACCACTCGCCGACACGGCCGTCCGCTACCTTGTAGCACTTCTCTTTGAACGACAGCTCACCAACAGGCGAGATGACCGCCGCAGTACCGGTTGCGAACATTTCCTTAAGCTTGCCGGATTCAGCGGTTTCCAGGACCTCGTCTATCGTGATCATGCGCTCGGTGCACTTGACTCCCCAGTGCTTTGCGAGTGCAAGTACAGAGTCCCTGGTGACGCCGGGCAGAATGGATCCGTGAAGCGGCGGGGTGACCAGTTCGTCGCCGATTCTGAAGAAAATATTGCTCGTACCGACTTCTTCAACATAACGGCGCTCTACGGCGTCGAGCCAGAGTACCTGGGTAAAGCCCTTCTTCTTTGCCACTTCCGCCGCATAGAGGCTGGAAGCATAGTTCGCCATCGTCTTGGCCTCACCGACACCGCCACGGGCCGTCCGGATATACTCGTCCGAAACGTAGATTTTCACGGGGTTGAACCCTTCGGCATAGTACGCCGCAACCGGGCCGGTGATGATGTAGTAGAGATACCTGCCTGCCGGGCGGACTCCCAGGTGCGGTTCGGTCGCGATCATGGTCGGACGGATGTAGAGAGAGGAACCGACACTGTGAGGGACCCATCCCTTATCCAGCTTGAGAAGCTCTTCGATTATCCTGTTCTGGAAATCGATATCGATTTCCGGCATGCACATGCGATGAGCCGAGCGGTTCCAGCGGGCCCAGTTCTGGTCCGACCGGAAGAGGCAGATCTTGTCGTTGGGCCATCTGTAAGCCTTCATGCCTTCGAATATTCCTTGTCCGTAATGGAGTACCATTGCGGCGGGGTCCATTTCGAGCATGCGATAGGGTTCGATCCTGGCATCATGCCAGCCCTTGCCCTCAGTGTAGTCCATCATGAACATGTGGTCGCTGAACACTCTGCCGAAAACCAGGTTCTTCTCGTCTGTCGGTTTGGGGCGCCTTTTTGCCGGATCCAATGCGTGAACGGCAATTTCCATCTAAAGCCTCCTGAGTTGTTTCACGATACTGCCAAAGAGAATGTCAATTCCGTGGCGCGGAACATTAATAAGACAACGTCTCACCAGGCAGACGGCCTTTCAAAGGCCCTGCCCGTGCGGGGCGCCCGGTATCGAGTACCGGTGAATTCCTGTTTCGAATATACGCAAATAAGAAGAGGGGCCAGCCGGAAACAGCACAACGCGAATTACCTGCTGTTCCATTCGCAAAAGCAAAATGGAATACCCGCATCACCTTAAAAAGAAAAATGAATACCTTGTTGAGGCATTCATTCCTCCGGGATGCCAGGGTCCATTCGAGCCGGCAGAAATCCGATTTGAGAGGAGCCGAAGCGCTACTGGAGCGCAAAGTGGGGCGATCGCAGGAACCGGCTTATCTGCTTGCTGTAAAGCTGTATAAGTGCCCGGCTTTCCGTTCCCGGGCGCAATTCTTCCTCTTTCTCCTTATCTCCGTTTACCGTCCTGACAATTATGTTCTTTTCGACGCACAACTTCAATGCATTGTCGAATATGATCTTCGATATACATTCCGGCCTTTCGACCAGCTCCAGCTTGAGGGCCTTCTGGCCGAGGCTCAGGATTTTCTTTATGAAATCCTTTTCGTTGTATCCGTTCTGCAGGTAGCGCATGCCCCGCAGAACCAGCCAGTATCCTTCGAAATAATTCCGAAGCAGGCCATGGAAAGCGTGAGCGGCCTGGAGGCCCCTGTGCGCGAGAATATAGGGCTGGTCTCCATCCCCTGTGCGGTGGAGAAAACCCATGCCTTCGAACGTATCCAGCACGTCTTTCATAAGAGTTTCGTCACTTATTTCGTTATCGTAAACGAACTCATATTTAAAGAAGTTTTTCATGAAAGTGACGTCTTCGAGCACCTGTCCGAGGCTGAAGCGGAACGTCTGCTGTGCCAGGATGGAACTGGAAACGTATGCCGCCGGGAGCAGAAAATGGATAATGTTGTTTTTGTAGTACTCCAGCGTGAGCCGCTTGCCGTCCTCCAGTGTAAAGACCTCTTCTTCGAGGTCGTCGTCTTCGTCTTTCAGCTTACCGATAAGTTTGCTGCGTTCCAGGTCGCGGAGCGAATCCATGAGGCTCGCATCGAGGTTCTTGAGGGTCTTTGAGAGTCCGATCTGCCGTTCCGTCAGGTAATCGTAGAACATCTTGGAGAGTTCCTGGAACTCGGCCTTCGAAACCCCGTGCCGCGGGGAAGAGAGAAGCGCGGACGCTGCAAGCGCATGGGGCGTAACGCGCGATGCCTGGTTGATGCAGTTGATGACGCGATATGCGAAATCACGGTACATGGCGTGCCGCTCGCGCGGGGGCATCCTGCCGGGATCGTAGTTGTGCCGCTCCAGGTACTGCCTGAGGGAAATAGGGTCGGCGAATTTCACATAGACCCGGCCGTAGCGTTTTCGCAGCACGCGGCGAACACGCACGAGCTGTCCCAGGTTCTCCTCTTCCTTGGCTCCGCCGGTGACTTCCTTTAAGTAGGATTCCTCCTCGGGGATCCTGTCGTAGCAGATGGATGTCGGGACGAAAACGAGGTCATCGCAGAATCCTTCCTCTACTGCCTGGATGAGTATCGCAAGGAGGCCCAGTTTGGGCAGAACCAGTTTTCCGGTGCGGCTTCGGCCGCCTTCGATGAAGAACTCGATGTTGTGCCCGAGCTGCACCATCGTCTTGACATAGAGTGCGAAGACCTCGGCATAGAATTTCAGCCCTTTGAAGCTTCTCCGGATAAAAAAGGCGCCGCCTTTCCGAAACAAGCCCCCAAGAGGCCAGAAAGCGAGGTTCTTTCCCGCCGCTATGTAGGGAGTGTAAAGATTGTTCCTATGGAGCAGATAGGACAGGAGGAGATAGTCCATGTGGCTCTTATGGCAGGGAATATAGACGAGCGTGCTGTGCCGCGCAGCCCGCTTCACTTTCTGCAGACTTTCGGAATCCAGGTCGATTCCGTCGAACAGGTTGTTCCAGACCCAGGTGAATGCCTTGGCCGCCACCTGAATGAAGCTGATGCTGTAATTCGCCGCGATTTCCTCCAGGTACCCGTCGGCTTCCATCCGCACTTTCCAGATTTCCTGGCCGTTCGAGCGGGCCCGCCGCTGCATCAGGCTTTCCAGCTTGGGATGGTGGAGGATGATCTCTTTCATTTCGATCTTGGTCTTCTGGATCGGACCGACAATGGCCCGTTTGATCTCATCGACCGAGTCGATCAGATTGCGGCGCAGCTCAAAAAGATGCTTGCGCTT
The DNA here is from genome assembly GCA_023416335.1 of Pseudomonadota bacterium. The sequence continues at coordinate 1,580 of JAEZHY010000307.1, read as the reverse complement.
CCGGTAAAGGTCTTCGGACAGCTCCGGAACGATTTCCTGGAGATTGACCGGTTCCCCGGTTTCCATGATCGTGTAGGGATTGCCGCTGACGAATGCAAAGAGCTTTCGAATGTAGCTTCTGTATCGCTTCTGCCCGAGGAGAAACTCGAGCGGACCGCGCCTCTGTCCATCCGGATGCCTGCTGTAGAGCAAAACGATGGGTACGATGAAAATGGGGCGGTCGGTCTCTTTCTGAATCTCGACCAGGTGTTCGAGCGGATCGTTTCCAATCAGGACCGTGCTGCGATAATAACCGCGTTTCCCGACCAGGAAAAAAAGGCCGGACTGCCCGGCTTTGATCTTATCGGTATAATGCCGGTCGGCATACGGGTCCGGGAAGCTCCCGTGGCGGAGGATGTGGCCGAAATGATAGAGGAGCGTCTTCATGGCAAACAAGCGCGGCTGCCAGAAGTAGGGATGTACGTCGAACATGAATTCCGGTGTGGCCAGGCCAAGTTGATGGAGCCGCAGACTGACATAAACGAAGTCGAGCTGCGAGGGATCTTTCATGGTAAAAACTATTGTACCGCGCTGCGCGAGTTCTTCGAGGACTCGTTGCTGGTCCTCGGGAATGGTCACGCGGCCCACCATCCGTTCGAACCAGGACTGCAGGGGGAATCGGGGCTTACCGTCAATCGAATAACCGTACGGGTCCCTGCGGACCATCGCGGCGGTTTTCGACAATATGTCTCTAAACCACTGGATCACGGGTTTTCTGTGTCCTCCTGAACAATTATTGCGCGAATTTACTAAATTAACAAAAATACAATCCAAAAACCAAACTTTTTTGATTTGAAAAGCTTGTGTCGGGCTGGAAAACCTCTTGAGGACCTATGAACGGAGCCGGCGGTACGACCGGCTCCGGAATTCCATGGCCGACTCGGGAGCCGGGACCCTTCCCGCATACTCTTATAAAGCTTCAGCAGAAGTGGAGGTGAGCCTCGGGCACGGCTCCATCGTCAATGCTGTTGCTTTTAATCCCCCGCTTCAAAACTTCCGGGGGAATTGATCGTGAATTCAAGACCTTAAAAACCCTGGTTGCCGGCTCAAAAGCACTGCCGGTTAACTGCCGGGATTGGAGGCTCCATGGTTGAAGTTTCATAAAAGTGGTGCATCCCCTGATGTAATTTGACCGAGGATGAAACTTCCATACCCCCGTTGAGTTGAGGCACGGTTTCCTGACCGTGCCGGTGCGGAGCCGTGAAAAGGTGCGGCCGGGAACACGCAACATAACTTTCGAACTTTAATTTTGTCATCGAGCAGCATTCGGGCGACAGTTTCTCTCTTGCAACTTTTAACAGTTCGATTAATGTATCCTTGCGTTGCTTAAGAAAACTTTACATCTATCAGGGCGCATCATTTCGTCTCAGTTCATTTCATCTTTCCCCATGGATATATACATCAGTACTGTTTGTTAAGTGAGCATGGGTAACCCCCCGGCTCTGCCGGGGAGACTCACGGAGTTTGACATTTGCGGGAATATGCGAAAGCCTCCCTCTTGTGAACCGCTCAAAGTTTACAAAAGGAGAAGGCTTCCGCAT
>JAEZHY010000303.1 GCA_023416335.1 Pseudomonadota bacterium | reverse complement strand
AAATGCCTGGTGCTTCACCGCGTTGTATCCGACCTTTTCCGACTCGAACTCCTTCTGCTGGAAATTCGCGTAGGCGCTCATCCCTGTTTTCGCATAGCCTCTGGCAAGTTCGAACATCCCGAGGTTTACGGAATGAAACCCGGCCAGGGTGACGAACTGGAATTTGTATCCGTAGGCTGCAAGTTCTCTCTGAAAGACTGCGATGGTCGACTCATCGAGCTTTGCTTTCCAGTTGAAGGAGGGAGAACAGTTGTAGGCCAGCATTTTTTCGGGGTAATTCAGATGAACCCGCTCTGCAAACTTGCGGGCCTCCTCCAGATTTGGCTCGGATGTTTCGCACCAGAGCATGTCTGCAAACGGGGCATAGGAAACCGCGCGCGCTGCTGCCGTATCAACACCGTTTCGAATGGAAAAGAAGCCCTCGACCGTCCTTTTGCCGGTCATGAAGGCATGGTCCCTTTCATCCGCGTCGCTGGAGAGCAGGGTGGCTCCGTTTGCATCGGTCCTGGCGATCAGTACGGTCGGAACCCCGCATACGTCGGCGGCGAGTCGCGCGGCGATCAACTTGGTAATCGCTTCGTAGGTGGGTACCAGCACTTTTCCACCCAGGTGGCCGCATTTCTTTGCGGATGAAAGCTGGTCTTCGAAATGGACCGCAGCGGCCCCGGCTTCTATCATTGCCTTCATCAATTCAAAGGCATTCAGGTTCCCGCCAAACCCTGCCTCCGCGTCCGCGACAAGGGGTGCAAACCAGTAAGGTCCTTCCCGCTCGTCGATATGCTGGATCTGGTCCGCCCGCTGAAGACTGTTGTTAATTCTCCGAACCAGTTTTGGGACACTGTCGACGGGATAGAGGCTCTGATCGGGATACGTATGGCCGCAACTGTTGTTATCGCCTGCAACCTGCCAGCCGCTGACATAAATCGCTTCGAGACCTGCCTGAACCTGCTGTACGGCCTGGTTTCCGGTCACAGCTCCGAGGGCGGCTACATAAGGCCTGTTTCGGAGCAAATCCCATAGTCGTTCGGCCCCAAGAGTAGCCAGTGTGTATTCGATCTTGATCGAACCGCGAATCTTGAGGACCTCTTCGGCTGTGTACGGACGCTCTATGCCGTTCCAGCGAGGGTCGGTTTTCCATTCATGAGCGAGATTCCTTTCTTCCCGGGCACTGTGCATGATTGATCTCCTTTGATCCACGAATCGTTGGTGGATGCTCGGATGAGCATCCCTTGAAGGTTTGGATTCTAATCGATCTGTTCGGATATCAAATTGGTAGAGAACAGTAATGAGGGGATTGTGAGTACCTGATTTTAGTCCGACCGGAACGGTAACGGCCCTCGGGAGTCACTGGAAGATATCCGGGTGATTATGCTGCAGGTCTGAACGTCGGAGCAGTTGGCGGAGATTTTCCCTTCATCACTTGGTGATAGTATTGATAGGTAAGCGGCCTGCCGTCCCTGATTACCTCAGAATTGAGGGGGGCCCCGATGAAAATAGTGTGACTGCCGACGTCAATCTGTCCGGTAACTCTTGCTTCAAAAATCGAAAGGGCATGCTCCGTAACCAGGGGGCATCCCGTTACGCCTTCTTTGTGATTTGCCTTGGCCAGCTTGTCGGTCTCTCTTCCCGACCTGAAGCCGAAGAGCCCGATAAAGGAAAAAGGTGTGGATTCGTCCAGTACCGATACCGCGAATAACCCACTCGCTTTGATGTACTGATGCGTCAAATTATTTTTATTGACTATGACCTCCACCTGGAGCGGGTCCGGCGTGATCTGGATGGCTGTGTTTATTATCTGGCCGTTCTTCTTCTCGCCATCAAAAGACGTAAGTATATAGAGCCCGTAGCTCAAGTCATTGAAAGCTCTGAGTTCAATGCCCGGATTCATATTCAGCCTCCCTGCTTGATGAGGTAGTCCACTTTCGAGGGGCGGCCCGAAACTCGGCTTCCCCTCGAATGGACAAAGGGCGTGTCCGGATGTTAAGGTGTTATGAAGTCAAAGTGTCGCGTGGTTAACCGTGCGATCGATTCGGAGCCGGCAAGTTTTGGAACTCCGACACAGTTGAATTGGCATAACCACAGCCTCATTCTAAGTGGTAAATCGTCCGATGATATAGGCCTCTGTCGGGGCTGAGGCTGTCATTACAGCTTCAGCCTTTTTTTCCCTGTTTTCGAAAGGCTCGTAAGTGCAGCCGATCAAACCGCAATAATCACCGACGTATTCGGCTTCCGGTCTGTACAGGGCCGGTTTTTCCTGAGCTTCTGCGAATTTCTCCTCAAGTATGTGTGCACACCATCCTGCGACTCTGGAAACGGCAAAGACAGGGGTCATCATGTCGACCGGAATACCCATCATTGCGTAAACGGATCCGCTGTAGAAGTCTACATTGGTTCTGATGTTGGCCTTGCCGCGCGCCTCGAAAGCCTTATAGCCTTCTTCTTCTATGCAGGTCAGGTAATCGTACCATCGCTCTCTGCCGATCTTTTTCCCCAGACGTCTGGAGGTTTCGCGCAGTATCTTTGCTCTGGGGTCCACTGTCTTATAGACGGCGTGCCCCATTCCCATGATTTTCTCGCCTTTTTGAATCGTCTCCCATACCCATTTACAGACCTCATCCCGCGATTTCAGTTTGGACTCGACCTCCAGCAGCATCTTCATGACGCGTTCATTCGCTCCGCCATGCAGCGCACCGGAAAGGGCACCCACTCCGGCGGCCACTCCTGCGTACATGTGGGCCTGCGTCGAAACAACCTCGCGACAGCCAAACGTCGATGCATTGAAAGTGTGATCGGCATGAAGGATAAGGCATACATCGAAATCCCGTGCCATCTGCGGGTCCGGCTTTTGTCCCCTGAGCTGCCACAGGAAATTTGCGGCATGCGGGAGCGAATCATCGGGCGGCAACGGTTTATTCCCGTTTCGTATCCTGTTCCAGGCAGCCACGACAGCCGGGACTTGCGCGATCAGCCGGATTGCTTTCCGGATGTTGGCCTCTTTCGACTCATTCCTCAGTTCGGGGTCTTCCAGGCCGAGCAGGGGAATACAGGCCTGTAAAACATCCATTGGTGAGGCCTGCTTAGGAAGCTTTTCCAGAGCTTCGATGATGAACACCGGCAGGCTCCGCGACTGCAGTACCTGGTTTTCAAACTGTTCCAGTTCCTGTCTTTCCGGCAAACGGCCGTTCAACAACAGAAAAGCGACTTCGAGGAAAGTTGAGCGCTCGGCAAGCTCCTCGATCCTGTACCCCCTGTAGATCAGAATGCCGTTTTCACCATCGATGTAGCTGATTTTCGTATCGGCTACGACGACGCCCCTGAGTCCGGTATTCTTTACACGAACAGATTTTTCGGTCGACATATCTTCATCTCCGTTATGCCTGTGAGTAAAACATCCAGCGCCGGTGCATTACATCTTGCTGACCGGCTCGGAACTGACCAGATTGAGGGCGCCGCCGACAAGCAACTGACGGTCCATTCGTGGTGAGACCTGCAGAAGCATCGTCATGACCTTACCATCCACTACTGTCGGTATCTCCGGGTTTCCGTCCTCGATGAACGGACGAATATTTTGAAATCTTATCCTCGTCCCGGTCTTAATCAGGCTGTAATCGTCCGGATTTTTGAAGGTGAGCGGAAGGATGCCGTAATTACACAAATTTGCCTTGTGAATCCTCGCAAAACTCTTTGCGATCACGACCCGCACTCCCAGAAAGCGCGGCGCCAGGGCCGCGTGTTCGCGGCTCGACCCCTGGCCGTAGTTCTCGCCCCCCACCACTGCTACCATGTCCAGCGAGCGGCATTTTTCCGGGAATTTCGGATCGATTTGAGAAAACACAAACCGGCTTATTTCTGGAATATTGGACCTGAGAGGCAATACTTTGCTGCCCGCGGGCATGATTGTGTCGGTCGAGATATTATCGCCGACAATCAGCGCTACGGTTGCTTCAAAGGAGTCCGGCAGAGGTTCGAACTTCGGCAAAGGTATAATGTTCGGCCCGCGCTCGACCTCCGTTTCCCTTAGTTCCTCATCCGGGCGAATTATGGATGACTCGTCGATAATGTATTTTTTCGGATCTTCTATCCTCGGGTATTTCATTAGCTTCCCGAGGTCCCTCGGATCGGTGATGACACCCTTCAGGGCGGCGGCGGCTATTGTTTCGGGCGAGCAAAGGTATACGCGATCTTCCTTTGTCCCCGATCGGCCAGGGAAATTGCGGGGCATTGTTCGAAGGCTGATCTGGCCGGTGCCGGGAGCCTGTCCCATTCCAATGCAGCCCAGGCATCCGGGTTCGTGGATACGACCTCCTGCTTTCAGGAGGGATGTCACCCCGCCCTGTGCGGCTATATTCTCGATTACCTGCCTGCTTCCGGGATTGATGTGAAACGAAATCCCCGGTGCGGCATGTCTGCCTTCGACTATCTTTGCAACCACCATCAAATCCCTGAAGGAGGAATTGACGCTGCTTCCGACTATGACCTGGTCGACCTTGAAACCGGCAATATCACGCACCGCAACAACGTTACCTGGCGAATTGGGTCTTGCAATGAGCGGCTCCAATTGGGACAGGTCGATTTCATCATACTCGTCATAAAGTGCCCCTTCATCCGCCTCGAGCCTGACCCATACATCGCCTCTTCCCTGCGCTTCGAGATAAGCACGCGTATTCTCGTCGGATGGAAAGACCGAAGTAGTGGCGCCGAGTTCCGCTCCCATGTTGCATATGGTTTCGCGATCCGTCGCAGAGAGGCTCGTTACGCCGGGACCGTAGTATTCCACCACTTTCCCGATACATCCCTTCACATCATGGCGTTTGAGCATCTCCAGGATCACGTCCTTCGCGCTTACCCAGTCCGGAAGGGCGCCCGTCAGTTTCACCCCCAGCACCCTGGGGCAGGGGATATAGTAGGGGAGTCCGGCCATTGCCATGGCAACGTCCAGCCCTCCCGCTCCTATCGCCAGCATCGATATGCCGCCTGCTCCCGGAGTGTGGCTGTCGCATCCCAGAAGGGTTTTCCCCGGAATACCGAATCTTTCCATGTGGACCTGGTGGGAGATGCCGTTTCCGGGAGGACTGTAATGGAGACCGTAGCGGGCACAGGCGGTCTGAAGGTACCTGTGATCGTCCGCGTTCTTGCTGTCGGTCTGCAGAATGTTGTGGTCAACGTATTGAACGGCCAGGTCGGCCCTTATCCGGTCAAGCCCCATCGCCTCGAAATTCAGCATGGCGGTCGTTCCGGTAG
>JAEZHY010000205.1 GCA_023416335.1 Pseudomonadota bacterium | reverse complement strand
CTCTGCCTCTTGGGACTTCCGCCCAGGTTATCCGGGCCTGTTCGAGGTAATCGGCGACGTGTCCGGCAGACGCGATGGGACGGACTGTTTTTAGTTCATCCTGCTGCGCATATCCCACCCACGCCATTCGATATCCGCCAATATCAACAATGGTGCGGCAAATGCGGTTAAGCAGTTCGGATTCATCATTTTCGCGGACCAAGGCATCATTGCATTGATTCAGGGCCTTTAGGGCACGGGTTGTCCGACGGAGCTGTTCCTCCATAACTTTCCTTCCGGTTACGTTCCTGTTTATTTTCAAGAACCCGGCCGGCTTGCCTTTCGGCGTTCTCTGCAATGCCCAGCGGCTTTCGGTGTAGATCCTTTCCCCGCGGGCGGTGAATTGGATCAGCTCGCCTTCCCAATGGCCTTCTGCCAGGACCTTTTCCCTTATTGCCTCCACGCCTTCGGGAAAGATTGTCTCTACCACTTCATGAGTGATTCTTCCCAGTGCATCCTCTTTCCTGATTCCATATAGCTCTTCGGCCCCTCTGTTCCAGAACAGGGTCGTGAAACCGGTATCGCACACGATAACTGCATCGTCGGCCAGGTCGAGAAGGGCTGCCTGCTCCCTCAATTTCTCATTAGCTTTGATCAGGTCGGCCGTCCGCTCCTGAACGCGCATTTCCAATTCTTCATGGGCTTTGCGCAACTCAGCTTCCATGCGTTTGTGTTCGGTAATGTCCTCATAGGTTCCCAGAACTCCGGTTATGTTTCCATGCTGATCGAACATGGGAACTTTGCTGGTCAACAGCCATGCACGGGTCCCATCGGGTTTGATCTGCCTCTCCTCGAAACTGAGTTTGGGTCGGCCGGTTTCCATTACCTCACGGTCGTCGGTGCGGTACAGTTCCGCTATTTCCGCGGATGTGGTTTCGAAATCCGTCTTGCCCACAAGCTCGTCAGGCTCCTGGTAGCCGCAATCGAGGGCGAGCGACTTATTGCATCCCACAAACTTCAAGTCCCGATCCTTCCAAAAAACCCTCTGAGGAATATTGTCCAGAACGAACCGAAGCATTTGGCGCGATGTAAAAAGCACGTCCTGTTCCCGTTTGCCGACTGCGATTTCCCAGGCCACATCCGAAAGGAAGGAGACCAGGCTGACGTCTTCCGCCGTGTAATTGCCCGGCTTATTGCCGATTCCAAGTACGGCGACAACCCGGTTGGATCTGATTATGGGTACAACGAGTTCTCTGATCACCACAGGGTGGCCTTCAGGCAAGCCTTTGCGGTGAGTCAACGACAGATAGTCGTTATGAATGACGGGCTTTTTCCGGTGAACGCACTCTGCCCATATGCCGGCCCGATCGATGGGATAATGGACAGGCACCTGTCGGACACTGCAGAATTCCATAGTCTGCGACGACCATGCCTGAAGTGAGAGAGTCCTCTGGTCCGGCTCTATGAAGTGGAGAAACCCCAGAGGGCTTTTGGTAAATGTGCCGATCTCGTCCAGGACTTTTTGCAGGAGTTCCGGGGTTGAATGAGTCGCTGAAAACTCGACCAACTCCAGGTGGACACGCATCAACTCCTCAGACCTCTTCCGCTCCGTGGTGTCGAGAACGGTGCATATGAGCCTGGCCGGCCGGTGCCGGCCGGATTCCTCATCAAAGAGGACCCTTCCTCTGGCTGAAACCCAACGCTCGGTTCCATCCGGCCGGATCACACGATACTCTGCTGCATACTGACCCGTGCCGGCCGGATCCAGTGCACTTTGCACCAGTTCGTCCACCCTCGTGCGATCGTCAGCATGCAGGAGGTCGAGGAAAAGCTGGTAATCGATATGGGCATCGGCCGGCAAACCAAAGATTTCCTTGCAGCGATCCGACCATCTGAGAGTTCCTGATAAGAGGTCGTGGTCCCATGTCCCAAGCTCTGCCGATTCGACTGTCAATCGCAGCCGTTCCTCACCTTCCCGGAGCACCTGCGCTGTTCTCTCCCTCTCTGCGGCAAGCTTCGCCTGTGCCTCCGACTCTTTGGCGCGCGCCAGTGCGCGGTGCATCATTTCGCTGGTGTAAGAGAGAAGGGTGCCGGTAATGAGGAAAACCGTCAGAAGCAGCCAATCTTCAGGCCTTGTGATCCAGATTTCCCCAGCCGGCTCTATGAAGAAGAACACTTCGATGAACGCCGAAAGCACGGTTGCGAACAGACCCGCGCGCATGCCCCAGTATGTGCCGGCAATCATAACGGCCGGATAAAATGTTAAGAAAGGTGTTCGAGCCGCTAAACTGCCGGCTGCTGCGCGAGCAATGGCAGCTAAAGCCACCACGAGAAAGGAAGCAATATAGCCGCGCGTCCGATGAGCAAAATTCATTACGACCTCGGTACCTTAACACTTAAGGTTAAGATAATGCGATGGAGGCCCGATGTGATGTCCCATACGGAACAGGAACAACAGTGGGAGCAGGATTTATGAGAAATCATGAAGACTTATAATTTCGAGACTTCAGGAAGCAGGAAATATCGTAAGGGCGGTATGTGGTTGCGGGACCTGCCGGGGGGAACTCGGATCGAGCACCGGACCCCCTTCAGCAGTTTTTATCAGGTTGGTCGTTTAATGGCGAAAATTTGACCTGAGAGAAATATGACTCTCCGAAATGAACGAAATTCAGTGAGTCGGTCGGTAAAATGCGTCTCCCGGAGCAACTGCAGCAAGAACTGGAACGCCTTGGTCCAGGTTTTTTTATGAAGAGGAATAACTGGTCAATATTCTTTTTAAATCGTCCGCAACGAATGGAGCCTGGATGTTCCTGTTCCTGAAAATCTCGATAGGAAGCAGGCCGGAAGCGTTGTAGAAAGCAGCGTTCGATCCGTAGACCACCTGCATGGCGGCACCCTCGATCGCCAGGCCGGCGAACAGTCCCTTGCTTTTGGAGTAGGAAAGAATCTCCGCTCTTAACTGAATGTCCGTTCCCGCCTCGGCATGCCGCCCTACGGGACCGGCTGCAATCGAGGCATCGGCTCCGAGTGTAAACTTCCCGCTCGTTATGGATTCCAGGCTCCTGATGCTTCTGAACACAAGAATGATGTCGGAAGACTGGGCACCAATCTGCCAGCCGATGCTGCCGCCAACAATCCGGAAAAAGACCGGATTGCTCCATGCCCGATCCTCACCCCGGACCAGCATTACCCCTTCGCCGTAACGGCCGCCGAATATAAAACCGGCCTTGAGCAAATCCGGGAAAATTGCCACAGCATATGCATCACTCAACAGCGAAGGTGGAATACCCCCTTCGGGTATTTCCATAATCTCCTTCAATACCGCTATACTGCCCTGCACCTTTCTTTCTTCCTCCACACCCGCCCGGGCTGTCGCCGGGAGAAAGATCAGCTGCGCAACTACCAAAAAGGTTAAAATCTTCACCGCCGACATAGCTACACTCCCATTTATCCAAGGATCAACTCCGCGCCAACTACCGGCTCTTTCCCGGCATTTCCGCAGTCTTGCTTCGTTCCGACTTATGAAATGAAATTACCTGCCCAATGGGCGATGGCATCCATTTCGGCTTTGAAATGGATTTCGCCTTGCTTTTGACCCACTCAGGGAATCTACTTATTGAATAACTCGAAAAAGGTCTGCGCGAGCTGCTGGAGAAGCAAATATCTTCCACTTTCCGCACAATCGACCTCAGCTTGAGGTTTACCTCGTCATCCTCGGAATCCGCCCAAAGGATAGCTTCATATTTTTCCCGCCTGTAATCGTACCTGTTCGCATCCTCCGCCGTCTCGCCCTGAGTCCTGGCCTGAATTTCCGCCAACCTCCTCGAGGCGGTCAACAGAGCCCGGACGAGTTTGTGGAGATCATCGAAAGGTTCTGCCGATTTGCCGCCGAATTGAACAGCAAACCGGTAGCGCATCGAGTGAATTCTGTTAAACAACTCTTTGCAGTTCATGTATCCCCGAGAAAAATAAGCTAAATCACGTGCTTCTTTCTCTTCCGGACTTTCATCAAAACCGGCTTCCTCCGGTTTAGAACTCCCCGAATTGCGCCGCCATCTGATCGTCCTGATTGCATCTTCCGCATTATAGAATAAGTTCTGGACCTCTTCGGCCAGTTCGATTTTCTTCTTTGCCCTTGACCCGCGAAGCCAGGAGCATGCAACGTAAACCGACATTATCATTGTACCTATAATAGACAGGTCTTTTATGAATTCGAGCGCTCTCATCGCCGTGCCCCCCGTATTCTCCTGCACCCGGTCCAAGCTTTGGGCCAAATTGAATAAATTCCCCTACGCAGTTGTCAGCTCCCGGAGTTTGGAGCTGCGGATCGCAACACCGGTCTTCGAATACAACCCACGAGGCCATACCTGTCTCCCGGAGCATATCTCATTGCCGGCAGCAATAAGCATGCCTCTTCCGAAGACATTGGGAAAACACTCGATACCTGAAGGCAGAACGATACACATGTGTATTGTTTCTCATACCATATCGTCCCGGATCCATAGTCTTGCCACGGGTATTCGGTTATTGGTTCGATTGCATGCCGGCAAGCGTCTGAAGAAAGGATGCAAGTACGAAGAGAAGGACTCCGTTTACGACGAGGATTGCCGCATTGATCAGACCCGGGAGAAGACCGGGTACCAGCAGCATCGACAGCCCGAGGCGGCGAGCAGACAGCTCTAAGTTCATGCCGACAATTCTTCCGCCTGAAAACTACTCGAATTTTACGATTATTACCGAAATATTATCGTATCCGCCGTTGTCGTTTGCCGCGTTTACAAGAGATTCCGCCATGGAGCCTACATCGCCGCTGCACTGAGCCCAAATGGCTTCAATCTCATCATCGGAAAGCATGTCCGTAAGGCCGTCCGAACAAAGCAGCAGAATATCGTCCTTCGCGACATTCATCTCGATCAGCTCCGGCTTGAGTTCCCCGGCTGTTCCAACAGCCTGGATAAGCACATGAAAGTGGCCGGGATCGATCTCTTCCCGATCCATCAGGTTGTGTTCCAGCAAAAAGGCGCCTACGGTCTGGTCTTTTGTAAGTTGCCGGACAGATTCACCTACCAGGTACGCACGACTGTCCCCTACATTACAGATATGAACCTTGCCGGCGACAATAGCGGACAGAAGCAAAGTCGTTCCCATTCCGGACAGGGAGCTATCTTGAATTGCCGCTTCCTTTACCGCGTCGTTAGCTGCCCCGACGGCATTAACGAGCAACTCCGGGCAACTAAACGATCCATTGAGTTTCGGAATCCCCTCTTTCACACAGTTGAATGCTTCCCGGACAGCAATCTTGCCAGCCACCTCACCCCCTCGATGGCCTCCCATTCCATCAGCAAGTATGAAGATGCCGGAGTCGGAATCGACATAGACCGAGTCTTCGTTGTTCGTGCGTTTTCTTCCGGTATCGGATCTGAAGGCTACTTTCATGCAGATTGTCTTTCCAGAGATGAGTTCCAGTTGAATTGCTGGTGGCGCCTTTTCCATGATCGATAACGGGAAATTCTCAGCCGGAGCTGGAGCTGATCACGGTTCTGAAGCTAATCTCTTCTGAAGCCTCCCAGGGTTCCCGTTTTATTCCCTGGTTGGATGGACTCTTGCTGTCCGCCTCATTCATGGATCCTCCCAAAACGACATAACCCGGGTTCTTGGAATCCTTCGTCGCTAACGTCCATTCGGCGATTCTTCCATTTAGTCCACGTATACCGCTGGGATCCGGCTTGGAATCCAGAACAGGGGTGGGATAGGCGGAATCGGGGTTCATTCCATGGCCGTCATGTGAACTGCTTTGAGCTGCAGGGGCAGGATGAAGAGGGGTACTCTCGTTCGACTTTCCGGCAAGGGCGGCGTAAGCCCATTCATCCCGGGAAGGCAGGCGCTTTCCGTAATGATGGGCATAGGCGGACGCACCATAGGCTGTAACCCTCAGCACAGGACATGATGCATGGTGAGCGCCATTCAAAAGGAATCTGCCATTCCTGAAGAGAACCGGTTCGTAACCTCTTACCACTTCGCCAAGTACTATCCAGGGGTGGCCGTCGACGATAACGGCATTGTCTTGCAGGCTGATTTCGGAGAGAGACTCGTTCAGGAAATCAATGAACTGGTAATTTGTCACCAGAGTCTCATCCATATAGAACGACTTTACCTGTGGTCGTTCATTCGCATCTGTGCCGGCAGACCCTGAAGGTAGTTCTCCACCCGGTATAAGGTGCAACACGGCATCATCCTTTCCAATAGTAGTGGGAGAACCGGCTTCCTGGGAGGGCGGACCCGCTTCCCGAACCGGATTTGGAACCGATTTTGGGGTGGTAGTTTGTGATTTCAAACCGGCAGGAGGGGCGGTTCCTGCACCGTGGTAAACGCCGTAATGCCTTGCCGCAAACAGGGCAAGGCCTGCGATCGCCAAAGTTAAAACCAGGGTGCGGGCGACCCCTTGGGTTCGCTTGGGTGTGAAACTTGCCGGCATCCGGGGTGGGGTTTTCGGGAGGAGCAACTCTTCAATGGCGGCTTTTAGTTCTCCAGTAGATTGGAATCGTTCACTTTTGTGCTCGACTGTCGCTTTTCGCATAATTCTGTCGAGATCTTGGAAGAATAGACCGTCCGGCTGCTTGAGGCTCACCTGTTTGAAGGGAATCTGATCCGCGTTGATTTTGCCCGATATCGCCTCGTAAAGCATCTTCCCGAGAGAATAGACGTCCGCTCGTTCGTCTGTCCGCCGAAAATCAAAGAAGTGCTCCGGTGACATATAGGCAGGGGTGCCTTTTATTTCAACGGATTTGGTAATCGGTTCCAACCGGCTTGACCGGGCCAGTCCAAAGTCAGTAATTTTGGGACTGGCGCCGTCGAACATAACGTTTTCAGGTTTCAGGTCACGGTGGATTATTCCGAGAGCATGCAGAGCCGACACCCCGTCCAAAACCGGAAGGAAACACTTGGTAAGCCATTCCCGGGTGCGGTCTTCTTCCGGGTAGAACCCTTCTTCCGACATGGTGGTTCGCAATGTTGGACCGGGCAGGAATTCCATCACGATATATTCGACGGAACTGTCGGCGTTGTCTTCATCTATGAGAACCGAACCGAAATCGAAAACTTTGAGTACATTCGGGTGTTGAACCTGAGCCATGACCTCAACTTCGCGCCGAAACCTCTCCAGACAAGCGGATGATTCATCCTCACCATCACCCATTTCTTCGATTATCTTTCTGGAGATAACCTTGATGGCGACATCCCGTTTGAGATTCAGCTGGTATGCATGGTAAACCTCACCCATTCCACCCTGGCCCACCAATTTCAGGATTACCCACTTATCGTTGACTACCCTCCCGGTCTGAAAAATGCTCTGAGCAGCAACGCTCATGGCCTTGTCACTTCCCTTCCTGATTCATCTTGAAATAATATCCGTTCGCTGTTATAGCGCATCATTGCGATAAACTTAGCAAATCGTATACCGGCGGACAAGTGGGGCACAGGTAGGCTAAAATGAGTCCCCCTCCTGACCCTTAATCTTGAAAAGAGTTCTCTGTTTGAAATGTTTTTTCATATCATCGAAAGATTCTTTCAATTTTGCCGATATTATTGATGTTGATGCCAAATGTATGGCCATAAACTTATATGGTCCGAAAATTGCTCCATATTTAGCAGATTGCTTTATGTTTGACCGTTTTCCTTGTTAATTCTAAAGATTCGAACTTGTCGCGAAATAGCGCCCGCAGTTATAGTTTTGCCCGGACCGATATTCAAAGGAGATTGGGCATGGACGAAAAAGACAACACCACATTTAGCCCGGGGACCGTCATAGACGACAAATGGGTAATCCTGGAACCTGTCGGCAAGGGGGGGATGGGCGAAGTCTACCTGGCCCACCAGCTCAATCTCAATCGACGTGTGGCCATCAAAGTCATCTCCAGGGAATGGATAAACTCGTTGAGAGAGGAGGGGGAAACCACTTATTCTCCTTTGGAACGCTTCCGTCGCGAAGTTCAGATCATGGCCCGGGTTCAGCATCCGAACGTTCTGCAAATTCAGGATCATGGTGCTTTGAGTTTGCCGGAATGCGAGGGGGCTGAGATCGAATACATCGTCATGGAATATGCTCCCGGCGGCAGTCTTCGGTCCACCATGTCCGATGAGGGCTTCTATCCCGATGAGGAACGCGCCGGGAAATGGCTTTTACAATACTTCCTGCCGACGGCCGAGGGAGTTAAGGCCCTGCATGCTGCCGGAATCATCCATCGGGACCTGAAGCCTGAAAATGTACTCCTTTGCGAGTCCATCCCGAAAATTGCCGATTTTGGCCTGGCCCGCTCTCTTCACCTCAAGCCGATAACTCAATTGATCGGCATGCAGGGGACGCCAAATTACATGTCGCCCGAGCATTTCCTCGATCTGAAAAGAACGGATGAGCGGACGGACATTTACGCTTTAGGGAAGATATTGTGTGAGGCCATCTCGGGAAGAACCGATCCTGAACGGGTTCCGTTCAGGAAAGCTGCTCTTGCCGAGACCGGGACACCGTTTTTCGAAGGGCTTAACCGAATAATCCAGAATGCAACCGAGGAGCGGAGAGAGGATAGATTTCCCACAGTCCAGGCTTTTACGGATGCGCTCAATGATATAGTCTCCAACACTGGTTCCGAAGTCCTGGCGATTCCCTCCGATCTGCGTGTGGGACGGAGATCGCCCTGGAAGCCTCTGCTGGTTACGGCGGCACTGGTGCTCACGGCAAGTGCTGCGACCGGCTTTGGGACGTTCGTTTATGAGAAAAGCCATCAGCCTCCGGCAGTAACTGCCCCTTCGAGCCCGCAGGTCACCCTGTCTCAACCGGAGGAGAGCACCGGCTCCGGAGAACACTCGTCAAATGCGGATTACGGTCCTGCGGTTTCTCACGTATCGGAAATCCCTGCTCCGCAACAGTTCCCTCCCGCTGAACTTGCGCCGAATCCAATCGGGGAAAAATCCCCGCATATTGAGGCCGCTGGCGGGGCGCCCCTCCCGAAAGCAAAATCCGTTCAATCCAGGCAACGGAACTCGAAATCTTTGGCCGGCAGGCAAGTCAAGAAATCACCGGCTGTTGCTAAATCCAAATCACACCTGCGCCAGGTTGCCAAAGATTCGACAAGGAAGTCCAATCCCGGCTCATCCCGACCCGTGATGCCGGAAGAAAAATTCAGTGCCCAACCGCCGCAGCATCTCGATGCACCGGAGTCGAGTTCTCCTGCCCAAAGCTCTAAATCCTTTTCGGGATTTCCGTGGCATTTCCAGCCCGTCCCCGGTGGGTCGGGAAACAGCGGAACCGGCGGTGGTTGCTGATTCGTTTATTCTTTAGCCGCCCAACGACCGGCAACTATCCGGGCCATGATCGGCACATGGTCGGGACCTCGATGGGCCCCATGGGTTCATAAAAGGGCAACAAAGCATTTGATCAACTGCAAGGCTCTTTCAACCGCACTGAAAAACTCCTTTCACTTTCTCGCGCCAAATCGAGGACGATTGGAACCAATACCGCCGCTTCTTCGGAATTAATCATTATATTCGCATGTTTATAAACTTATTGGGAATAATGGTCGGTTGGCCTCGAAATTGCTCATTCATATAGGCAAGTAGTTGAAGCGGTGATGCAATCGTCGGCATCGGGATTGCCAGGAATAAACGTAAGAAAAGAAGGAGAAAACAATGAAGACAAGAATTATTTCCATCGTGACCGTAGTTGCTGTTTCTTTTGCCCTGGTTCTTGGCCTTGGAGTTTTCAATGTCGCCAAAGCCGTGCCGGGTAACAGCGGTGAACGTATCAGCCCTCCCACTCCCGGTGTGGTCGATGTAGTCGGAGTCGATAGGGCCGACAACTCATTGAAATCGAGAGATTCCGATTCCCGTTCCACCGTTTTCGCCCCGGACACTTATGGACTGCACGGCACCTTGAGGCCGTAAATTCCGGATCGACCAACTGCTTTCCGGAAGTGCCGTCAGGGATGAAGCCGAAACGGGGGGCTTCATCCCGGGGATCGTGCCGCGACCGTTCCCTTCCCAAACCCTGCGCGAGACAATCCTCCGCCACGACTGCAGGAGCAAATCCCCCGCACAAGCTCCAGCAAGCAGCAGAAAAGCAATGCCGGTTAACCCTGCGCGATGCATAACCCCCTTTGACTGAATAAGAGAAGCCCTGCCGGTCATGGCGAGAACGCCTTTCTAATTATGTTTATAGCGGTAGGATCGAAATGTAGAACAATTTCGGGATGATCCATGTACCCAAGCGGGGATTGTGCAGGCTCGGACGAGAACGATTCGCAATCACCGGCCTTTTGTATTCAGGAAAGATTAGGCAATCGTTTAATCAGGTTGAGTCCGGAATGCGCGAGATTGCTACATCGGCGTCGAGACGGGATGCCGGTCATTTCGTGGTAATTGGGGCTGCAACTATTCTCTTGACAACAGATCCGGTTAGGGCGTATTCCCATACTATTCCAGTTGAACGTTTAACCTATTTTCGGAACTTCGAGCGACAAATGGCAGCCGTCAGTGCCTCTACAATTCCTTTTGCAGAGGTTAATCGGTTTGATCACTTTGGTCAGCGGGAGGAAACCAATGCAGAGCAAGGTCATTGCCCTTAAATCTCCTAATCTCATTCTTGCGGGTTTTGGCGCACTGGAAAAAATGGGCGAGGAAGCAAAACTGCTCGGCGCCAAAACAGCCCTTATGGTGACCGATCAGGGCATTCTGAAAAGCGGAATCGGCGACAGGGTAAAAAATGTTCTGACTTCCAACGGGGTGAACGTGGACATCTTCAGTGACGTCCAGTCGGACCCCAGCATTGCCTGCTGCGAGACGTGCATCGATGCGGCGAAAGCCGGGCGCTACGATCTGATCGTCGGCGTCGGGGGCGGAAGCTCGATGGATATCGCCTCCATTACTTCACTTATGTGCACCAATTCCGGATGCATCAAAGACTACTTCGGCGTCAACCTGGTCAAAAACCCAGGGGTCCCGACCTTCCTGGTTGCAACCACAGCCGGAACGGGTGCCGAAGTAACACCCAACGCAATCCTCACGGATACCGATGAAAAGCTGAAAAAGGGAATCGTCAGCCCTTACATACTCCCCAGGGTTGCCGTGGTCGACCCGGCGCTCACCCTCTCCATGCCTTCCCGTGTGACTTCTTTCACCGGAATGGATGCATTGACTCACGCGATCGAATCGTACACCTCTATGAATGCCAATCCGCTGACCGACATTTATGCGCGTGAAGCGATCCAGATGATCGGGAAGAGCCTGAGGACGGCGGTGGCCAGGGGAGAGAATACCGAAGCCAGGTACGGCATGTCGGTCGGCAGCCTCTATGCCGGGATCTCTCTGGCAAACGCCGGGGTAGGGGGCGTCCATGCGCTGGCCTATCCTCTTGGCGGTGAATTCAATGTCCCGCACGGAATCGCCAACGGTCTGCTTCTGCCGCACGTAATGGAGTTCAACGTCCTGGGCGACATTCCCAAGTTTGCCGAAGTCGCGGCCTTGTTGGGTGAAAAAACCGACGGACTCTCTCTGATAGAACAGGCAAGACTGTCGGTCAAGGCAGTAAAGGACCTGCTTGCGGATATCGACATCCCGACGAGCCTTACCGAGCTGAATATACCTCGCGATGCCGTCACGAGGATGGCTGAAGCTGCCGTGAAAGTAACCCGTCTGATGGCCAACAATCCGCGTGAGATCAAGGTCAAGGACGCAATTAAGATTTTCGAGAATGCCTTCTGATCGGAACGGCTAAATGCGCTTCCTGTTCCATGGGCCGATCAAAAGAATTGCCGGGGATCATCTTGAAGTCCCTCTTAATGGTCCGGCGAAGCTCCGGGATTTGCTGGGGCCGCTGTCGTCGCGATTGGAAAAGATGATCCCCTATGGGACCGAAACGACGGAAGCGCAGTTGATGGCAAACCTCTCGTTTTTTCGAAACGAAAGACTGCTTCGATTTGAGGACGCGATAGAGGACAACGATGTTGTCGGCGTCTTCCTTCCGGCAACCGGTGGTTGAAAGGAAGAATTCCATGCTTGGCTACCACGGTAAAATGCTGTGGGTCGATCTTACAAATCGGGAAGTCCGGGTTCGGGACCTCGACGATGCTGTCCTGGAAAAATACATCGGGGGCGTCGGACTCGGGGCGAAAACTCTTTACGAAGAAACGACCGCGGAAACCGACCCTTTGGGGCCGGATAATTTGCTGGTAGCGTTCACCGGCCCGTTCACGGATACCCGCGTCCCGTCTTCGAGCCGCCATCACATCATGGCGCGCTCGCCCATGACCGGCATCCTTGGCGAATCCAACGTGGGAGGTTCGTGGGGCGTATACTTCAAAAGGACCGGCTTCGACGGAATAGCCGTTACCGGTCGGGCCGACTGCCCGGTCTATCTGTGGATAAACGACAATGGGGTCGAGATTCGGGATGCGGCGCCCATATGGGGGCAGGATACCTTCGAGTCGGCCAGATGGCTCAGGTCGCAAACCGACCCCAAGGCCGCCGTGGCGGCGATAGGACCGGCTGGCGAAAAGCTGGTGAGGTTTGCCTCCATCACGCATATCGGGACCATTGCCCGGTCGGCGGGAAGGACCGGAATGGGCGCCGTGATGGGCTCAAAGAACCTCAAGGCAATCGTGGTCCTCGGGACGCGCCATACCGAAATCGCGAACGCGGATGCTCTCCGGGAGGATGTAAACAGCCTTCTGCCGCATATCCGGAAGGTGACCGAAGCTTTTGGCAAGTTCGGTACGTCCGGAGGCGTGGACAACTATGAGCGCATCGGCAACTTTCCGATCCGGAACTGGCGTGGAAGCCGCTGGGAAGGGGCCGCCAGGATCTCGGGCGCGACGATGCATGAAACGGTCCTTGCCGGCAGAACCGCATGCCTGATGTGCCCGATAGCATGCGGCCGCCACGTCAGGATCACTGACGGGCCCTGGGGACCGCTCGACGGTGAGGGGCCGGAGTATGAAACCATCGGCACTTTTGGCGGAGAATGCCTCCTCGAGGACCTGGGAGCGATATGCAAGGCAAATGATCTCTGCAACCGCTACGGCATGGATACCATGTCGACCGGCTCGACCATCGCCTTTGCCATGGAATGCTATGAAAAGGGTATCCTTTCGCGGGAAGATACCGACGGACTGGACCTCACCTGGGGCAATGCCGAAAGCATTATTGAACTGGTCCATAAAATAGCAAGGCGCGAGGGAATAGGCGAACTCATGGGGGAGGGCTCCCGGAGAATGGCCGAACTTCTCGGAAAGAACGCGATCGAGTATGCCGTAACGGTCAAGGGACTCGAACCCTCCGCCCACGATCCGCGGCGCTTCTGGAGCCAGGCGCTGTCATATGCGACCGCCGCGCGCGGAGCCTGTCATAACGCGAGCTGGGGCCATGCCTACGAACTCGCCTTGAGCATGCCGGAAATCGGAATTCCCAAACCGTTCGAATCATACCGGGCAGAGGAAATTGCACCGTTCGTCATCAGTCTGCAGGATTACCAATGCCTCAACGACGCGCTGCTCATCTGCCGCTTCACCCAGGTGGGCAAGGCGGTTACCGCTACGAACCTGGTTTCGTGGCTTGGCATGATCACAGGGCGCGACTCGGGCATCGAAGAATACATGCAGTGCGGGGAGCGTATTTTCAATCTGAAGCGCCTTTTCAATACGCGCCTGGGCATCAGCCGTAAAGACGACTGTCTGCCTCCGCGGTTCCTCACGCTGAACCGAAATCACCCGACCCTGACCAATAAGCTTCCACCTCTCGGGCAGATGCTCGGAGATTATTACCAGGTTCGCAAATGGACGGAGGAAGGCTTTCCGACATCGGAAAAGCTCGGCGAACTCGGCCTGACAGATTAAGGCATCCCAGGGTCAAGACCCGCCCGCCAGAGGGCGGCCGGAAAGAAACGAGGATAATCGGTAACTGGTGAACCCAAAAGACACACTTGGTCCATATCGAAGAGCTACCTTGAAGGACATCGCACACCTTTCCGGAGTATCGGCTGCGACGGTTTCCCTGGTGCTCAACAATAATGAAACCAAGCGGGTAAGCCGTGAGAAACGAGACCAGATACTCGATATCGCACAGCAACTCAACTATCGACCCAATTATTCGGCGCGCTGCCTGGTAAAGCAGGAAAGCCGGACTATCGGGCTGGTGGTTACCTCGTTTGCCAACCCATTTTACTCGGAAATCGCCCAGGACATCATCC
>JAEZHY010000101.1 GCA_023416335.1 Pseudomonadota bacterium | reverse complement strand
CTCTGTCCGAGAGCGGGTATCAGATAGTTCCCCGCGTGCTCAACCAGGATTCGGGGCTCATCCAGACAGTTTACCTGACCGAACCTTTTGAACTCGGCAGCAACGAAACAAAGACTTTTTCGCTCAGGCTTTACAGCGGGCCGAAGGAAGTAGCCCGTTTGAACCAGGCCGGCCACAACCTGGTGAATGCCGTGGACTACGGCTGGTTCACCTTCCTGGCGAAACCGCTGCTGGTTGTCCTTAACTGGTTCTATTCATTCACGCACAATTACGGCATCGCTATTATCGTCCTGACGATCATCATCAAGATCATCTTCTGGCCTCTGACCCACAAAAGTTATACCTCGATGCAGAAGATGAAAAAGATTCAGCCGAAAATTGCCCAGATCCGCGAGAAGTTCAAGGACGACCGGGAGAAGCTGAATCAGGAACTGATGCAGGTCTATAAGACATATAAGGTCAATCCGATGGGCGGATGCCTGCCAATGGCGTTGCAGATCCCCGTCTTCTTCGCCCTCTATCGCATGCTCAACTCCGCCGTCGAACTAAGGCATCAGCCTTTCATGCTCTGGATCCACGACCTCACCGCTCCAGATCGGCTGAATATCGGATTTTCGGTCAACCTTCCCTTTATCGGTGAACTGAACGGAATACCTGTCCTGACAATTCTGATGGGCGTCACCATGTTTATCCAGCAGAAGATGACGCCGACCTCAGGCGACCCGCGTCAGGAAAAAATCATGCTCATTATGCCGATCATGTTCACCTTTTTCTTTATCAACTTCCCGGCGGGTCTTGTGCTATACTGGTTTGTTAATAATATTCTATCTATTGCGCAGCAATACTGGATCAATCGCCATGCCGCTTAGCGATTGTCTCTCCGCTAATTTTCATACTTTATCCGTTTCTCGTAGATGACGGAGGAGAGCATGTCTGTAATTGAAGTTGAAGAAAAATCCATCGAGGACGCAATCGCTCTGGCCTGTCAGAAGCTGAAGCTTCCGCGCGAAAAGCTTGAAATCGAGATCATCTCGAAGGGATCCTCGGGAATTTTCGGAATCGTCGGCGCGCGGAAGGCCAAGATTCGGGTCACCGCAAAGGTCCCTACTCTGGAGCTTACGGCTGAGAAGGCCAAGGAAGTATTGAACGAGATACTGAAACACGTCGATCTTCCCAACGTTGTGGAAACGGAAGCGCGGGAGGATTACTGCTATCTCAACATCATCAGCAACGGCTCCGGTCTCCTCATAGGTAAACGCGGCAAAACCCTCAACGCGCTGCAGTTCCTCGTGTCCAAGATCGTCAGCAAGCAGGCCGGCGAGAACGTTTCGGTCGTCGTCGATACGGAGAACTACCGAACGAAACGCGAAGGCAGCCTGACCGAGCTTGCACATCAATTGAGCGAAAAGGTGAAGAAATCTCACCGCCCGCTCACAACCGGACCGATGAGTGCGCAGGACCGTCGGGTGATTCACCTTGCACTGAAAGAAGACCACGACGTCAGGACCAAGAGCAAGGGCGAGGGCAACCTCCGGCGCGTTGTGATTTACCCGGTCAAGAAGACCAAGAAATCGCAGAAATCCGCGAACAACAACGAGACCGCGGAATAGAAATCGTCAGTCGCTCACGATGGATGTCAGACTGCTTCAGGACACGATCTGCGCTATTGGGACCCCCATTGGCGAAGCAGGGATAGGTTTGATCCGAGTCAGCGGGCCGGAAGCTCTCAATCTGGCGCGCAGAATTTTCAAGCCCCGCCGACCCGATCAGGCGCTCAAATCACATACGCTCCACTACGGCTGGATCAGAGACCCCTCTTCCGGAGAACTGGTCGACGAGGTCCTGCTCAGCTATATGGCCGCACCGCGAACCTATACGCGCGAAGATATAGTCGAAATAAACTGCCACAGCGGCTATGCGGTCCTCAATCGAATCCTGGAACTGGCACTCTCCACGGGGGCAAGGCTCGCCGAACCGGGCGAATTCACCCGCCGCGCGTTCCTGAACGGCAGGATCGATCTGTCTCAGGCTGAAGCCGTGATAGAAATCATCCGGTCGCGTTCCGAACAGGGACTTCTTCTCGCCAACAGGCACCTGCGCGGAGACCTGCGCGAAGTAATCGAAAAATGGCGCAACGCGCTTCTCGATGCCCAGACCCGCATCGAAGCCTTCATCGACTTCGCCGACGACCTCCCCGAGGAAGCCGAAGAGGAAGCACCGGCATTCCAGTCCCTTATGGAGACCGTTCGCACCGAGGTGCTCGGTCCCCTCAAGTCCACGCTCGGCAAGTATGACGAAGGCCGCGTACTGCGCGAAGGCCTCACCCTCGTTCTCGTAGGAAAACCCAACGTCGGCAAATCTTCGATGCTCAACGCACTCCTGGGTAAGGACCGCGCGATCGTGACCGCCGCTCCGGGCACGACGAGGGATGTCATCGAGGACAGCTTCATCCTGTCCGGCGTGCAGGTCAGAATCCTCGATACAGCCGGAATTCGCGGGAGGCCCGATGAAATCGAATCGTGCGGAATAGAGCGCACCCTTCGCTCGGTAAACGAAGCGGACGTCGTGCTCTGGCTGATCGACAACAGCAGGCGGCTCACGAACGAAGACCAGATGGTGTACGATGCCGTGCGCAAGTCGCGTTGCATCGTGCTGCTCAACAAGAGTGACCTGCCCCCGGCATTTCCGATCGAAAGGGTCCAGGAACGCTTTGCCGGCCCTGCCCCGCTTTTCAGGCTGTCCGTCAAAAACCCGTCAGACATCGACCGCCTCAAGAATTACATGGCCGAGACCTTCATCAGGCGGCCGCTCGAACGCTGCCGATCCGAAATCGTGCCGAACATCAGACAGAAGGAATTACTGGAAAACTCCCGGAGTGCGCTCCTGCGCGCCGAGGAACTCATAGCCTCCGGCGCCTACGGCGAATTGGTGAGCATGGAACTGCAGTCCGCCCGAGCGCAGTTCGAAGCAATCCTCGGCTGGGAAAACGACGGCGACCTGCTGGATAGGATATTTTCGCAGTTTTGTATCGGGAAATGATTTGAGTGCGTGAATGCTTGCGTCCGGGCGGAACCCATCGATTTGGGTGAAGTGAAAGCGAGGTAGGGTGGGCACAGGCTTTACCGTGCCCGCCGTTGAGCCATCCGGATAAACCTGGGACGGCAGAGCCGCAACCAAAGTAAGCAGACAAAGGCTTTCCAACCACGAAGGGCACGAAAATCACGATAGAAAACAATTGGATAAGGTCATAGGCGACTTAAGGGCTTGCGGCATCATGCTCCGCTGGTTCCCAAGGTCTGCCTTGGAAACCCCGTCCCCGGCAGGCCGGATGGTTTCAGGGACATGCTTGCATCCGGGTCTGCAGAATTTAGCGGGTGGCCCGGATTCGCCTCCGGGCGCGAGCGCAAGAGCCCCCCAAACCATTGCCAGGCGAAAAATCTGCAATTCGAAGGTCTCAACCGGATTACTCATGGCCCCTTCAAAACTCGACACCAATATCTCACCCCAGGAAATCGATTTCGCCACACTAATCCAGCAACATACCATGAATGCCGGCATTCCCTTCACTCCCGATCAGGCCCGTTTATGCGCTCTTCACGTGCAACTCATGCTCGAATGGAACACACGTTTCAATCTCACCCGCATCACCGATCCTGAAGAAATCGTCGTAAAGCATCTGCTCGATTCCATCGCGCCCGCAACGTCCCTCCCCTCGTCCGGACCGGCGCTCGACATCGGCACTGGGGCGGGGTTTCCGGGAATCCCCCTCAAGATATTCTACCAGGACCTGGACATGTGCCTTCTGGATGCAAGACGCAAGAAGGTGGGCTTCCTCGAGGCTGTAATCGCGAATCTCGGCCTGCAGGGCCATCGAGCTTCGCACGGAAGGTGGGAGGAATTCGCGCGGGCTCCCGAAAATCGGAACCTTTTCTGTCTGATCACCATGCGGGCAGTAAAGCTGGAACCGAATTATCTGTCCCTGGCGGTACCAACGCTGGCGCTCGGGGGCGTTTTCGCCTGGTGGAGCGGTCCGGAATCGGAAAGCGCTGCTGAAGACTTAATGAAGAAGGCTTTGCCGGCCGGATTGGAATTCGCCGGCAAAATTCCATATTCGCTGCCCGGAATTGAAAGACCCAGGTCGGTCTGGACGTGGGAGAAAACGGGAGAGGAATAGGTAGAAGCTGACCGCGAACAGATCCGCCACCAATCGCACCGAAGGCCGAACCGGCGACTGCTCTGTACGTCTCATACTAAGTTGCTTTCAAATTGATATTTAATTCCCTGCCGAGGTGGAAGAGGTTACCCTCCGACCAGGCACTTGCACCAGATTTCGGCCCTTTGGAGCCGATCGCTCGGCGCTTGCTGTGTCTGCCCCGTTGCTTTTGCGGGGCGCCACAGCAAGTGCCAATTAAGCCGCAGAGCGGCGCAGGGGGTGTGGGGGCCGCCGGTCCCCACGCAATTTGGATCCATCTTGTATGAAACTTCATCAGTACAAAAGCGTCCCCTAAGCAGCCAAGGGCTCGATTTTATAGCCCATTTCCCTAAGAGCTTGAACGCAACTCCGTATCAAATCCCCTGGATCCCGACTCAAAAGCACTCAAACGCGAGATGATGGGTTTGGCTGCACCAGACTTTTAAGAAGATTTGCTTTTAAACCCAATGCGCCCCTAAGCCCCCACACCCTCCTCAACCTCCTCACGCCTTTTCAACTCGGCGGTCTTACGATCCATTTCCTGGAGGGAATCGCATATGATAACCGGATATTTTTCCTTTGGACGAATCACCCGATACTTCATGGGCAAAGACGCCCATTCGCGATTGAACCGGGCGCGGATCGTCTCCATCGATTCGGGTTGCCGAACCGGCCGCCCTTCCCTCATGACTTCTTCCAGCACTGGTTCGCCGCTCGATCCTTCGGTCTCCAGCAGGCACACCCCATCGAGTTCCATCCGTCCTTCGTCGTCGTAATGCCGATAGACCTGCTTTTTGCCTATCCAGGTCTTCTTGCCGCTCGACAGCTTGAGTATCGGGCGCCCGTCGTATTCCACCAGCTTATAGGCAATATCGAGGCAGGGAGCATCGGCCGACACGCCCATGCGGGTACCGACGGCAAAGATGTCGATTGCGGCCCCTTTTTGGACGAGGTCCTCGACCTTGAATTCGTCCAGGTTCCCGCTTCCCATTATTTTGACTCCCTGGAAACCCGCTTCATCGAGAATGGAGCGCACCTCGATGCTCTGTTTCACCAGGTCGCCGCTGTCGATTCTGACGCCGAGCAGATCGTCGCCCTTCTCGCGCATGGCCTTTCCAACCTCAACCGCTTTCTTTGCGCCGGCGATTGTGTCGTACGTATCGATCAGGAGGACGGAATTCGTGGGAAATGCCCGGGCGAAAGCGTAGAAAGAGTCTATTTCATGCTCGAAACTGGTCACGTAGGAATGCGCCATCGTGCCGAAAACCGGTATGTTGTAGATTTTTCCGGCAAGGAGGTTACTGGTTCCGAGAAAACCCGTCAGGTAGCTCGCCCGGGCCGCTTTTACCGCGGCATCGACGCCGTGCGTGCGTCTCATTCCGAAGTCGATGAGCCCTTTCCCGGCGGCGGATTGACAGACTCGGGCAGCTTTGGTCGCAAGCATCGTTTCGAGCTGAATGACATTGAGGGCCAGGGTCTCGAGCATCTGAGCCTCGATGATCGAGGCGGTCACTTCGAGAATAGATTCCTGGGTGAAAAAAATCCGTCCTTCGGGAATAGCCCTGATGCTTCCGCGAAATCGGAAGTCTTTCAGGTAATCCAGGAACTGCGGGGAAAACTTGTCGAGAGAACGGATGTAATCAATCGATTCCGCACTGAAGCGGAGATCGGGGATGATTTCCAGGAGATGTTCCAGGCCGGCCGAAACAAAATAGGCGCGATCGGCGGGATAGTCTCTTATGAAGAGGCTGAAAGTCGCTTCGCCGAACATTCCCTCCCGGAAATAACTTTCGGCCATTGTGAGTTCATATAGATCTGAAACCAGTTCCGGGGTGTACTGCTCCCATACCTTCATCTTCCCTCCGATGCTGCGGTCTCCCTTTACGCCGGCTTTCCGGTCCCGGGGCGGACCTGCGTAAGCCTGGCGCCATAAACTTTTTTCATGCGAGCAAGGGCAAATTCATGGGCAACAGGGTCGATATCGGCAACAGCATCGACAGCAATCACCGTTGCGTAGTCCCTGTTCCTCAATCCGCCCGTCGTGTCCATTACGCAAATGGACGTAAGCACGCCGGTTACCCACACTTCGTCGGGTTTGAGATCCGCGAGCAATTCCGGAAGGTTGTTGCCGAAAAGTCCGGAAAAACGCGTTTTGTCGACTATGAAATCCCTTGGTCCGGGAGCAAGCTCGGGGATAATCTCCGACCCCCAGCTCCCTTTTTGCGCGTGCGGTGGGAATAGCTCGAATTCCTTGTCGTCCGGGGCATGAGCATCCCGGAGAAAAATCACAGGCTCTCCCCGATCCCTGAACTCATCTATGAGCGATCTGATTACGGGAATGATTCTCCTGGAATCATCGCCACAATATAGAGCCCCTTTAGGGTTGAGAAAATCATTGAGCAGATCGATTACTACCAGAACTCTCACGACATCCTCCTCATTTCCGGAGAGCGGGACCGTGCTTCTGCTTTGGCTCCACCCTTCTTCCGTCGCAGTTATCGTTTTGGGTGAATCGCCCTCCAAAAGCCGACTTTTCCAAAGATATTTTATCATAGAAAGATTTTTCTGTATAATTTGATGTTTATGGACTATCTCGCGGAAGGACGGAACCATGGAATTCGAACGGATAGAGGCTTCGACCCGCGACGAGTACAAGGGATCCCAGGAACCGGTTTCTTTCGTCTGGCGCGGAACCGAGTACCTTGTTGAGGAAGTGCTCGACAGATGGTATGAAGGATACATGGACTCCACACGGATGCCCCTGCTCTATTTCCGGGTCAGGACGCGTTCGGGGGAAGTTTTCATGCTCAGGTACCATGAGTTTTTCCGGGCCTGGAGTATCAGGGTCTGATTTTCGGCAGCGTTTTACCATTCAGGAGACAGCCTCTTGACTCGAATTGCGGTGATCGATGGGCAGGGTGGCGGCATCGGGACCACCATCATAAAAAAAATCAAAGACGTCTACGGCGAGAGGACCGAGGTCTGGGCGCTCGGGACTAACGCAATCGCTACCGCCCAGATGATGAAAGCCGGGGCAAACAGGGGCGCGACCGGTGACAACGCCATCCGGTATTGCGCGGGACAGGTGGATATAATAATCGGCCCTGTTTCCATTCTGATTGCAAACGCCATGATGGGCGAAGTAACTCCGTCGATAGTACAGGCGATCGGCGAATCGAGAGGACAAAAAATCCTGCTCCCGCTGACACAGGAGTCCATAGCCGTGGTCGGAACGATCAGGGAACCCCTTCCCCACATGGTCGAGAGACTGATATCCGAACACCTTTCGCATCTTATTCCTCCGGTCGAAAGCTGATGAGCCCCGAACCTCATTTTCAAAGTCCAATGCTTGTCCTCGGGGGAGCGAAGAGCGGAAAAAGCGAATATGCCGAAGCCCTTTTCGACCTATTGGTTCCGCCATGGATCTATATTGCCACCTCCCAGGTCTTCGATGACGAAATGCGGGAACGGGTGAAGCGGCACCGGGAACGCCGCACGGGAAACTGGGAAACCCTCGAGTGCCCGTTCGAACTCCCGGATGCTCTGCGTGATCTTGCCGGAGGAGACCGGCCGGTACTGGTGGATTGCATAACCCTTTGGCTAAGCAACCTTCTGTGCTTTCCCTCCGCCGATCCGGAGTCGGCAGTGGACAAGCTGTGCGAAGCTGTGAGAACCGCAGACTATCCGCTTGTAATCGTCTCAAACGAGGTCGGGAGCGGGATCGTCCCGGAGAACGCCCTTGCCCGAAAATTTCGAGACCTTGCCGGCTGGACGAACCAGAGGCTTGCCGGAGTGTGCTCCTCCGTCACCGTTGTAATGGCGGGTCTGCCGCTGCGGTTGAAATAGTCCGGATTGCGAGTAAAGATGCTGAAAAGTTTTTCCTCCGCGCTCTCGTTTCTTACCGTATTCCGTATCCCCTACACCGATTCGATTCTCAGTCCGAAGGAACTGGCTGCGAGTTTTGCCTGCTTTCCTCTGGCCGGCCTGGTACTCGGTGGAATTTATTACGGAACGGCTTTCCTTCTCAGGGGAAGGGTCCCTCTCCTCCTTCTTGCGGTCCTGATCGCATCCCTTACAGTGCTGCTGACCCGCGGCCTTCATCTGGACGGCCTGGCGGACTTTGCCGACGGAGTCTGGGGCGGATCGACACCCGAGAGGCGCCTCGAAATAATGAAAGACAGCCGTGTGGGCACCTTCGGCGTGCTTGCACTGATAATCGCGTTGGGTCTGAAAATCGCCGCTATAGAGGCCGGCCTTGAGGCGAACTACCTGGCTGTGCTGCTGGTGGCCCCCGTTTTCAGCCGGTTCGCAATGGCAGCCGCCGCATTCGGAAGCATCTATGCCCGAAAAGAGGGACTCGGAAAGCCGTTTCTCGAAAACATGACGGCAAAGCACCTCATGCTCGCCGCGGTCTTTGCGGCAATAGCATCGTCTCCCGCCGGGATTGCATCCATCCTGTACCTCATCGCGGTGCTCGTATGCGTGTTCGGGATGAGAACGATCTCAGTGAAATTCCTGGGCGGAATTACCGGTGACGTACTGGGAGCGGTGAACGAGATCAGCGAGACGGTGGTCCTCGTGCTTGGTGCGTGTGTGGTTCACGGATGAGCCATGGTTAAAACTTTCAAACCACTAAGGGCGCAAAGTTCTCGAAGGAAAACACTGGAATAGGGCCGTAGGCGACTTGAAGGCGGCGCCACACCCCTATTGAGAGACAGAGGCCGGAATCTTTTGTGATGGTAGAATGTAAAACAAGCGGACGGTGAGTCGCGTAGGGTGGGCACAACGCTTCATCGTGCCCACCGCCTTGGCGCTCGGAACCAAACAAGGGTGACACGGGCAACGTGGCTTTGGTTGCCCGTGCCGCAGGCAAGAGGGACGGTAATCTACGCGAAGCCTCTTGTCCTCCGGACCCAGGCAACGGTAAAGCATGTTGCCTGGGCCACCCGCGGTACATCACTCTTAGTCTGTATCGTGTCTTTCTTAGGAGGGTGGGTGGCAACCCATTGTTTTCGGAGCGCCCGGAAATGGTTGGCCAGAGCGGCATATGCCCGCACCCGGAGACAGGAAGAGTTGTCTTACGTACAGAATGAGTTCTATGCACTGGGCTCCAATCGTCCCGGAAGCTATCAACGAATCGCACCTCTAAAACCGATGGGTTCCCGCTCCGCTCTCACCCATCCTGAACGATTTGCGGACCGGATTGGTGGCAACCATCGTTTTCAGAGGCATAGGGGCAAGGTTTTATCGTGCCCACCGCCCTCATCGGATCGGGGTCCATCGGACTGACCGTAGGGGGTGTGGCGCCACCGACTCTTAAGTCGCCTATGCCGCTACCGTTCTCCTTTTAAGCGGAATGACAGATTTGCAGTGTTCAAATATAAAGAAAAAAACGCTAATCCGGCCGCACCATCTTCTCAGATAAGGACAGTTAACAAATGACGGCAACGCAGCCGACGCAATCGGAAATTCTGAAGATCCTGCGCGAAAGCGAAGGGGCTTTCGTTTCGGGTGCAAGCCTCGCCGACTCGATAGGTATCAGCCGGATGGGGGTATGGAAGCACATACAAAAGCTCAAGACAATGGGCTACGACATCCAGAGCCATCCCAAGGAAGGCTACAAACTTATCGAAGTGCCGGATTCCCTTACGAAGGAGGAAATCGTTCCGAACCTGCAAACTGCATGGCTGGGCAAATCATACTATTACCTGGACAAGGTGGGATCGACGAACGATTATGCTCTGCTCCTGGCCGCCCAGGACGCGCCGCACGGGACCGTGGTGGTCGCCGAAGAGCAGACCCGAGGGCGGGGGCGGCTCAGGCGGGACTGGCTCTCGTCGCCAAATCGGGGGATCTATGTATCGATTCTGCTCAGGGACCCTTTGCCGGTGAGGATCGCTCCCCAGTCCACCTACATCGGCGCAATCGCCCTGGTCAAGGTCCTCCGCGAGAACTTCGGCCTGCCCGCCTCGATCAAATGGCCGAACGACGTGCTGATCGGCCGGAAGAAAGCCGCCGGAATCCTGACCGAAATGCAGTCCGACCAGGATTTTTCCAGGTTCATCGTAATGGGCATTGGGATCAATGTGAATCACAGCGGGGAAGAACTCGCAGCGCCTTTCCGATACCCCGCGACTTCCATTGCGGCTGAAGCCGGCTTTACAATCAAGCGGCAGCACGTTCTTTGGCAGTTTCTGTACCAGTTCGAGCAGGATTACGGACTGTTCCTGGAGAAAGGCCTGCAGGCCCTGATTCCGCAACTCGAAGCCTTCTCGGGCATACTCGGCAGGGTTGTGACGATTCAAAGCGGGGATTCGGAGATCACAGGGAAAGCGGAAGGATTCACTTCAGAAGGCGCGCTGCTGCTCCTCCGGAGTGACGGGCAAAAGGAGACTATCTGGGCAGGAGACGTGGCGCACGTCGAGGGTGCGCTCTGATCTCCCCCGGCTCCCAAAGGGAGCTTACGCCCCCCTGGCACGCTCCTGCGCTTCCTGCTTGCGCTTGCACTCGATGCATAGCGTGGTCACGGGTCTCGCATTCAGGCGTTCTATTCCGATATCGTCGCCGCACTCTTCGCACTGGCCGAAATTTCCGTCCTCAATGCGTTGAAGTGCCTCGCGAATCTTGGTAATCAGCTTTCGCTCACGATCCCGAATGCGCAACGTGAAGTTTCTGTCTGATTCAAGAGTGGCACGGTCGGTCGGATCAGGGAAGTTCTCTTCATTGTCGGTCATGCCGGCAACTGTTTTTTCCGCTTCCGAGAAAAGCTCGTCCAGTCGCTTCAGAAGTACTTCCTTAAAATATGCCTGAGTTTCTTTATCCATTTGCAGACTCCCTGGCTGAATTGAAACGCTATTGGCTAACATATCCGGCATAAAGAGTAAAGAGAAATCATTATTGATTTCACCTAAGTACGCTCGAACGTACCGCTTTTGCCGCCAGTTTTGAAAGTCAGCCGAGCCTCCCGAATCGACATTCCTCGATCGATCGCCTTGCACATGTCGTAAATCGTCAACGCCGCGTGCGTGACGGCAACCAGAGCTTCCATTTCGACTCCGGTCCTGTCGTTTGTTTTTACCCGCGACGTGATCTTTATTTCGTTTTTCTGCGGCTCCGGCAGGAATTCTACTTCTATTCCGGTCAACTGCAGGGGATGGCAAAGAGGGATCAGTTCCCATGTCCTTTTTGCAGCCATAATTCCGGCCAACCTTGCAGCCTCGTAGACATTTCCCTTCGGAATATCTCCCCCGGAGATTCGTTCGAGCGTTTCTCCGGACAAACTGACGAATGCCTCGGCTCGGGCTTCCCGCCAGGTTATATCCTTCTCACTCACGTCGACCATCTTCAAACGGCCGCGAGAATCGATGTGAGTAAATTCATCGGGTTTTTGCATCAACGTTTCCTCAGCATCCTTCAATCACGTGCACCAACAGAATGAGGTCTCCGGGCGGAACAGCCGCGGTCCGGGAATCCCCTCCTCCTGCCACCCGTATTCGCATCCCGTCCTCTATACCGGATGGGATGTGGATTTTGAGCGAGCAGGTCTCTTCGTATTCCCCAAAACCTCCGCACTTGCTGCAGCCGGTCGATCTGGAACCATTATTACAGTTTCGGCAGAACACAACTCGCTCATAACTGATTTCCTCGTGAAAACCGCCGTTGCGAAGGGAACTCCTCGGCACCTGGATATCGAACCTCAGGTCGCAGCCGTGCTGCGTTCGCACCTTCGGGCGTCCCATTCCGAACACGTCCTGGAAGATCTCGTCGAACGAGGCGGCCTCCCCGCCCTGCCCGTGCAGATCCGTCCAGGAAGAACTCGAACCGGTCCTCTTCCTCGGCTTCGGGTATCCGTTACTCCTATCGTATTTCCCGCGCGATGCGGGGTCTTTCAGGATATCATAAGCCTTGCGAACTTCGCGGAACCGTTCCGCAGCCTTGGGGTCGCCGGGATTGCGGTCCGGGTGGAGTTTCATAGCCAGGTAGCGGAAGGCGCTTCTCACCTCCTCCTGGCTGGCTCCTACCCGTATCCCCAGGACCTTGTAATAGCACGTCTTCCTCTTGGCTTTTGCGGTTCGTTCCAAGATGGTACCTCACTTCTGCGACTTGGAATAACCTTAATTGTATTAGGAATGAGCCTATAAAACAAGACAGACTGTTTCCGGCGGTCTGCTGTCTGAAAAGGTGTGATTTCACTTCCATTATCTTAGCCCGATTCCTTCAGGAAGTCCCTGCTCACTACCGTGGGTTTGCTCAAGGTCAAGCGCCCTTCTGACCTCCTGCTTTGCTCCATCGAATTCCTTCATGAATTCGGGGTTCTGCATTTCAAAAGCCGCAATGACCGTTGCCGCGATCCGGCCCGCTTCAATGTCGCTTCGATAATGGACCCCACACACCATCCTGTTTCGGGTATATTGAGCGGCCCTCTCGAAGATCTGTGCTTTCTTTTCCGGGACCATGTTGGAAAGAACGATTGCCTGCAGGTTCCCCAGCGTGCTGTGCCCGCTCGGATAGGATCCGCTCATGGGCATGCCGCCGAAACACGATTTCACATCGATACTGGCCACAAACGGTCGTGTTCTGCGCCACTCGTCTTTCGCGACACCATATACCGATCTTCCATCCTCCCTGACATGTTCGAAAAATTTCGCCGCGAGCGGGAAGTTTTCCTCCTTGAATTTGGGGCCGAGCACGCTCGAAGCGAGCTGGAAGACGGAGAGATTGTTATCCGCCATAGCCGCCTCCTTTTCCATAGGCGTTCGCGACTTTTCGATCTGCACCAGTTCGGTAATCTCGGTCCGTGTCTGAGTGGAATCATCCGCAGGAGGTGGAGGAAGAAGCTTCAGCAGATCCACCTGAACACTTTTGATGAAGTAACCGTCTCCCGGAAACGCCGGAGCAGCCATCCACATGAGAAGAAAGACAATAAACAGGATCGGACGTTTTCTTACAATCATTCCTTATTCCCTGGTTCGTAAGGTTGACAGTGATTCAGGGGCCCGCACCGGGGTTCCTGAGTATGGAGAAGCATAGCGATCGTATTTTTATTCTGGCCCCAATATAAGAATCCCGATTCTCTTCGACACCTGTTTTGATATTCGTATTACGATTGTAAATGCTGCAATTATTTTTAGCCGTACGTCAGAGGATGTCCGGCCTTTCTTCACCGCGGCAAAAGCCTGGAGCAGCCCGTATTTTTGACTTGATATCGGAAAGTTGCGGCGGGATATTGAACGACTTCCGCATACCCCTGACACACAATGGAGGGATTATCTTGGACGCATTCGATAGGAAAGGAATGAAAAAAGTCGATTCCCGCTCACTGGAAACTCTGGCGGCCCAGGCACTGGGCTGGACGGACGAAGAAACGCGATCGGTGGTTCCCCCGATCTACCCTTCGACAACGTTCGAGCGCGATCCGGATCTGACCTATAAAGACGGACGCAAGTATACACGCGCGGATAATCCCACATACGACCAGGTCACCGAACTGCTGGCGGTATTGGAAAAAGGAAGCGAGGCAAGGATCTTTTCGTCCGGCATGGCCGCAATTGTTACGGTCTTCCAGGCGCTCGCATCCGGCGACCACGTGATTGCACCGGAGAACGTCTATCTGGGAGTAAGAAAATGGCTGACCCATTTTGCCGGACCGTGGGGACTGGAGTACGACTTTATTCCCAACGAGAGTATCTCGGCCCTGGAGCGGGCAATCAAGCCCGGCAAGACCCGACTGGTCTGGGTCGAAACTCCGTCAAACCCCGAATGGAGGATTACCGATCTCCGGGCATCCATAGAGAAAGCCCACGACGCCGGGGCTCTCGTGGCTGTGGACAACACAGTGGCGACACCAGTCCTGACCCGCCCTATCGAACTGGGAGCCGACCTGGTAATCCATTCCGCGACCAAGTACCTGAACGGTCACGGAGACGTGTTGATGGGGGCGATCATAGCCCGCGAGGATTCGGCATTCTGGAGACGCATCTGCGAAATCGCCCACGATGCGGGAGCATTGCCCGGAACGTTCGAGTCCTGGCTCCTGCTGAGAGGCATTCGCACCCTGTTTCTAAGGATGGAACGGATATGTTCAAATGCCATGGCAATCGCCACGCATTTCCAGGACCATCCGGCGATCGCAGCCGTACTCTACCCCGGACTACCAGGGTTTCCAGGTCACGATATTGCCGCGCTGCAGATGCAGGGCGGCTTCGGCGGCATGATTTCCCTTCGTTTGCGGGGAGGCCGGGAGGCTGCAGTCAAGACTCAGGGAGCGGTGAAAGTATTCAGGAGAGCAACCTCGCTCGGCATGGCCGAGAGTCTGATCGAACATCGGGCGAGCTATGAGGGTCCCGACAGCCCTGTACCGGACGATTTGCTCCGGCTTTCGATCGGCATCGAAAACGCAACCGATCTGATAGCCGATCTGGAGCAGGCCCTGTCCATCGCCGGAATTCCCGGGTGAACGGTGAGGCTCGCCAAGAGGCGCATCAATCCCGCACACCGTCCGGCCCTGTGGAACAATGACTGCACCATTTCCGGGTAGCCCTCGAGCGGCCCGGAATCATTTCCGGGTGCGCAGCACAAGAGGCACGCTACAGAGCCGGGAGCGAGGCTTTGGACACAGCCGCGGGTATCGTTGCATCAGGAAAATTCAGTTCAAAACCTGGTTATGGCGCGGTTTCCCGCCCGCGCCATTTTGCACGCCTCCGGCGGGCACGGTCAGGAAACCGTGCCTCAACTAAACGGAGATGGAAGTTTGTATTTTAGTCCGAACCGCATCCGGACTAATGGCAGCGTAGAGTGGGTGAGCATAGCGCGGTCCCGCTTTTTTGGGGGTGCCCACCGTCCAGCCATCCAGACAAGACCTGATCATATCCGAAGCGCCGGCGGCTCGGCTCTTTTAAGCTTCCGCCGGAATGACGCCCTCGATAGTCCATGATTGGAGCGGAGATGCGCGGCGAGCAGAGGCGTCGACACGGAATCAAATGAAAATGCCGATTTGTCGATAAATTTACCGCAAGTACTCCCTCTACCCGCATATGCTCAACACCCTGTTCGCATGAATTGACCGGTTCTCGAAGGTCAAATTGTCTACTTTTGCCTGCACAAGTGCAGGCAACGGAATACACCCGTGTAAAAGCAATTTCGGCAATCCTCTGAGCCCTTTTTACAATGCCTGCCGTTTCACTTCATGCCGCATTTTATCTTCCCCGACCTTCCCGGAATCTTCGATCCGAGTTTACTCATTCCGGCTTCAGGCCATCTCGGCTCCATTTTTGCACAGATTGCCGTATTGGGATTAGTGCAGGGTTTGGGGAGATTTGTTTTTTCCCTGCAAAAGATATGTGCTGTCTCTCTTGCTTCCGATCTGAGGAAAAAAAATGAACGGCATGAGATTCCTGTATTTCAATAATATTCCAACAATTCGCAAAGCATACTCTGCCGGCCTTAAGGCTGCCGACTCTGAAGATACTGAACGCAAAAGACTCAAGACCCCGCATGAGAACACAAAGACGCCGGTCACACCCGGCGGATTCCAGACCGGTCAACAGCGGTCGAAGCGAAATGGGGAAATAACGGAAATCGGATCACGACTTCTGGCTGCACAGGAAGAAGAAAGAGAGACTATAGGGCGGGAATTGCACGACAACATCGGGCAGATGCTCGCGGCCCTGAAATACAGTATCGAAGGGGTCCTTGCCGCCCGGGAGCATGGAGACACCGAAGGAGCCTTCAAGCTTCTTGAACAGTTCGTGCCCAGGCTTCAGTTCGCTATCCAGGAAACCCGGTCTCTTTACATGCACCTGAGACCCGGTATGATCGAGGAATTGGGCCTCCTGGCCACCATGAGGTGGTTATGCCGCGAATTCGAAACTTTTCATTGCAACTTTCACATCG
This sequence comes from Pseudomonadota bacterium, assembly GCA_023416335.1. The sequence goes on along the minus strand of JAEZHY010000101.1, from coordinate 64,389 downwards.
AATTTATAACGGCAATCGAAGAACGTGAGATCCCGGAGCACTTGAAAATCGTAATTTTCCGGATTGCCCAGGAGGCATTAAGCGGCCTGGTATGCCGCGCGATGGTGGCACGGGTCTGCCTGAGCAGAAAGGAAACCAGGCTCGAGCTGACAATATCCTGTAATGGATACGATCCAAATCCATCCGAAACGGATCCCGAGACCATTTGCCTGCGCCTTACCGGCATGAGGGAGAGAGCACTGGTAACCGGCGGAACTTTCTCTGTCGAACAGCACGAAAAAAAAGGGCGAATAGTCCGAATATCCTGGCCGGTCGATTAGCGGACATCGACGCATACGAAGAAACCGGGTGCAGAAAAGGGGAGTCGGGCTCTCCCCTTTCAAAAATCAATAACTCTCGGCCATATGGGTAATCTTCCGCATACGCCTGCCCACAATAGAACCGCTGAACAGGAGGGCCGTACCGTTGGCGAGCATTGCCACAAGGCTTAGAATCAGCGAATAACCATAAGCCAGAGACACGATGCCCAATGTTATGGACCCTATTCCGATCATAAACTGTACAATGCCGGCCGCGATCCAGAACCTTGTTGTCTGCACCGGTTCTCTTCTGCTTAACCTTGCAATTATGCAACTATCTACCGCCAGAGCGGAACCAAAGGCGATGGCTGCAACAGGCATGAGAATGTCCGGCCTTACACCCGCCAAAGCAATAATTCCAAGCGTGATTCCGCCAATCGCGGCCACTATATTGGTCACCATCGCGAACCATGCGTAACCCAGATGCACGTCCATCGATTTCCTGACCGCCGAATAACGGGCAGCATCCACACCGGCTTCGAACATCAGGGCAGCCCCCAGGACTATGGCCGCTACCTCGACGAGACTGGCCGGATTCACCTTCGCAAGCCCGATCACTGCAAGCGTTGCCACAGCGAGTCCGGTTATTCCGGCCAGAAAAGACGTACCTCCGGCAAAACTTGCACGTGCTCTGAAATCAGGTCCTACCTGTTGTTGAACATTCATTCTATACCTCCATCGAATAATTTACCCAGTTTCCACCTGCAGAATAAAAGCCTCTGTAATTTAATAAAATCATTAAATATAGTAGATTCAATAACTTAGCCTGACGGCTCAAGCTGAAATGAGAGTGGGGAGACTCACCCCCCGGCAGTCACTCCATCAACTCGCCATGAACAGGGTGATTTACTTTCAAGAATCCGGGATTTTCGGCGTGCAGTCGACCCAAAGGAAGGGCTTATCGCCTCTTCTGTTCGGTCACATGCCGGTCTTGTGTAAGAATGGTAACGAGCAGGTTTTGTTGGGAAGCAAGGCGGATATTATTCTGTCGCGCATTATTTTCCACAGCGGCCTTCTGAAGAAACGCTCGAGTTGAATTCTTATGCTCTCCTGGTTTACGGCATAGTCGGCCCACTGCCCCAGAAGTTCGTACGATTCATAAAAATCTGTTGCCGTTTTCCATAGCTCGGAAGGCATTTTCTCTTCGGCAGCCCACTGAAGCAGCAGTTTGTAATACTTCAGAACCAGCGGAGAACACGCGTTCGAAGAAGGTGGCACGTGGTGCCGCAGGCTGGGTCTGACTATGGAATCCAGGGCTTTTTGCATCCGCATTTCGTCTAATTCGATTACCTGGCTGAGCACGCTGAAGACTGAATTTGCCTGCTCACGCGGATGCGTGAACCAGCGGTCGTAATCGACGATCGCTTTTATCTTGCCCTCTGTCAGGATGATCGCGTTGACATTTGTCTTCAGCCAGAGGATCTGGGCCGCTACGGGGGGCAGTTTATCGCGGACATACAGGGAACGCCCGACCGAATGCGGGTGGCGTACTGCCAGAAGGAAGATCGGCTCCAATCCCAGTTCTTCGAAGATTTCAAACCACAACGGGAGCAGAATGGCAGTCCGTGGGTCTTTGAATCCCCACAGCCGGTCCGTCCCGTTCCTTTCCGCTTTCACCAGCTTTATAAGGTCCGATTTGCATGCCTGTACCTCCGGCCATTTCCACCACTGGTACGGGAATGGCATGGAAGCCCTGGGCGTAGCCCACTCCCGGCATACAACGGAAAGGATCTTCTCATGAGTATTGAGTATCTCGTTATTTTCCCAAAACCCGAGAGGGTTCCATTTGGATGGAGGCAGCAGGCTCGTGCCTACCTGAACTCCCAGTGAGACGAGTATATTCATCAGCATTGAGGTGCCGCTGCGATGCATTCCAAGTACAACTACGACTTTATCTTTATCAAGGGCATTCATATCGAAAAGGCTAAACCTTCCTCTGACTCCGATTGATCTCTCAAGAAATTCTCTCCGGTCGGATTACTCCAATGTTTATGGTCATTGTCGTCACCGGGAGCGACAATCACATTCCACTGGCCAATTTACACCAGGACTCTGGAGAAAATGTGTTCAGTTTGGTAATTTTTTGTTAAGCACCGGCACTGTCCGAATCGCGACGGTTTTAAGCCAGGAACCAAATTCCGTGCCAAATGTTAGTTTGACGATCAAATAAATCCAGACCATGACTACAGTCTCTCGCCATGGCCGGCTGCCGATCATCGCCTCATATATTCGTAACAGCTAGAGAAGATTGGGAAAGCGCCGGGATGTGTACGTACTTGTATTCACTCCCTGTCGGATTGGGAACCCGGCTATGCGACGGCTGAAATGAACAGTCCCCGGCTTCAAGAAAACCCGGGACATTATCGGATGGGAGGCTCCCAGACGATCGTTGCCACACGCCCAACACCTGTGAATACTTGGCGGAACACAGTACCGGGGTGGAGAACTTTATATCGATACTGCTGCCGTCACTGACAGAAATGTAATTACAGCATCCGGAGTCACACCTGTGCTCGGGAGATCTTTCGACGGCTCGATCATTACATACTCAGGTGCCGGATGCGTGGTACTGGCTGTGCGCGACGGGGGATGCGCATTGTTTTGAGAAATGATGCGGGCGGGTGGAGTATGATCCCGGAGTCGGCTGCCTCCGGTAAAGTTGATAAACTTGAGAATGGAGCAAATTAGCTTGATGTGCTTCATCACTCTGTGGCTGTTAAATGCACCGGGCATGCCGTATGAGGATTCTAGAACTTTGGGGACAGACCGGCTTGCTTGCAAATTTCATTTGCTGTAATCCGGTCCAGACGCTTGTGTCTCTTGACTGGAATGGCTCTATTCCCCTTTGAGTAAATGGAGTGGTTCCCACCTTCACGAAGCAGTATAAATCCGTTTTCTTCCAAATAGCGAAACCAGATCACGCCGATTGACGGACATTTTCGATCTCTATCGGGATTTGCTCAATAAGTGCATTGCCCGGGGGAATCTCTTTTCCCAGTTCTTCATAAGCCAGAACCATTTCTTTCAGCGCATCGCGCAGCATGGCTCGGCAATCTTCGATGTCTCTTCCTTCCGTAACGACCTCGGGCCATTCTATGAGCTGCCCCATATACCCTGAGGGAATCTTCGTGTACTTGGCGGTGTAGGTTGTCATTTCAGATCACCTGTATACATGATTTAAATACTCGCCACGTCACAGAAAATATAATCCACCAAGGCCGATTATGTGATGGTGAGAACAAATTTACAAGTTTTTTGAAACTGCATCCCATGGCGGTTTTCTGTCCTTTTACATCAAGTCCCGATCGACGGGCGGGCGAAATTACTGCAGTTGCCTCTCATACTACTATCAGGCATTTTCTGGTTTGTTGAGCAAGATTTCCTGCCTGCGGTTCTGCAAATCGTTTGGCATCAACTTCTTAGGCGCATTTTAAGCCGCGGAGGACCGAACGGCACTTTCGTGAATTTCGTACCTGCGGCTTATCCCCAAAAGATAGGTTGCGCTCCGGGACTGTGTCATAATCGACCGGGATTGGGCTGGTTTTCATCGACGACATGACACAGTCTCTCCGCTCCACCTATCCCACGATTTTTGTCATTCGCTGATTTCCAAGCTCTCCGCTTGGGAACCCATCACGGAACCGATGGTTTGCGGGTGGCCCAGGCAACAGGTTTTATCGTTGCCTGGGTCCGGAGGACAAGAGGCTTCGCTTAGAATTACCGTCCCTCTTGCCTGCGCACGGGCAACCAAAACCACGTTGCCCGTGTCACCCATGGTTTGGTTCCGAGTGCAAGACGGTGAGCACGACGAAGCCTTACCCCGCTTCGCGACAATATTTGTCCGTTTTTTTTCGTGATTTTCGTGACTTTCGTGGTTAAGGGTTTTGTTTTTGCATTTTGGTTGCGGCTCTGCTGCTCCAAGAATTTCGTGGTTCAAAGTTTCTGCCTTTCGTATTTTGTTTACGGGTCTGCTGTCCTGAACTTCAAATATGCGGCGATCGACGTACTGGAATTGAATGCCGGACCTGAATGCCCGCTGATTGCGGATCCCCCCGATTATCTTCCTCTGCATTTAATCGTCCGCCGATATCCTCCTTGTGCTTGATCCGATGGATGGCCATCCTTAAAGTTGAAGGCTTCAATAAGGAGTAATGTCCGGCCGGCCGGTGTGATCGGCATCAGTCTGATCTTGGGCAGGCCAAAAATTCGGAAATGAAAGAGGCGTAAGCAGCAAATGAGTAATTATCAGGATATCGATCCAGATCGGGTAGCACGCTTGGCGAATCTTTTTCTCCCTTTGTCTTTGATCGCGGCGTTCCTGCTTGCATTGACCTTTCTCGATTTCTAAACCGTCGAGGCCATTGTGCCTGGAGTAATTCGGTCGCAGGAGAAGACCGATGGGAATTGAATCGAGGAAAACGGACTGAAGAAACTGCCGTGGCCGCCCCCGGTGAACACGCCCGCCCTGTTTAACCACGAGAATGCCCCTGCGATCCCTTCCGACGAATGCAACGGCTGTGAAGAACCGTCCGAAGCGCGGTGCGGAGAAATTCCGTCCCGCTTTCGGTGAGTTGTTGCATCAAGCAGCAGGTTCTCTTGACGGACGCACGAGAAGACCAGAGTTGACGTCAACCTCCTATGAGGTACACTGGCGCCTGATTTTTGGGCAGAGGGCAAGCACATCGGATTTTGTTCTACCACGGAGGTATCGACCGGATGCAGAAATCGGACTATCCAATCACACCGGGAGTCCGCCTGTTAAGAGACAATAAAATTGCCTTCCAACCTCATCTCTACCCTTTTGTCGATCACGGGGGTACGAAGCATGCGTCCGCAGTTCTCGGGGTATCCGAACATGCGGTTATAAAAACACTGGTGATGGAAACGGAATCCCGTAAACACTTTCTCGTGCTCATGCACGGCGACATGGAAGTTTCCACCAGGCAACTCGCTCGTATTATCGGAACGAAGCATGTGAATCCATGTGATATGGCTACTGCGCAGAAACTGACGGGGTATCTCGTAGGCGGCATCAGTCTTTTCGGTACTCGGAAAGACCTCCCTGTTTACGTGGAGCGCACCGTCCTTTCTCTCGAAAAAATATACATCAACGGAGGCAAAAGAGGCTTCCTCATTGAAATGAACCCGCAAGACCTTCGAAGAGTACTGGATGTGACGGAAATAGATGCGGGTATCTGAGGTTTGCGGTGCTCTCCGCGCGGATTATCGCGATCCGGAAGATGTCACGCCTGACAAATTGATGTGATTATAGACGAACCGCTCTTTTGTGCGGTATATGTTCTCGAACTCGCAGGAATATGATCGAGGGAAATTATCGGATTCGGAGGTACCGCTATGCACGATTGTTCCAGGCCTGGGAGACTGGCCTACCTTGTGACGGCTCTTTTCATTGCGGCAGGCGTATTCGGCTGTTCAACCAGGCAAAGCACAGCCCCTGTGGCTCCGCCCGCACAGGCGGCGGCCCAGGCGGAAAAGCCGGTTGCACCCGCACAGGTCCAGCCTCCGGTTTACCATGGCTATGGCACTTATTTCCCTACGCCGGCCAGGATGGATTTTTGCGGGGAACGAGTTCCCCTGGATCACCAGGAGACCATGGAGCGATTCGACAAAGAGTTCACCCTCGTCGTTTACAATCATGCACAGGTCTACCGGTGGTTAAAACGCAAGGGGCGCTATTTCCCGTGGGTTGAGGAACGACTTCGCAGCCTCAACCTGCCCGAAGACCTGAAGTATGTCGCCCTTGCGGAAAGCGAGCCCCCACTGAATGCCTCGGATAGGAGGAAATCGCCGGACACGCTCTATGACTTCGCAGTCTCCCCCGATAGCGCTTTGCAGTACCTGGGCGATCTTTACCGCAGCTTCAGGAGCTGGCCTCTTGCCATAGCGGCTTTCAAGTTCGGTGAAAAACGCATTATGGACGAATTCCGCGCGCAGGGGGCGAGGGATTACTACCAGTTGATGCTGCCGCAGGATACCGAGCGATATGTTTTCAGAATCATTGCGATGAAGGCGGTCCTGAGCGACCCGACGCGGTACGGGTATGAACTGCCAAGGTGAGCCGAATATTTCCGGGTCCGGCAGGCCGTCAGGTCTGCCGGCTCCGCCTCCGCATCTATTTGTTCGTCTGTTTTTTCGGTAAACTGACGATAAAAGTAGAACCTTTTCCCGGTTTGCTTGCAGCAGTTATGGTGCCCTGGTGCCGTTCGACGATTTTTCGGCATATCGCAAGCCCCATCCCTGTGCCTTCATAGATGCTGCTCCGGCCGTGCAGGCGTCGAAATGGCGCGAAGATTTCTTCCCGAAGGGACTCTTCAAAGCCGATTCCGTTATCCTCAACAAAGATTTGATTCAGATCGTCTTCCGAACAATTTGAATACAACCTGATCGACGGCTTCGCGCCAGGTTCCTGGTACTTTAGAGCATTCCCGATCAAATTCTGAAATAGCTGCTCCATTTGTTTCTCATCGGCATCGACGGTCGGAAGTTCGCCGATCTCTATCTCTCCGCCGGTTTCCCGAAGGTGAAATTCCAGTGTTTCGTAAGCTCTTTTTGCCACGTCTCCCAAGTTCACCGGGCTGAATGCTTCCGTTCTTGTAGAAACCCTGGACAGGTTCAGGATGGCGCTGATAAGCTCGCTCATCCGGCCGGCGGCGGCACGCATTCTCTCCAGGTAGTTCCTGGAGTCCTCACCTAAGCCGTCTTTAAGAGACGAAAGGAACAGATCGGAGAAGAAGCGAATTTTTCTGAGAGGCTCCTGCAGATCGTGAGAGGCAATGTAAGCGAATTGCTCGAGGTCGCGGTTACTCTGCTCAAGTTTCACCGCATAGGATTTCAGTTCGGCGGTACGCTCCTGAACCTTTGCCTCCAACTCATCGCGGGCTTTGCACAGTTCCTCTTCCGCTTTTTTGCGATCGGTAATGTCGGCGCCGTAAATGTTCAAATAGTCTTCGCCTGCAACGGGCACAAACATGAAGGAAAATATCTGGTCCCCCACCGCAGCATCCAACATGACCGGAGCCCCTTTGAGAGCTGCTTCTGCAATTACTTTACGCCAGGAAGACCGGATTCGCGCCCCCTCGCCAAAATCGGGCAAAGTAACTCGGGCTGCAGGGTTCATGTAGAGGATTTCTCCGCCCGGCGTTACCCGTAACACAGGATTTGGATCTTCAGCAGGAAAGCGGGCCACAGACCGGATAAGCTGTTGAGACTTGATAATTTCTTCGTTCTGAGCCCTGAGCATTTCCGCCGATTCGCTCAGCTCTTTATTCCTTGACTGCAATTGCCTCTCCACCTCCAGTTGCCGCAGCTGGTTGAGGCCCATGGTTGCAATCATTTTGGCAAAAGAGGAAAGGAAGGCAAGCGCGTAAGGGAGCTTTTCCTTTTCCAGGCGCGGGATTTCGGATAAAGCATCCAGATAGGCGGGTCTGTCAAAACCATGAGCCTCTGCGTGCCGCTCGAAAAAATCGACGTCGGGTTCTTCGAGCAGGAATTGTCCAAGAACTGCATTGGCCAGATGTTTTCCCTCGATGACGATTGGCGATGAAGCGACCGTCAGACCGTTCAGGCATTGATACAGGGCAAAATTTTTCCCATCGAATAAATTCCTGGCCAGTTCGGTGTTGCTCTCGATGCATTTCCTGCGGGTGTCTGGATTGGAATTATGGAAAACGGTACATAATCTCTGCCAGAAAGAGGACACCAGGACCTCGCCGTCGATATCGAAAATTGCGGCGGAAACGCCGAGCACTCCTGCGAAGTTTTCAAGCAGTTTTTGCGTTTTTGGTACATCGATCAAGTCGATCAGTTTGTAATCCAATGGCCGCCCCTGTCGAAAACTTTTCGTGATTTCAATTTAGGCCAAATGATCCTTTAGTACAGAGGCCGTTCTCATCCCACAGGCTCCTCGTTAAGGAAAGAGACGGCTCGTCTTTCCGACCAGTATTCGCCAAGGGGACCGAACGCAACGAATCCGACATGTCCCCCGTGCCCGGGGATTTCCAGATGGAAGCAAGCGCTCGCTTCGGCCTCGTCCACGGGATAGCAGGGCTCACCTAAGAAAGGGTCGTCCGCCGCGTTGACAAGCAGCGTAGGGATGGCGATGCGGGGGATGCCGGGCCTGCTGGAAGCCTTTGCCCAGTAATCTTCCGCATCGGCAAACCAGTGGATCGCGGAGGTATAGCGGTCATCATAGTCCTTGAAGTCTTTGATTTCAGCGTACCCACGGTCGTCGATCCGGTCCGGCATGAATTGCATTTTCATGCGGATCTTCCCGTGCAGCATCCTGAGAAACCGCCTGAGGTAAAAGCCGTTGGAGGGCCTGCTGAGTTCCCGGGCGCTCGAAGCCAGGTCGCAGGGCACCGAAAATACCACAGCCTTTTTCACCAGCGGGTGTAATCGGGTGCCCTGTTCGCCCAGGTATTTCAATATAACGTTTCCTCCCAGGCTGAAACCCGCCAGGGCAACTTCGCCGTAATTTTCCGGCTCAAATATATGCTGCAGCACCGTGTGAATATCTCCGGTCTCGCCGCTGTGATAGAAACGGAGAGTCCTGTTGCATTCGCCGCTGCAACATCTGAAATTCATCGCCGCGACATCCCACCCTCCCCTGTTCAAGGCCCGCACCATGCCGCGCACGTATGCCCGGCCGGAATCGCCTTCCAGACCATGCAGAACCAGGGTCGCCCGATTTGAGCCGATTTTGGACCAATCCACATCGACAAAGTCGTCGTCCGGAGTTTCTATCCGTTCCCTGTGATAGACAACGCCTCTCACTGTGCGAAACCCGCCGGCAAAAAGAGTCTGGACATGCGGGTTCCGGAATAGCGGAGGCGCAGAATAGGTCGATTGTATGATCGGCAAGTTTATATCTCCCGCGAATTACGGTCCACAATACCGGATTGATTTGATTACCGGCAAATGCCCTGCCGAACGCTCGGCCGATATTCTGCCCGGCAGCCTTCGAAGCAACTTCAGAGAAGTGTAGAATCTTACAGTCTTGAGTTCGAATAAGCAAATTTGGATGTCAATGACGGTGTTTTTCGGTAATCTTAAGCGGCGCCCCATCTTGGAAGCTAATAATGCGCTCGATGTGCGATACCTGGGCTTGCAATCAGTTGCTTCGCTGATCGGCCAGCCATTTTCGAGTGAAATCTATTGCAGAAGACAAGCATTCATCCAACTCCGCCACGAGTTCTTCCACACCGGTACTCCCATTACGTAATGCTGCTTCAAGTTTTTCCAAGGTCTCAAAGACGGCAGTGGCTGAGAGATTTGCAGCAACACCTTTGAGGGCATGCGCCTTATGAAGGGCTCCATCGCGATCGCCCTGGTCGAGTCCGGTCCTGATCGTGGAAACCTCGTCGCCATATTCCTTTGAGAATCTGGTTAGAAGTTCTGCAAGCAGAGATCGATTCCCGCCTATTCTGTCGAGTACCTGATCGATATCAATTGCAGGCGAATGAAGCACCTCCGTTTGGGCAGTCTCAGGCATCAAATCACGATTATCTGCAACAACACCTTTTGAAATCCGGTTCCCGGGAAGCCAACGTTCCACGGCTGCGTAAAGTTGTTTTCGGTCGAATGGTTTCGTGAGATAGTCATCCATACCTGCGGAAAGACACAATTCACGGTCACCTTTCATTGCGTGGGCGGTCAGTGCAACTATTGGAACGTGCGCATCTTTTGAGGGCGACGAATTTGAGAATTCGTTCAACCTTATCATTTTTGCAGCTTCATACCCGTTCATTTCGGGCATTTGGCAATCCATAAAGATAAGACCGTAGGATTTTTTTGAGAGCGCATCCAGCACCTCTCTGCCGTTGGAAACGACATCCACGTGTAAGCCAAGAGAGGCAAGCATTTGTTCCGCTACCTTCTGGTTTATTGGATTATCTTCCGCAAGCAGGATTTCGCCTTCTAATCGCAGATTTTCGCGCGTTATATCCATTGTATGATGGGGGTCTTTATCTGCATTGGCAGAGATTGTCTCCACCAACACATCGTAGATCTGGGACTGGCGTACCGGCTTGCTGACACAGGCCGCTATGCCTGCCTCTTGTGCTTCACTCACATCTATGCTCAGTCCTGTGAGCATGATTATTTTGACATCGACTATAGACTGATCTGTTTGAATGAATTTTGCAACAGCAAGCCCATTTATACCCGGCATCTGCATATCGAGAATCACAAGATCGAACGGCTTATTCCCGGCGGATTCCCGGCGCAGCATCTCTATGGCGCGGAACCCGTCTTCCGCGCTCGCGACTTTCATTCCCCAGGAGGTAATCTGTTCAAGCAGAACGGAACGGCAGGTTTCGTTATCATCCACTATCAAGACACGCAGGTCGCGTAAATTCCGCCGCGAAGCGTCAGTCATGGATGGCGAAGTTCCTGACGTGTTCTCTAGAGGTACCCGGAACCTGAAAGTGCTTCCTTTGCCGGGAACACTGGCCAGTTCCAATGTGCCGCCCATCATCCGGCAAAGCTGCTTGCTAATGGATAGCCCAAGTCCTGTGCCTCCGTATTTCCGACTCATTGAGGAGTCGGCTTGCGAGAAACTCTCGAAAATCCTGGCCTGGGCCTCAATGGGTATCCCGATTCCTGTGTCTCTTACCTCAAAAGCTATTTCAGATTTTTCTCCTCCACCTTTGGTAGTTTCGACCTGGACCACTACCTCGCCGCTGTGGGTGAACTTGACCGCGTTTCCGATAAGATTCACCAAAATCTGCCGTATCCTGACAGGGTCTCCCTGGACACTCAACGGCACTTCCCGTTTGATACTGCAAACCAGCTCGATTCCCTTTTTGTGGGCGTTTTCGGAAAACAAAGCTACCGATTCCTCGACCATTTCCCACAAGTTGAAATCGATGTTGACAAGCTCGAGCCTGCCGGCTTCAATCTTTGAAAAATCAAGAATATCGTTCAAAATTTGAAGCAAAGATTCACCGGAATTGAGTGCCGCTTCAGCCATCTCGCGTTGTTTGGGCTTTAGATCGGTGTCCAGCAGCAACTGGGTCATGCCGAGCATCCCGTTCATAGGAGTTCGAATTTCATGGCTCATGCTGGCCAGAAACTGCGACTTAGCGCGATCGGCATCTTCGGCAATCAATTTTGCCTCGGTCAATTCCTTAACGCGTTCCGAGATGACTCGCGCCATCGTATTGAAGGCAACCCCCAGTTTTCCTACATCGTCATTTCCTTCCGGAACGATCGGCGGTGGGAAATTTCCGGCACTCACCTCAATGCTTGCTTTGGTCAAATCTGATAAGTGCCTGGTTATTCGGTATCCCAAAAGAAAGAGTATCAGCGACGAGAGAGCAATTTCGACGCTTGCAATCCCAAGGCCCTGAATAAGAAGGGATTTGCGTGCGGCAATGATTTGAGACAGGTCGAGCCCAAATTGAAGAATGCCAAGCGGCTGGCGGAGGTAAGAGATCGGGACCTGTACGTCGTAGCGCGGAGCCATTTCTCTGTCAAGAATCGTTAAATCCGCACTGGGTTTGGGAAGAGGCATTTCCTTCGGCCACCCTGACGAACAAATCCGCCGTCCGGAAGTATCTACTATGGCAATATAATTGACACCTCCCGCAGTCCTGCTCTCGTCTATTACGGCCTGGACCGTGGCATAGTCTCTTTGCACCAAAGGGGCCGTGAGAGCTGCTGCAATAACAGGGTGCATCTGCTCTGCCTGAAGACGAGCCTGGGATACCATTGCGTCATGCAACAGCCGCATGCTGTTGGCTACAAGGATCGAAAGCATCAGCATTTCAATACCTACCGCCAACAGCAAGAGACGACCACGGAGGGTTTTGAGGGGAGAAAACCTGTTCATTTCCCGCCTTCTTTGAGGGCCTGCCTTACTTCTGCTGCATATTTGTCCATTTCCGCCAATTCCCCCGGCTCCAGCTTCCGGTACCCTTCCAGTTGGTTTGTTTCGAAATAGAGCTTAGCTTCGGGGGTTTCGGCGAAGCCCCAAAGTGCGGAATCAATTTCCGTTTGGCGGTCCGAATGGCGATTGTTTAGCATATATACCCTTCCGGCCATTGCGGGGCTTTCATCCAGGATGCGCAGTTGGGCTCCAATAGCGGGTGAGAGTTTTTGAAAATTGGCCAAAGACAGGAAACCAATTTGTGAATCGCCTGCAACTATCAACTGTGCAACACTGTCCGAAGCACTCACATAGTGGACCGGGACATCGCTTAGACCATTATCGATAAGCCAGTGCAGACCCCATAATGTCACCAGGGAGGAAGGGCTCAAACCCAGGGCTCTCTTTCCCATGACGTCATGCGGTGTATAGATCCGGCTTTCCTTCGGAACAATGGCAACAGCCTTGAAATCTGCCTTGTAGGTAAGCAGGGGAATATACCCAGCATCAGTTTGCAACAAACGAGCCTGATGGCCTGTTGTTACGGCAATGTCATATTCACCGGCAAGCGCCCGTCGTGCAAATTCGGTAAAGTCCGGCGCGGTTGCGACTTCCAGCGACATATTGAGCGATTTTTCCAGATATATTCTCAACGGCTGATACATTGACATAATAACTCTGGCGCTCGTATGCGGCGCCACCCCAAGAATAAACGAGTCGGCCGCAAAACCTGAGCCAGGTAAAACGAAAGCAGATAAAGCTAGAAATATACAAATTATTATCTTCATTTTTCCTCCTTGACGCGCCTCTGCTTGTCTGATTATCGGCTGGGTATTGCAAAAGCTTTAGGCGATTGAATGATTATTGGAAGGGATTTTTTTCGAATATTTTCCAACTCCCACAGCAAACTTGACAATCCATGCACGACATACATCTTGAAGTTATCCGATGTTTTCCAAAGGAGAACTTCAATGAAAAACCAAACAGTCCTCATTACAGGCGCATTGACCGGCATCGGTCGAGCCGTTGCGATGGCGTTCGCCGGGGAAGGCGCGAAAATTATCGTTTCCGGCCGCCATGAAGATAAAGGTGCAGAACTCGTCGCTGAATTACGCGGTCTCGGAGCGGAGGCGGAATTCATCAAGGCGGATGTCCGTCGCGAGGAAGATGTCAAGAATCTGATTGAGCAAACGGTCAACCGGTTTGGCCGACTCGATGTTGCAGTCAATAACGCAGGCACGGAAGGCAAAACCGGCCCAATTATCGAGCAAACCGATGAAAATTATTCGCGAATTTTCGACACGAATGTTCTGGGTGTTCTGTTGTGTCTGAAATATGAGATGCGCGCAATGAGGGAACAAAGGGCAGGAAGCATTGTCAACATGAGTTCCGTAGCCGGGCATAGAGGCTATCCCGGCGCATCCGTCTATGTGGCAAGCAAACATGCGGTTGAGGGTTTGACGAAGTCGGCTGCGCTCGAGGGGGCGGAATTTGGCATCCGGGTCAACGCAGTTGCGCCCGGCCCGATCGATACCGAGATGGCCACGCGCTTTTCCGGGACGCCGGAGGGTAAAGCCGCTCTTATCAGCGGGGTACCCTCTAAACGTCTGGGGCGGCCCGAAGAGGTTGCTGCGGCCATACTCTTTCTTGCTTCTCCCGAAGCCGGCTTTGTTACCGGCGCATCCATCTCCGTTGATGGCGGCGTCCTGGCCTAGAATTGAATCGCTTTTGCGTGAGCTTGGGTAAGACTGAAAGAAGGGCCCATGCCGGACGGATGCCTGCTTTCCCGGGTGCCGGTTTCTATTCGACAGGCGTAACTTCCATCTCCAGCCTTTCCTGCCCTCGGATTACGATCAGCTTCACCGAGTTTCCGACGGGCCATTCGGACAGAAATTTGTGGATGTGATCTACATTGGCCACAATGTGTCCATTTATACCGACAATTACGTCTCCTTCACGAATCCCGCCGCGTGCGGCAGGACTCTCCGGAGCAACGGACATGACCTCGATGCCCGAATCCGCACTGAGTTGGTAAAACCGTACCAGGCGGCGGGGAAGAGGACGCTGCTGGGCGTTTATTCCAAGGTGCCCGCGTCTGACTCTCCCCAGTGTCAGCAGTTGAGGAACTATCCACTCTGCCGTGTTGGAGGGAATCGAGAACCCTATGCCTTGAGCCGCAGCTATGATGGCAGTATTGATTCCGACTATCCGTCCCCTGGAATCCACCAGCGGCCCTCCGGAATTGCCCGGGTTCAGAGGAGCTGTATGCTGGATGATGTTTTCAATGAGTCGCCCGTCACCGCTCCTGAGTGCCCTACCAAGCGCGCTGACCACCCCGGTGGAAACCGTTGACTGGAATCCGAACGGATTTCCAATCGCTATTACAAGTTGCCCCACCCGCAGTGCCGACGAATCGCCGATGGAGGCGTAAGGCAAAGCGGAACCGCCTGCTCGAATAAGGGCAAGGTCCGTGGCAGGGTCTGTCCCGACCAGGACGGCATCCAGGCTTGTCCCATCCTGGAGCGTTGCGACCAGGCGCCTGGCCCCCCTGACTACGTGATCGTTGGTTAAAGTATAGCCGTCAGGGGTAATGATCACTCCGGAGCCGGATCCCGCAAGTCCCTGTCTTCCGATTTCCTGGGCGCTGATTCCGACCACAGCAGGTCCGACTGCATCCACCACGGTAGTCACGGCCCGCGAATAGGCGTCGAGAAGTTCTATGTCCCGGCTCCCTTCGGGTTTTACCTCGCAACGGTTCGGCCGATCCTTCTCCTCACCTTCACCCCGTATAACATTCAAAACTCGCTGCAAATTTTCCACGCAGGTAATCCTTCAACTTATTTTTTGAATAAGAACTTTTATGCAGTGATGAAGAATATCCTTCTATGAACGATTCGTACAAAGGTCAATGGGCAGCAATCACGGGAGGGACCATGACATTAGCCACGTTCAGATGCTCCTCGCCTTCTCCCCAAAAAGCTCGATCAGTGCCGACTCCATTTCCGATGCAAAGCTCTCCTTGAGTGCATATCCCCATCCTTTTGCGAACAAAAGAGTGCGGACTTTTTCAGGGTAGTTGAGTCTGTCGATCACAATATGGCTCACGTACGGAGCAACCGCCTCATGCAGTTTTTCCGGATTCAGGGGAAGCATTGGAGCGATAAACGCCCATGTCTTTACGCCGGCCCCGTGCAATTCCCTCAGGGCCTCCAGGCGTGCGGCAATGGGCGGCGCATGGGGCTCCAGGACACCCCGGACCCGGTCGTCATCGGTTGGAATCGAGAGCCCAACCGAGACGTTTGAAGCGGAACAAAGGACATCGATATCCCTGATGACCATTGGTGATCGTGTGAGGATATCGATTCCCCAGCCGAACCGGTCCAGGAGAAGAATACACTCTCTTGTAAGCCTGAACCGGGACTCCACCGGCTGATACGGGTCGCAGGCGCTGGAGAGAAGGACTGTTCCGCGCTTTCTCTTCCGATTCAGTTCGTCGCGCAGCACCTCGGCAATGTTTGCCTTCACTTCGACGAAGGTGCCCCACGCCGACCCGGCATGATACCGGGACCACTTGCCCATAAAGGCGGCATAGCAGTACCGGCATCCGTGACCACATCCAATATACGGATCTATCACATACTCCACGCCGGGGATCTTCGACTTCGTCAGTGCGCTTTTTGCCCTTATTTCCACTATATCCATGTGACTGCCCGGGTCCTTTGAATTTGCTCCATCATAACTCAGGAAAAGCGGGAACAGGTAGTTGCATCCATTGCTGAGTGGGTACTTCCCCGGCGGTCCAAAATCCCTTTCCCAACGGCCGGAACTGTTTGATCGTTTCTGTGATTTTCGTTAGGATGACGGCGGTTGTACGAAATCCATGTTCCGGTGCTGTTCCGGAGGGGGGGCAGCAAAGTCCGGCCGCGAGGTGCTTCGCGAACTGCACGGGAAACGGCCGCTTTCTCACGTTCACAAACCACTGCCCGGCCATTTTAGCGCAATTTGCGGGGGATCGATGTGTCTTTAGAGGTGGAGAAACTTACAGCCCGGGTCCGTGCCGAAGAAGCCGGCATTAATAAGCTCAAGCTCGAAATCGAGAAAGTAATTGTCGGTCAGCAGGGCTTGATAGAACGTCTGTTGATCGGTCTTTTTTGTGGGGGGCATATTCTCATAGAAGGGGCTCCCGGGCTTGCCAAGACTTTGGCGGCAAGCACGCTGGCAAAAGCCGTCAAGGCCACTTTTCAGCGCATCCAGTTCACGCCCGACCTGCTTCCGGCCGACCTCATCGGAACAGAGATCTACAGCCCCAAACAGGGCGATTTCAAGGTACGCAAAGGGCCGATTTTCCACCAGATAATTCTGGCCGACGAAATCAACCGGGCTCCTGCCAAGGTCCAGAGCGCCATGCTCGAGGCCATGCAGGAAAAGCAGGTGACAATCGGAGAAAGCTCTTTCCGGCTCGACGACCTTTTCATGATACTGGCCACCCAGAACCCGATCGAACACGAGGGGACCTATCCTCTCCCCGAAGCCCAAACCGACCGCTTTATGCTGAAGGTCAAAGTCACCTACCCTTCCGTCGAGGAAGAGCAACTCATAATGCGTCGCATGGGAACGATCTCTCCCGAGCCGGAAATTTCCGCAGTTTTGACCCCGGCGGATATTCAGCGGCTCAAGACGCTCGTCGGCGATATCCACATGGCCGGTGAAATCGAGCGGTACGTCCTGGATCTGGTCCAGGCCACACGTTATCCAGTCCGGTTTGGACTCGATATTGCCCCGATGATCCTCTATGGGGCATCGCCGCGGGCCACCATCGCGCTCTGCCTGGCTTCAAAAGCGCACGCGCTGCTCTCCGGGCGCGGCTACGTGGTCCCACAGGACATAAAGGCTATTGCCGGGGACGTGTTGAGACACCGCGTTATTCTCAGCTACGAAGCCGAAGCCGAGGAAATAACGACGGACCACCTCATTGAAAAAATCCTGCTTGCGGTCGAAATGCCATGATCTCATCGGAACTGGCCAGGAAGATCAGAACCTTCCGGATCGTCACCACCAAGCTGGTGACGGAGGCCCTGGCCGGCAGGTACAAAAGCGTTTTCCGCGGCCGGGGAATCGAGTTCCTCGAAGTTAGGGAGTACCAGCCGGGAGACGACCTCCACCTGATCGATCAGAACGTTTCGGCACGCATGGGCAGGCCTTTTATCAAATGCTTCCGGGAAGAAAGAGAACTGAGCATCGTACTGCTGGCCGACCTTAGCGCATCCGGCCGGTTCGGCAGCCATGGCGTTACAAAAAACGAGACCGCCGCCCAGGTATGCTCTTTCCTGGCCTTCGCCGGCAACCGCAATCATGCCAAAGTGGGGCTCGTTCTGTTTACCGATCGGGTGGAAAAATTCATTCCGCCCGGCCGCGGGTCGCGGCACATCTACCGGCTCATAAGGGAAATCCTCTCGTTTGAACCGGCAGGGACCGGAACGGACATTGCCCGGGCTCTCGGTTTTACGGGACGGGTACTCAAAAGAAGGGCCGTAATGTTCCTGGTAAGCGATTTCATGGATTCAGGATTCGAAAAGCCCCTGCGCATTCTGGCCAGGCGCCATGACCTGATCGCGGTGAGCATTTCCGACCCGCTCGAATCCAGCCTTCCGGACGTGGGTCTGCTGGAACTCGAAGACGCCGAAACGGGCGAATCGATGCTTGTGGACACAGGAAGCCCCGCTGCCCGGTCCCGCTTCGAAAAGTTCTGCCGCAGGCGCAGGCAGGAACTGAAAGATACCTTCACCTCCGCCGGAATCCATGAAATCAGGCTTACAACTGACGGACCTTTTTTGGGCGAACTGCTGAAATTCTTCAAACTTCGTCAGAAGCAGGGCACGAAAAATTGAAAGGGTTTTTCCGTCTTCCGATCTTCCTGCTTTTATTCTGTCTTCCAGCCTTGAGCTGGGGAAGCGGAGAACCCGCCGGGACCCGGCAAATCGCAAAGGAATACCGGCAGGACAATTGCACCTTGAGGCTGCTGGTCGAAAGCGATACCGTTTCGAGCGCCGATGACCTGCGGGTGCGAATCGAGGCAGAGGCCCCGGAGGACTGGCGGATCGAATCCCTGGACTTCGATCCGGGACGCCTCAGGGTCCTGGAACAAAACCGAAGCGTTCACTACACGGCGGAATCCGGGCGGTTTACGACCAGAGTCGATTACCGGCTGGAACCGTACCTCCCCGGAGATTATCCGATCCCCGGCGCAAAGGTCGCTTTTGTCAACGAAGCACCCGGCACGGATCCGGCGGAGACAGGGAAAGTCGAACTCCGGAGTGAGGAATTGTCGGTACGGGTGGTTTCCGCCGCTGCCGGCGGACTTTCGGTCCCCGGTATTCTCGGTGATCCAGAAGATTTGCCCGAAGAAGAAAGCCTTCGAACCGCTCTTTTCACCGTGGCTGCACTGCTTGTTGCAGCAGTCGGCGCATTCTTCCTTTTCCGATTGAGAAAGAAAAGGAAGCTTCACCAGGACGCCCCGTCAGCAAAGGAAGTTACCGAAAGGGAGATTCACTCGCTGATCGAGGCCGGATTACTCGACCGCAAAGAGTACCCCCTTTTCTTTTCAATGCTTTCCGCCGCGATTCTCTCTTACGCCGGCCATAACGGGCAGGCACGGGTCGGCGGCAACGGGCCCGAAGAGGCCGCCCTGGAAGAGTTTCTCCACCTCTCCGAACTCGTCAGGTTTGCCCGCCACACACCGTCGGAGGGCGAAATCCGCTACGCGCTGGATTGCTGCGCGGCCATTCTGAAAGAAGAGACGAAAGAACCGGGCGACGCTTCGGCCCCCCCATCCATCCCCTCCTGCCGGCCCGGTGTCTGAACCATGTCCATGCTTGCTTCCCTCATCGTCTCTTATCGCTTCGCAACCCCCTGGGCGCTGCTCCTGCTGTTGGTGGTCCCTTTTATCATTAGACGCGCCGCTGCCAGGAGAACTCCCGCCATCAAATTCCCGGGTGCGCAATTCGCGGCCAGCGCGGGCCGCACCTGGCGCGTCCGTCTGCGGTTCATTCCCCTCGCACTCCGCACTATCGCTCTGGTCCTTATTGTTCTGGCGCTCGCCCGGCCTCAGCTGGGCCGTGAGGAGGTCAACGAAAAGGGGAGCGGAATCGCGATAGAAACGGCCCTGGATTTTTCGAGCAGCATGGGGGAAAAATTTGAGTCCGGGAGCGGAAAGACCACTCGTTTCGAGGCCGCCAAAAAGATCCTCCGCGTGTTCATCTTTGGCGACGGCAAAGAGCTGAAAGGCAGACCCGGCGATCTTACCGGGATTATCGCCTTCGCGGGCAGGGCCTATACCGTGTGCCCGCTCACTCTCAGCCACGATGTCATGGACCGGTTCATCGATGAGATGAGACTGGCGGCCAACGCCGAAGAAGACGGAACCGGGATGGGCGACGGACTCGCCCTTGCGGCCGCGCGTGTGGCGGGCGCGGGTGGGGAGCATTCCGGGATAAAGAGCAAAATTGTAGTCCTCATAACCGACGGGAATAACAACCTGGGCAGGCGGACTCCGGAACAGGCAGCAAGACTCGCAAGGATGTGGGGCGTAAAGGTCTATGCCATAGGTGTCGGACCAAGTTCGCCCTGGCGTGTGAAAATGCCCTATACGGGCCGCACGGATGTCGATACGGAAACGCTCGAGGCAATTGCAGCCCAGACGGGCGGGGCTTTCTGGATGGCCGAATCCGCCGAACGGCTCCATGAGATCTACGCCGAAATCGATAAATTCGAGAAATCCGAGATCGAGGCCACCAGCTTTTCCGTTCACGCGGAAAGGTTTTCAGCGTTAGCCCTGGCAGCCCTGGCCGCGCTGTTTCTAGAGCAGGTACTCGCCTGCACGGTGTTCAGGAGGTCCCCATGAACTTGAGGATCGGCGCGCCCGAAATGGCGTGGCTCCTTCTCGCCGTGCCGGTTCTGGCCTCCTTTTACGCTTACGCGTTCTTCCGGCGAAGGCGGGGCCTGGCGAAGTTCGCCGGGATGGTCGAGGCAAGCCGCGCGAGACGTATCGTAAAGCATGCAATTACGGGAACGGCCGTTCTCCTGTTGGCAGCCGCCGTGTGCCGACCTTCGTGGAACGAAAACCAGCAGGTGGTCCAGGGTAGTGGCCGGAACGTGGTCTTCGTACTCGACGTCTCGCGAAGCATGCTTGCACGTGATGCATCCCCGAACCGGCTCGAAAAGGCCAAGCTGGCAGTGAGCTACATGGCTAACGCCCTGGAGGGCCAGCGGGTCGCATTGGTGGCCTTTGCCGGCAGCGCGGCCCTGAAATGCCCTCTCACAACGGACCTCAGCTTTTTCAAGCTTGCACTGAAGGATTTGAGCCCCGAAAGCGTACCCCTGGGTGGGACGTCTATCGGCGCGGGCATCCACAAGGCATGCGAGGAGGTGCCCGGGGAAGAGGGCCGGTTCGCGGACCTCGTTCTCGTGAGCGACGGGGAAACACTGGAAGGCGATCCATTGAAGGAAGCCCGGGAGGCGCGTGATCGCGGAATACGCATCATAGCCGCCGGAATCGGAGACGAGGCCGAAGGGGAGCCCATCCCCGTCCCGGACGACCCCGGCGGGCGAGGGTTTCTTACCTGGAACGGCAGCGAAGTGCGAACCAGGCAGAATTCCGCGCTCCTCGGGCGGATAGCCGAGGCGACACCCGGAGGGAAATGTATCGATCTGGCAAAGACAAACCTCGATTTCAGAAACCTTTTCAGCGAAGCACCCCAGCCTGCCGGTGATTCCCGGCCGGATACCAGAACAATATTCCGCCGCGAGGAAAGGTTTCCGCTCCTGCTCGCACTTGCGCTCGGTCTGCTTTGCCTTGAATCGTTGATCGGCGAAAGAAAGAAGAAGTAATGAAAAGCGTGCTTTCGCTACATGGATTGATTCAGGGCGCAGCCGGTCCGATTCTGGCGCTCCTGCTGGTTTTCACTGCCCATGCCGGCGGGACTTCGCCACGCGACCTTATCGCTTCAGGAAACCGGAGCTACGGCGAGGCAAGGTTCTCTCAAGCTCTGGAGTTTTACGACCGGGCACTCGAACTGATGCCGGATTCCCCCGAGGTCCTTCTCAACAAGGGAAATGCCCATTTCCAGAACGGAGAATTCGACAAGGCCCGGGATGCATACGGACGCGCGGTTATGCTTTGCCGGCGGAGCCCCCTCAGGGCAAAGGCTGAATTCAACCTCGGGTGCGCAGCCAATCGCGAGGCGCTCCAGAATGATAAATCCGAGCAGGAGGCTATGGAACTCATTGGCCTTGCGATCAGGCATTACAAAGAGGCTGTGAAGCTCGATCCCGGCTATCGCCCGGAAGCCGGAAGGGGGATCGAGAGCGCGCGGCTGGCTGTTTTCAGGATTCAGGAGAAGATTCGCCCGGATGCGACATCCAATAATAACCGCGATGTGACCATAAAGGACGACTCCTCGGATGAGTCGCAAAGGGATAAAACCAGGGACGAACCTGCAGGGAATTCTCCCGGGCAGTTGCTCCCGGAGAACACGAATCGACAGGGAAGCGCGGCAAAATACAGGCAACGGATGCCGGGCGATCCCCGCGAGACGCCGGCAGACATACTGCGCGAGGAAGCCGAAGACCAGAGCAAGTTTCAGCGGGCCTCCCGAAGCGGCGATGCGGCCGTAAAGGATTGGTGATATGGGTCGTCGATTATGGATCGCAATCCTGCTTCCTGCATTTTGGCTCGCTTTCATCTGTGCGGAGCCGGTGCCGGCCTGGACCGCCGGTCCCGACATCCGGACCTTTCAGGAAATCGCGGCCAACTATGAGGGTCCCGAACTCCTGTCCGGGCGGTGTCTCTCTATTGAATGCCTGCTCACATCCTGGCCCGGCGCGGCCTTTCTGGTTGCCCCTCCGCTCATCTTCCTTCTGTTATCGGGCTTGGAAAGGAGAATGCGCTGGAGGAACTCACCGGAGTTCCGATCCCGATCCGCGCTCGCCCGTTTCCGGAGGAGCGCAGAGGAACTTGCGCAATGCAGGAAAGCAGGCCCTGAGGAATGCCGCCGGCTTCTTCGTGCCTTCAACTCCTTTTTGAGCGACAAATTTTCGGCTCGAACCGATGGTTTTACCCTCGCCGACTTCGACGGCCTCCTGCGGAACAGGGGAATCGATGCTTCCGCCCGGGCCGAGTTTGGGCGGATCCGGGTCGTTTGCGAGCGGGAGTGTTTTGGCGACGGGGTTGAGCCGCCCTTGAAATGGCCGGAACTTGTCGCTGAAGCAATGGACGTTGCGACAAGAATTGATGGGCAGGTGTTTTGCTCCGCCGGAAAGAAGCACAAAACATGGCTCCCGTTCGCAGCCCTTTCGGCGGTGGTTCTCATCTGCGCGGTGAGGACGGTATACGGGTTGGACGCCGATCGAATCAATGAGCTTCAACGAAAAGGCCGGAATTCGTTCGAGCGGGCTGTCGAAATGGCGTATGCCGACTCCGCCCGGGCTTCGGATCTGTTTCAAAAGGCCGCGCTTTATTTCGAAACCATCGTGCGCGCGGGAGGCATCGAGAACGGCCGCCTCTACTTCAACATCGGGAATTGCTATCTCCGGATGGGCGCCCCTGGACCGGCCATATTCAACTATCTCTTGGCGGAGCGTATGATTCCGGGCGATCCCGCCCTTGCACGCAACCTTAAATTTGCACGAAGCAGGGTGAGCGGTGTGGGAATGCCAGATCAGGCCGGCAGGACGAATGGGATGGAATTCCTGAAGGGTAAGGCGCTCTCCGCCGGGACGATTTGGATTTTTTCAGGCTGCTGGTACCTGTTCTGGACCTTTCGGTCAGCTTACCTGTTCTGCAGACGGACGTGGCTCAAATATGCAGTTTATTCAGCGGCCGGAGCGACTGTCCTGTTCTTTTCCCTTGTTGTCTTTCAGGCATATTCGGGTTCCGCGGGGAAGTCCGGGATAATCGTCGCGGAAGCTGTGACCGGACGTACAGGCGACAGTTTCGCTTTCGATCCGGCATTCGAGCGCCCGCTCCACTCGGGTGTCGAGTTCACACTTCTTGAAAAACGTCCCGGCTGGCTTCACATAATGATTTACAGCAGGGCAGCCTGCTGGGTGCCGGCCTCCAGTGCCCGGATTTTCTGAGAGACGGCCCGGGCTCTGTTACTTCCAATCGGCGTGTAAGCATTGGCCTGGAAGGTGTAATGTAAAAACAAGTAAACGGTGAGTCGCGTAGGGTGGGCACGGTAAAGCTTTACCCCGCTCCGCTCCCGCACCCTGCGCCGCTCACCGTTCACTTTTCTGAAGTTCACTAAGAACAATCAACGGAGTAAACAGGAGGAGCTTCCATGGATAGACCGATTGTTGCGGAAAATGCCGGTGAGTTGAAAAGATTGACCTCCCTCGCGGAGCGCCTGTCGGATGATGAATTGAACCTGCCTATGGGAACCGACTGGACCGTTTCGGTTGCCTTTGCCCATCTTGCGTTTTGGGACTGGAGAGCGACCGTGTTGCTTCGCAAATGGAAAACAAGCGGGGTCGAACCGTCGCCGATCGACATCGATGTAATGAATGAGACGCTGCTCCCCACCTGGCTCGCAGTACCACCAAGAGCTGCAGCCAACCTTGCCGTCACGGCCGCCAAGGTTATCGACACTGAAATTGCAGCCTGTTCCCCGGAACTTGCATCCGAAATCGAAGAAAAGATTGGTAAACATCCGCTCTATAGGTCCATCCATCGAAAAATGCACATTGACCAGATAGAGGAACTAGTCAAAAAGAGACGCGGTTAACTTTCAAAACCGGCAGTGTTTAGTTGATCGGCCGTCAGGGCAAGCTGTCCGGAACGGATAAGCAATGGATCTGCCGGGATCGCAAGGCTGGATTTCAAACCGGATCCCTGATTGCTGTGGGGCCCTCTGTTGCCTCCCGGAGGGCTTCGCCATGGACTTTATTCGGGCTCGGGAATCCACTTCTGTAGCTTCTATAGGCGTAATAACTTTCCTTGTAATTAAGATCTCGGTATCCCCCACGTTTCAACGGGAAGTGGAGGCTGACGAGAGAGCCTTCTACATTCCTGAGGTAAAAATCGGGGCGCCCCGTCTCCAGCCTTTGGCACCCTGCCCATCTCTACGTGATGCCTCATAATCCAAACTGGCCAGACACTCTCTTCGAAGCCTGATCATCCATCCGGATGCCTTCAAATCAGATCGTGACGATCTGGATAGTGAAGGCGCAGCAACCGGGGTGCATGCTCAAGAAGGCCAAGTTGATGCATACGGATAAGTAGCTATATTTATTAGCAAATAACCTTAGAAAGGATGTTGGATGATTGTCAAATTATTCCCTGCAGATGCATACAACCAGCGCACGATCAACCAGGGCCATCCGCCGGACTGGCGGAATCCACCCGGTGGTGATTACGATCTGGTTGTCATTGGCGGAGGTCCAGCCGGGCTGGTAGCCGCATTGACGGCCGCAGCAGGCGGCCACCGCGTTGCCATGACAGAACAGTTCCTGACCGGCGGGACCTGCGTCAACTTCGGCTGTACGCCGAGCAAGGCGCTGATCCGAAGCGCTCGAGCAGTGCACGAGGCCGGGAGGGGATCTGATTTCGGCTTCCGGCTGAATTCAACCCCGCCAGCCGATTTCGCGGAGGTCATGGAACGAGTCCGCCGAATTCGGTCCATGAGCAGTGCCGGGGACGCCGTCCAAGTGGTCGCACAGGCCGGTGTAGACGTCTATCTCGGCCACACCGGCTTTACCGGGCCGAACGAGGTACAAGTAGACGGTCGTAAGCTCTATTTCGACAAGGCGGTGATCGCAACCGGCTCCCGTGCCGCCACGCCAAGAATTGAAGGGCTCCGAGAGGACGAATATTTGACAAACGAAACCGTCTTTTCCTTGACCGAAATCCCTCGGAGGCTGGTCGTACTCGGGGGCGGGCCGCTCGGCTGCGAATTGGCCCAGGCATTCCGCCTGCTGGGAAGCGAGGTTGATCTTATCCACTCCAGAAACAACCTGTTGCCGAAGGACGAACCGAAAGCCGGCGAACTGTTGCGCCGGAGGTTCGAGCGCGATGGAATACGTCTGCACTTCGGATTCAGGGCAGTTCGGGTGGCAAACGGCCGGCTGGTCGCCCAAGGCCGGGCCGGGACGCTGGAATTCGAGTATGATGCGCTCCTGCTGGGCATCGGCCGCAAGGCAAACACTGAAGGGCTGGGGCTGGAAGCCGCAGGAATACGACTAAGAGATGGGGGCGTTGAGACTGACGATTACCTGCGGACGAGTAACCCGGCCGTCTACGCTGCCGGCGATGTTGCGTTCCCGGAAAAGTACACGCACGCAGCAATGGCTACTGCAAGGCTGTGCGTCGAAAATGCTCTGGACGGAGCCAACCGCCGGGCGCGCAATCTGGTCATCCCGCACTGTACCTATACCGACCCTGAAATAGCCGCAGTCGGTTTGACCCCGGTTATGGCAGCCGACGAGGGTGTCGCCCTGGACACATATTTCCTGGAACTTTCGAAGGTGGAGCGTGCATTTATTGATGGAGAAGAAGAAGGGTTCGCAGAAATCTACACCCGCAAAGGGACCGGCGAAATCGTTGGGGCAACACTGGTGGCGGCGCACGCCGGGGAAATGATCAGCGAGCTGACGCTGGCTATCACGAGCAAGCTGTCGATGGAGGCGCTGGCCGAGGCAATCCACTGCTATCCTACACAAGCAGAGGTGTTTCAGCGGATCGCGTTGGAGTACCTCAGCGCGAAGCAGGCCCAAAAGCGCGGTCAGCGTCGACCGGACCTTAAAACACGAAGAGGTCAGGGTCCGGATAGCGCAGAGGCTGCTTGAGCGGCCTACGGGGGGGATGTTGGGCGGGCATTGGACGGTTACAAACGCAATAGACTTCTTAGGATTCCATATGCCGACTTCATCCCCTGCAAACCTTATCACCTCGAAATTTCCAATCTAAAGGGGTCCAGACCAAATTCCTTTGCATCATACACGGATAGGAATAACAGGCTTCTCCGGCAGGGCTCACGATATGCGCAAACAGCCGTCTGCTGCCTGCTGGATGTATTGGAAAACTGTCCTATTTGTCTGTACAGCTCTGATTCAAGCTGTCGGCTCTCTTTTTCGACCTTCTCTTTTTTCCCGGAGAATACACCCGGCACTTCTTCGACTGCACGCTTTTTCCATTTGTTGATCAGATTGGGATGAACACCGAATTCCACTGGCCGGTTCAGAGACGGTCTTCCGCCCTTTAACCGCTTCCAGCGCCACCTTGGGCTTAAACGCCGCACTATGGCGCCTCACGCCATCATGCTCCAGCCAGCGCGTATGAACTATTCCCTTCGGCAACGAACTGCACCGGTTTCGGCTGCTGTCTCGCTGGGGTATACAAAATTTCTAATACGTGGATGCCGGCAGGCAGGCAATCCCCCACTCCAAAATAGGATCCTACAGGAACTCACCGCCTGGAATACCTGATTACTTACGCTTATTTACCGGGTTTGTCTGATTGTCCCGAATCAAGGTTCCCTGTAGTGTGCCCCTTCGTCCAAATGATTTATCAAGGTGTGCCTCTCATTGCAGGAGGAAGATGCTTATGGTCGACAAGTGTTTTAAACGACGCATTCTGATCGCACTCATGTTGCTCGGTTTCCCCTTGTTGCCGGTCATCGCGGGAAATGGTGCGACGCAGACGGCTGCCGATTCGATCGCGGTGGACTATTCCGCACTAGCAAGGCAGGGGCTGGCAATGAGCCCGGTTGCGCTGACCTTTGATCAGGCAGATTGGCAGCAGGTGGGATATGGAAGCTATCTTGTCAATTCCTCGGTCGGATGCAGCGCATGCCATTCGTCCCGGCAACAGGGAACGGACGATAGGGTCCGGTTGAATTTGCAGGGATTCATGACGGGAACGTGTGAAGGGTCTGTCTGTTCGAGCAACCTTGCCCCCGATGCATTCGGCCGACCAGGCGGTTACGACCTCGACACATTCCTGATCGTGATGCGGTTCGGCGGCGATATGACTGCTGGGGTGTTGTCTGAAACTGTTTCCGATGAGGATTTCGTAGGTCAGGGCCCTCGCCCTGGTCCTAATCCCGGACCCAATCCCGGTCCTAATCCGGGCCCCAACCCTGGACCTAACCCCGGCCCTCATCCTGGTCCCAACCCCGGACCTAATCCCGGTCCTAATCCCGGTCCTAACCCCGGACCCAATCCTGGTCCTAACCCTGGTCCTGGTCCCAATCCTAACCCCGGACCTCACCCTGGCCCCAATCCCGGACCCAATCCCGGACCCAATCCCGGGCCCAATCCCGGGCCCAATCCTGGTCCTGGCCCCAATCCTAACCCCGGTCCTCACCCTGGCCCCAATCCCGGTCCTAACCCCGGCCCCAATCCTAGTCCCGGTCCGTATCCGGGTCCCTATCCTTATCCTTATCCTTACCCATATCCATATCCGAGCCCCTACTGCCATGTCTACACCTACAACGGAGTATTCATATGGTGCTGCTTGAACCAGGGGTCTACCATAGGCACGTGTTACTCGAATATGCCGTGGCCCGTCGTCAAAAGTTTGAGCGATAACGATCTGAGTGCAATTTACTCTTACCTGAAGGCGATTCCGCGGACCGATTGATTCGGTTGGCAGAGCAGATCTTTTGGCCTGATACTATCTGATAATATGATTGTTCCCGCGGGCGAGCAATGAGTTCATTGCTCGCCCGCCACGATCGAAGAGAAGCATGCCCCCTGGACGAATTGAAAGCAACGAAGCCTCACCTTCTCACTGCTTGGATGCGATAATTGCTGAAAATGGAAGGAAGGTGAGTGCGGTGACCCGGTTCAGAGCCAAACCGGAAATCGCAAAGAATATCTAGGAACTGCAACTGTCACGACGGCCGGGCAGGCAGGACGAAGGCTGCGGCAGTAGGGTTGCGATCCAGCCAGGCCTTTTGGCTATCCCGCTTATCGGCCTGATAATCCGGATCGGTTGCAAGCCTTTGCCTCTGCCATGCAGCCTTTCTTGCTCGTTGGCATTCGACCTTTCCGCAGCAATGCTGATTTTTGATGCTGGGTTGGGGAAAAACCGAGAGCCGTAACTGGCGCATAGTACCTTCTTCATGGTTTCTCTCCTCAGAAACCATAATCGGATACGCCACACCCGGGGAATCCGAGCAAGATGTGCGGAAATCAATGGCATCGAAAGGAGCAGAAGGACCTTGAGGGAAAAGCACTTCGCGCATGCGAAGTGAAGAAGACCGGCCTGTATTTAAACAGGAACAAACCGGCTTGCTTCTTCCCCGATCAAAATTGCTCATATCTTAGCCGGCTCCGATAGCCCTAAATACCCCTTGACTTATGGTACAATTTTGGCACACTGCCAGCTTGCGGGGTTTTGTTCGAACTCAGCTTTATACCTGATTGAGTACCATTCTTCTTTGCATCATCCCGGTAGCCCTTTTCTCGTTTCCAGATTTTCAGTTTTATGTGATTCACAATTGTAAGGTCAATTTACAGGATCAGCTTATCGCGGTGCAGACATGGAGGAGGGATTCAGGTGAATATTCCTCTTCGCCACATGCGTGTTGGGTCAGCGTTTTTGTTCACCACACTTCATCCCACCTGGATGAAGCGGGGACTCGGATTTTTCAAAACAGCCCCGCAGTTTTCCTTGAATCGGAGGCCCTCGACACCATTTTTGACTGCGGTAGATCAGAGAGCCGTCCGCATAATTTCGGTCAAGGGCGAGATGCGCTACTCCTTTCCGACCAGGAGGCTCATAAGTTCGCAAATATTTAACTCACCAAGGAGGAGGCTGGCGATGAACCGACAATTACAGCGACTGGCACCGCAACCGTTCATAATACTTACGCTGCTGCTGCTCTTACCAGGGAGCGCTGCCGCACGGACCGATTTTGCATCGGTCAAGCCTGTTACAGAGTTTCGGGTCACGGCACCAGGCGGAGTGAACATCAGCGTTCAGGAATGGGGCAATCCAGACGGTCCCGAGATTATCTTCATCCACGGCCTCCTGCAAAGCCATCTTGCCTGGTGGAAGCAGATCACCGATTCGGTGCTCGCCAGGAAGTTTCGCATGATCACCTTCGACCTGGCCGGCCACGGCGGGTCCGATAAGCCCTATGACCCGGCCGTATTCAACAATGGGGCGCATTACGCCGAAACGCTCAATGCGGTGATCACCTCATCACGAATGAAGAAACCGGTGCTGGTCGGCTGGTCTTACGGCACCCGGGTCGTCGGTGACTATCTAACCAAATATGGCGACTCACATATCGGCGGGATCAATTTCGTGGGGTCGGCAGTCAACAGCGATCCAAAGTTCGTGGGGCCGGGCTCCGGGTTTAAAGGAGGCGTGCTCTCCGAAGATCTCGTCCAAAGCCTGAAGGCTACCCGCGAATTTAACCGTGGGTGCTTTCACACTCCGCCATCGGAGGCGGATTTGGACCAGCTCACCGCGATCAGTATGATGGTGCCGAGCAAGATACGACAGTGGATGAAGAGGGCGGCTTTCTATGAAGAAACGCTCAAGGCAATTAAAGTCCCGGTGCTGGTTACCCACGGAGTCGAGGATCGGGTAGTTCGGCTCGGTCTTGCAAAATATGTAGTAGAGACCGTTCCCCACGCCCAAGCGTCCTTTTATAAAAACGTCGGGCACTCAGCATTTTGGGAGGCTCCGGGCCGGTTTAACAGGGAACTGGCGGCGTTTGTTCAAAAGGCAAACTAAACGAATTCCCATCCTCACAGGTCTGGTGGATGTCGGGCCGTTGGTCTGGTAAAAACCTTATAGGATTTAAATGATCTCATCGTTGCTTGCAGGGCCACCTTGTGCCTTTGCATATCTTGAATAATCATATGACCGAAAGGAGAAACAAGTTTCCACCGAGAGATCCTCTTTTCGTTTCCGGTTTGACCAATCTGAGAAGGGGCTAATCTGAAAATCGGTCCGAGACTTAACAGCCGCGAGGGTAATTTATTGATGCAAAAGCGCTCTTTCTGTATCCTGATGTCCCTGTATCATGGAATTCAGGAAGCTTATCGGATCCGATGGAGGTCCATGTGGACGACCTATCAGATTTCCTGGTTGAATGGGAGGCTCGGTTCGAATCGATCCTTCGGGGTATCGGCTTCAAAGATCCCGCGCATGATATCGAACACACCAGGAGAGTGGTTGCCAACGCAATACTGATTGCCCGAACGGAAGAAGCTCAATTGGAAATAATAATTCCGGCGGCATGGCTGCACGACTGCATAACCTATGGCAAGAATTCAGCCGGGAGAAGCAAGTCATCGCAGGCTGCGGCTCATCATGCGGCTGAGTTGTTGCAATCTCACGGCTATCCGTCAAGGTTCATCAAAGACATCGAACACGCGATTGAAGCTCACAGCTTTTCCGCCAATATTTCGCCAAGAACAATAGAAGCAAAAGTCGTCCAGGATGCCGACCGTCTCGATGCCATCGGGGCCATCGGGATTGCCCGCTGCTTCATGGTCGGCGGTAAAGCCGGGCAATCCATCTACAACGCAGAGGAACCCTTCCCCGAATCCCAAAAACCCGATGACGGCAAGTACTCAATCGATCACTTCTACCTCAAGCTGTTGAAAATCCATGAACAAATGCATACCGGCGCAGGAAGAAAAGAAGCACGGCGGCGTACGGAATACATCGAAGGCTTTCTCCTCCAGCTCAGGAGTGAAATGGAATTCGGACTGCCGACCGGAGGTCTGTCGCCCCGGGGACAGCCAGGGTGACAGAAGATTGCGAGCTACATTGTCAAAACACCTTCTTGTGCCAACAGACAAGGCTCAATGTTCATCGTGGAATCTGGAATATGACAGACGAGGAGTTTAAGATTTTTCTTCGCGAAGCGACCGAGGAGTTTCGGAGAAAACAAGGTGCCCTCTCATCTGAGTACGGTATCGGACGTTTTCCCAGATATTGGTACGATCTGGAGGCGGAAAAACTCCAATTTCTTACCCCGGACGGAGATGTTAGCCTCGAAGCGGATATTGTCGATATCGGCAGCTACGCTTCAGGTCCAGGTACCTGGAAGTGGGCATGGAGCAACGATTCCGTACCATCTCGAATACGAGCGAAGTCCGAAATACTAAAGGATCTCGAATCCATCACCGGCTTTGCTATCTTTGGGGATGCGGATGCTTTCGAAGTTGACGAACCCATGGCTTGGGAACTTGCAGTATTAGCTGTCAAGCATCTTGGTGCATCGGGCTGCTATCGCGCCCCTTCATCGAAAGGCCTTCAGGTTTTCCTGGCCATCATGAAGGTTAAGCCGATTTGCCATTGATTGGCCACAACATGGAAAACCACCCTCGCCGAATCTTTAGCGGCCTCTCTCAGTGCCGTGAGCGGGGGGTAACACAGGATTCAATGGCCATCTGCAAATACAGATATCTCTATTACTACTTCGGATCATACCTGATTGTTTGGCGGGCAAAGATCTTTCCATTCCGTCAAACTATTCTGGAGTTTGTGGCCAATTGTTCCTATCACCCACAGCATCTGGACAAGTCTCTTTTGTGTGGTATCATTGAGGCATTAGGTTGCGTAATCTGGCGCAGGAAGGTACTAAACATGGATGCTGAACTTTACGAGAAAGATTTCTATTCGTGGGCAATGCAAAATGCCCGGCTCATTCGCTTGGGGGAACTGTCGGATGTCGATTTGCAAAACATTGCAGAGGAACTCGAGAGCATGGGGAAGAGCGAAAAGCGGGCGTTCATGAACCGTTTGGCCGTTTTGATTGCACACCTCTTGAAATGGCAGTTTCAGCCGGGAATGCGTTCCAACAGTTGGATGTATTCAATCAAAGAGCAACGGGCAAGCCTGCAGGATTTGCTCGAAGACAGCCCCAGCCTGGGCAGCGAGATTGAGCAAAAGCTTGAGAAGGCGTACAGCAAAGCTATTATTATCGCGGCTAAGGAAACCGGGCTCCCCGAAAGTACCTTTCCCTCTACGTGGCCCTATTCTTTTTCCCAAACATTGGACTATAACTTTTTGCCTGAATAGAAATTAATGACTGACTGAGTCACCCCTCCTGAACAAAAGGCATTGTCAAAACGAAATGAAGCTGCCGCCCTCTACTGGAGGGCAAGAGTGTATAATCACGGTGAAATTGTCGCAAACAGTTGGGACTGGAGTTGATTCGTCCAACCGGCAGAACAGCAGGACGTCTTTGACCTCGGAACCACACCCATTGAGCGCTCGGAGCACATATTCCAGGTTCCTCGCCAGCTTCGTGCCAGCCGATGGTGGGCTCATATTCTGAAGTTTGAGTACCGGCTTCATTCTCGACACGAATTCCGCCCAACAGCTCGAATATTCACGGCGCCACTCATTCAAATAGGCCCGGAATGCTTCGTGCCTTCTTTTTTGCTCGGGGCGCAACTCCAGTTTCTCTCTATTCAACTCACTCGAGCCGGACCATTTTGCCTCGATGAGGTACACAGCCCGCGACGTCCCCATGATCGCATCGAACTCACCGAACTCGGAACGCAGGGACCTACCCGGTGCTGAACTGCGCCGGCCAAAGCTGGGTCGGAAAAAGCAGATCGCTTAGGCAGGGTCGCTGTTATCCCGCAGCTGAGTCAGTAAATCAGAAAGACCCGTACTCAAAGCATGGAAGGTAAGTGCGTCTTCGCCATAGCCGTATATGGGCAATTCAAGTCACCTCCTCTCTTCAGCCGCAAGAATATAACAAACCCGATCCGAAACAGCGTACGAAATTCGGGTGTCCGAGTTATCTCCATTTCCCTCTGATCGATTCAGCGATTCAGATCATTTTACTGCGTGCTCCTACTTCGAGCTGGATTTGACTTTGTCTTTTGTTTTTTGTCCAGCTATGCAAATAGACATGAATTTCATTTCTCCCCCCCAACAGCAGCAACCACTTTCTCCTACTTAAATAAATCGCATGTTATAGGGCTGTTGGGGTAAAGCGTTAAGAGCCAAGGATTCTCCATCCTCAGGAATCCAGTCTTCTTCGTGCCCTTCGCGGGCTTCGCGTGATAATTGGATGAAACCACGCCGGTAAATCCAGAAGGGTTCTCAAAGCCAGCCATACCCGTAAGAAGCAGAGAGCAACTCGGCCGGATGAGCAACCGGAATCGCGTATCCTTCCTAGCAAGGCTCCTCCCTATCCGTAAGAGGTTTCAAGTGAAACCTGCAACTTGAAATACAGTCGCTTTCGTGTAAATAATAGCGGCTGAATGCCGTCACCAGCAACTGAAAGGGGGGAATCGTCAAGTCAAACCACGCACCGGCTCTCTTTCGGCCATGCACTTCGTTCCTGAACGATACTAAGGTGGGTCGCCCTGGTCTGCCCATGGCAACAACAAAAAGGAATGAACCCGGAACGGTAATATTTGGGGGTTTTAGAAGTATAGCCAATGTATTTTCAAGTACTTAGGATAGCATGATTCCGATTAGTCTTTCTTTTTAAGGCAATCGGCTGGTCCGACCCCAGGCGAGACCTCAACTAGATTCAATATCCAGTGGACAATCCGCTTGACCGCTAACAGCGGATGGGCTACTGTCAATATTTTGAAAAATCAAGGTATTCGTGATTTTGTGCTATGTATTTCCCATTAATATGGAATACTGAGATGCGACTCTAGGTAAAAAGAATGGCGAGGCACAAGGCAGCATACGAGCTTGCGCGCTCACAGGTCAGAACGCCCTCAGAGGTCATCCAGCTATTCTGGAGGATCACGCATCGCTATCGGCCTCATCTCTCTCGAGTTCTGGATCTTGGTGCTGGAGATGGACGGTTCGCAATCAGCGGTCTCTATGATTCATATGAAGGAGTCGAGATCGACACTGCTCGATATCCCACCCTCAACCTGCCAGCCAACGCTAAAATTCGTTATATGTGTGCATTTGAACATGATGAAAATGGATTCTCGTGTTACGTCGGGAACCCACCTTATGTGCGCCACCATGATTTGGAAGAGGGATGGCGAGATTCGGTTGCACGCAGAATTGAGAAACAAACTGGAGTAGCAATCAATCGAAAGTGCAATCTTTATGTATATTTCCTCTTTCTTGGGCTTCTCAAGACTGAAATGGAAGGGCTCGTATCAGTAGTCGTTCCTTATGAGTGGGTTTCACGTCCATCCGCCAGTCCATTAAGGGAGTATATAAATAGGAACAAGTGGCACGTAGATGTTTATAAATTTGTCGAACCAATCTTCGATGGTGTGCTCACTACTGCATCGATTTCGATTATTGATAAGAAAAATCGCGACTCAAATTGGTGCTTCTTTCAAGTTGATTGCAAAGGCAATATCTTGCAGCCGAAAAATATGACGGGCTCGAAAAGGCCACTCTTGAGCTATGAACCGCGAGGTTCACTGTGGGCCATGAGAGGTATGAGTCCAGGTACTCAAAAGGTCTTTACACTGACTGAAGGTGAGCGGATTCATGCCGGACTTGAACTTGAAGATGTGCTTCCCTGCGTCACGTCGATGCGTGAACTGCCCCGCGATGTCACATGCTTAAATTACTCTATGTTTCAAGAATGCTTTGTATCAGCAGGAGCACGATGCTGGCTAATAAAATCCTTCGCTGAAACTATTTCGAGTCGTTTACGAACGTATCTAGACAGCATCCCCCCGACTCGTCGTGACACCTGGACGTGCCATTCGCAGGACCCCTGGTATCGATTTCGACTTTTCACCGCCCCAAAACTTCTCGTCAGTACTGGGTTTACGTCATTCGGACCGAAAGTAGTCATAAACGAAATCATGGCCCATGCTGTAGGTTCAGTGTGCGGCATTTATTCTGAGAGAGAACTCGACTGGTCACGTATTCGCACCTATTTGACTGGAATAGATTTCGAAGATCGAGTTGTTCCTCATGCCAAGGAACTCAAGAAGATTGAAATCCGCCAATTAAACGCCGTACTCAACAGCTTTTCGCAATGGGAAGGACGCCATGCCTGAATCAGGAAGAAAAGTAGCCGCGGCCAATTTTCAAACACAGGGGCGCCTTCTGCAGGAACTTGGCGAGCGTTTGGTCGCGAAGGCCGATGTTGCTTTATTAGAACTTATCAAGAACGCATATGATGCTGACGCGCACGAATGTCGTGTGAGCTTTGACGGAAGCTGCATCGAGATAATCGATAACGGTCATGGGATGACAGAAAATGAGTTTCTCCAGAACTGGATGCGCATCGCTACTCCCGATAAGCAAAGGCAGCGCCTTTCACGGAAATACCAGCGAAAAGTCACAGGCTCAAAAGGAATCGGGCGTTTCGCTGTAAGGTTTCTTGGGAGAGTCCTGGACCTGGAAACAGTGGCAAACGTCGGATCTCGGAGAAAAACCTTTCTAAAAACCAAGTTTCGATGGGAAAAAATTGATGCAGCAAGCCAGCTACATACCGTGAAAATCCAGTATGAGGTCTGGCCCGTCAAAGGAAACCGACCTACCGGTACTCGATTAAAGATTTCTAAACTTCGCAATCCTGAAGATATTCAATTCAGTAAAGAACAAAGGACTGAGCTCCTATCCATAATTAACCCATACTCTGGGCTTGAGAGGGGCTGGTTTAGCCGCCAAGCAGGCTCTGCACAGGACCCAGGATTTACAGTAATTCTGCCAAAAACTGACGAAGAAGGTGAGCAAGATATTGCCTCTGCAGTATTGGATAATGCATATTCCCAGCTAACCATTGAGCATAAGGATGGAAAGGTAAAGTACCGCATTCGGCATAAAGATGGCAGAATTCTGCTGAGCCGAGACATCGAATACCCGAGCCAGATCTCAAGGGGGCTTTTTGCAGATGTTCGATATTGTCCTCGGCGGGCTGGGATGTTTCAAAATATAGGTTTGGACGGACGTAAGATATATGGATGGCTTAGAGAAAATGGAGGTATCGGCATAGTCGATCATGGATTTCGAATCCGCCCGTTTGGATTTAGGGATGATGACTGGCTGAATCTTGGGTTGGATAGTGGACATAATCGTCGAACATGGCGCGTTCAGTTTATGAACGATCTTTACCCCATGTCTGCAGAAGCGATTGCTCATCCAAAGCTAAACCCCATGCTATATCTCCCCAATTTCCATCAACTTGTAGGCGCTGTTTTCGTTGAGTCCTCTCAAGATACAGATTCTGCACGGCCCAAAGATCTCACTCCCTCTATGGACCGAGAAGGCTTTGTAGATAATGGTGCATTCCGCGCACTCTTTCAGATTGTTCGCGCTGGCCTTGAGATGCTTGCATACGCAGATCACGCTGAACAACGCAGAATTGAGGAGGAAAAAGCCCAGCGGTTAGTCAAAGAGATGCGGGAAGACTATAGAGCTGCTATAGACTATGTTTCTAGAATCCCAACTTTATCAGAAAGTGATAAACAGCAGGTTATTGGGCGCTTTCAAGAACTCATAACAGAACTCAAAGATGTCCAAGACTATCAAAAAACTGCTGTTTCAAGAATGGAAACTATAGCACTCCTGGGTGTATTGGCCGGATTTTTGACCCACGAAATGAAAAGAATAATTCATGATCTCGATCAGGTAATTAAGGAGATAAGGTCTAAAGCTATATCACCTTCAATTTCTACGATGCTCACTCGCGTTCAAAAAACACGTGATGAAATTGCTGGCCAAATCCAGTTTTCATCGACCTACATATCAAACGTTCAGGCTCCTCAAGTTACTAAGGCAGCGTTGAATGTAAAAAGCCAAGTGAGGCGCGTCCTTGAGAGATTTTCCTATTTTACTGAAGACAGGAAGGTTAATGTCGAATGTAGTATAGATAATGATCTTATGACTCCCCCTTTGCCCGTAGCGCTGTACAGTGGAGTATTACTTAACCTATACACAAATGCACTTAAGGCTATTTTTGGGGGGCAGGGTTCGGCTCCTCAACGGCGAATTGCAATTAAGGCCTGGAATGTCCCAAAGCAACATGTTCTGGAAGTAGCCGATACTGGGATTGGTATTCCACCTCATCTGAGGCAAAGAATCTGGGACCCCCTATTTACAACCACATCCGGAGGAAGCTCGAATCCTCTCGGCTCCGGCATGGGGTTAGGCTTGACATTGGTGAAGCAATTGCTTTCTGGCGCAGGGGGACGCATTGAACTCGTTGATCCCCCCCCTGGATATAATACCTGTTTTCGGGTTCAGTTCCCTCGATAAGATGGAGATCCCTAGCATGAATAAGATTATTGTCTTTGAGGACAAGAATGATCGCAGAAATGATCTTGTAAGGCGATTGAAAAGATTATTGAAGGATGAGGTCGAAATTTCAAGTATTGATGGCCGAGGAGAACAAGAAAAGAAGAAAACGTATGAAGCTCAACTGGAGGAGATTTTAAGAGAGCAAGCACCCGATGGTGCTCTAATCGTCTGCGATAAAGATCTTTCAGATTTAGGAGAACGTTTCATCGGCCTATCTGGAACGATGGTTGCTGCGGTGGCTGATACACTTGGTTTTCCATTATGTTTATACGCCAGAGGGGAAGGAGAACCGGCCGGTGAGGAACTGCTGAAGAGTCTGGCTCCGTGGGAAAAGAAACGCATTTTGCTTGAATTTAGCTCAGAAGAAGGTCTTGCTAACGAATGTGCTTGCATATTTCGGGCCTTTGCTAAAATTGAGGAAATCTATCCCAAAATACCGAAAGAAAGTCGGGCTACCCCAGCAGCTGCTCTTGCATCCATTCTAGGACATCCTGGGATAGAAGACCGAGTTGCCCTTTACGGTTCGGGTGAGCAAGGTTTCCTTGAAGAAATTATGCCCTTTCGCCGAGATAAAGCCGAAGAAACCACCAAAGAATTGACGAAGAGGATGCCTCGGATTTTGGGTAATTGGTTATACACCTCCCTACTTCGGTTTCCTGGCATCCTCGTCTCTGAGATACCTGCGGCCAGCTTCCTCAACATTGACCCCTCAGATTTTTCGAATCCCGAAATTCAAGGTATATTCAAAGAGGCTCGTTACGATGGGCCTTTTTCTGATCTCCATAAATGGTGGTGGCGACATAAGCTCGAAGAACTATTCAATGAGAACGGGTGTAAAGACGGACTTGCACTTGCCAACGCGAAAGGTTTTCCAGTCCAAAAATGTGATGATCCTCAATCGGGTGAACGAGCGGGTTACTACTGTATGGTAACTCGGCAACCGGTGAGCGATAGTAATTCTAAGGGGGAGATAAGCTGGTTTCCAGCTGGGGCTGATCTATCGCGCATCCGCCTGGATGTGTTTAATGAATTGGCACCTTGGGTGGGGCTGTACTGAGATGAAGAACCGTAATAAATCAATTATTCAGGCGTACAGAGAATTCTACGAGAGTTTTGGCCTTATCGCGCGGGCATACGGCTTTTACCCCTATAAGCTCGAATTCGCAGATGAAACCCTAGGAAATGGATATCGAAGGGCACGTCTTAAAAAGCCGATTTTTCTTTCAGAATGGCCAGTCAGCAAAAGTACGGACCAGTACCAGCATGTTGATATTTTGGTGGATGCAAATTTTCAATATTTGCAGAATGATTTTCTTCACACACGATCATCAGTGTATCTCGCCTATTTCAAGCGTGACAAACAGAAAAGTGTCATCGAAGCTTTTGAAAATCTGCGATTTGATTTCCATCCTGAGGTGGGCGATATTGATCATCCACTCCTTCATGCGCACGTCTTCTCGAAGGGAAAGCCGGACTTAGAACCTGCGCCCTTGCCAAAGAATTACACGATTGATTGGAGTTTTTTGGATAAGCGCGTCCTGAATGCGTTGAGACTACCCATTCCGAATATGACCTTGCCATCCGTCCTCTGTTCTCTAGTCGCTTGCCATCTCGGCGTCCTTAAGTTGAGAGACTTGCTTGCCAGGACAGCTGAAATACGGAAAGCATTCCCCAGCCTTGCAATTTCCAAAGAACAAGGTCAATTATTTTTTCACAACTCAATGGCTGGATCGCAATGGTTTGAGAGGGCCTGATCTGCTTGATAGCAAATAGAGAATCACAGACTGATTTTCACACCAGTAGAGGGCGGCACGAAAAGCTCATTTGTTAGCACCGATTTTACAGTGAGCTAACAAAGTTCCATCTTTCTCGCAAACCTTCGCTGGCCAAGGCCCAAAAACTCTGCCGCCATTCTTTCTCGTTGTTTCGCATGGAAAATCTTTTGATTCCTCACGGGATCTTCGTTGCTGATTTCATCGAAATCAGCATAAAAGCGCGTCGGCAAACCACGAGGTTCTTAAAGCCTGCGATACCCATAAGAAGCTGCGAGCAACTCCGCTGGATGAACAACCGGAATCGCATATCCTTCCCGCGCCAGGATCCGTCCGATTTGCAGAATGCATCCGGGGCAGCCAGTTACCACCATAGACGCTCCGGTATCGAGGATGCTTTGGATTTTCTTTTCCCCGATCGCTTCTGCCAGTTCCGGGTGGCTCAGGCTGAAGGTGCCTCCTCCGCCGCAGCAGCGGGCAGAGTGTTCCATCTCCACAATCTCCAGGCCCGGAATAGCGGACAGGACCTCTCTTATTTCGTTTGAGATCCCCTGCCCCCGCACCAGATCGCACGGGTCGTGAACCGTCACCCGCCGATTGATGGGAATGCGCCCTTTCCGAATGTCGATCCCCTTGAGCAGTTCCGCGAAATCCACGGTTCGCGAAGCCAATGCCCTGGCTTTTCGGGACAGCGCGGGATAGTCTTCCGACAGGGCCGGATATTCGTTTCTCAGCATGCTCCCGCAGGTTGCGCATGAGGTGAGCACCCTGTCCGCGCCCTCCAGCACCTGAGTGTTTTTCCGTATCATTCCGAGCGTCATTTCCCGGTCGCCGGAGAAGAAGAGCGGCGCGCCGCAGCAGGTCTGGTCGGGCGGGATGAGGATGTCGAAGCCGTTTTCGGCAAGCACGTGAATCGTGTCTTCCGCCGGAACGGGATCGACCAGCGAGTTGAAGCAGCCGGAAAAGTAGGCGACGGTCCCCTGAAATGGAACGTCCTTTGCCGCAGGGACTTTCGCCGGAAATTTCCGGAAGAGAGACCGGCTTTCCATGTGGGGGATGGCGAAACCGTTCAGCAGGTCGGTAAGAAAGAGGGGCAGGTGCCGGGATACGCGGTCAGATCCGGCGGGAAAGAATCGCCTCGCAAGCGTAATTGCCCGGATGAAGGTTTTCATCATTGGGCGGTTCATGAGCACGCCCTTGAAAACCGCCTTCCGCACGAAGGCCTGGAAGCCGTCCTGAGGAAAATCCGCCTTAGCCCCTCGTACCATATGCTCCACGTTGACTCCCTTGGGGCATATGGCGGAACAGGCCATGCAGTGCAGGCACTGGGAAAGGGATTCGAAATAGCGGGGGCCGGGCGTCAGTTCGCCGGAGACGGCCCCGCTGATGAGGTCCCACCGTCCGCGGGCGCTCAGCGTTTCCGTACGCGATACCTGGTAGGTCGGACAGACCTCCAGGCAGCGCCCGCAGTGCTCACACTGGATTATATCCTGCACCCTCAGTGCGGATGATGCTTTGGCTGCGTCCATTCGCACTTCCCGGGATTCATGATTCGTTTGGGATCGAAAACTTCTTTCATCCGGCGGCTGAGATCGAGTTCGAAAGCCGACTTTTCCAGGCTGAGGTACTGCGCCTTCTCGATGCCGATGCCGTGCTCGCCCGAAAGCGTGCCGCGCAGCCGGACCATGGTTTCGTAAAGGCCTTTTTCAGCATTCAGGAAGGCCTCCGCCTGCTTCGGGTCGTCCGGATCGTAGATGAACATGGGGTGAAGGTTCCCGTCGCCTGCATGCCCGATGATAACGACGTGGATGGAGAATTTCCTGCCGAGGTCCTGGATCTCCCGCACAGCCTGGGCGATGCCGGAAATGGGGATGGCGATGTCCATGGTGACCAGGAACTTCGACTGCCGCACGAGCGCCGCTGTGCCGGACCGGCGCGCGCGCCAGAGTTTGTCCCGTTCTTCTTCGTTTTGCGCGCTTTGCACGGTTTTGGCCCGCCCGCGAGCACACAGGTCAAGGATGCTGCCGGCCTGTGAGTCCACGAGCAGGGCCGGACCGTCAACCTCGATGAGCAACCCTGCCCCCGAGCCTTCGGGAAAATCGAAGTGATACAGGGCGTCCACCGCGCTCAGGAAGTTCTGGTCCATCAATTCCAGGGTCTTGGGAATGATTCCGGAGGAAATGATCAGGGCCACGCTTTCCACCGCGGAATCGACGTCCGGATAGAAGGCAAGGAGTGTCCGTACCGCTTCCGGTTTGGGCAGAAGCTTGACCGTTACCTCGGAGATGACGCCGAGCATCCCTTCGCTGCCGCAAATGAAATGCGTGAAATCGTAGCCCGTGACGCTCTTCATCGAACGGCCGCCCGTAACGAGGACATCTCCCGACGGGGCAGCCATCGTGAGCCCCAGCAGGTAGTCGCGCGTTACGCCGTATTTTACCCCGCTCGGCCCCCCCGCGTTGGTGGCCGCGTTTCCTCCGATGGTGCAGAAGGGCGAGGAAGCAGGATCGGGCGGATAGAAGAGCCCCCGCCTGAGAACGGTCTTTTGAAAGTCGGCCGTTACTACTCCGGGCTGCACCCGCGCCAGCCGGTCCAGAGGGGAAATTTCCAGGATCTTGTTCATCCGGGCAAGGCAGAGCGAAATACCGCCTCGGATCGGGACCGATCCGCCAGTAAGGGAAGATCCCGCCCCCCTGGGCGTCACCGGAATGCCCGCCTCGTTTGCGAGCTTTAAAACGCTTGCCGTCTGTTCCGTCGTCTCGGGCAGCACGACAAGTTCCGGAATTCCCCGCGCAAAAAGATCGTAGGAATAGCAGCGCAGGTCTTCCGGAGCGTCCAGGCAGCCCTTCGGTCCGGTTATGGCTCGGACTTCCCTGATAAAGCTTTTCGATATCGCCACTGAGTTCCGTACCTTTGACACGTATTTGCGTTCAGCTAATTACTATAAAAACGTGGGGGGCGCCCCCCCCCACACCCCCTCGCCGCTTCGCGGCTCAGCGTTGCGCTACGGCGGCGGCCTTCGGCCAGACGCCGACAGCGCCGAGCGCTCGGCCTCGCGTGCTCTTGCACGCAAGGCCGAAAATCCTGGGGGGTGCGGGGGAATCATTCCCCCGCTCTTTTTGGTTCTAGGTATCGTTTTGAACGCAACTTAGAATATAATTGTTTTCCTTCAATTCCTTGCAGCCGCCACCGCGCCGGGAGCTTCCATTCGTTTGCGGATAAAGCGTTCCATGCGCTCCAGGGCTTCGGCGATCATATCTCCGTTCACGGTGTAGGCCAGCCGGATGCATTCCTTGCCGGAAGGACCGAAGCAAAAACCGGGGACCACCACGACCCGCTCTTCCTCCAGGAGGTCGAGTGCAAAGCGGTAGGGATCGTCCGTAATCCGGGAAACATCCACAAACATATAGAAGGCCCCCGAGGGCTTGTTGACCCGGACTCCGGGGAGCCTGCGTACACCTTCATAAAGCAGATCGCGCCGGGCTTCGAACTCTGCCGCCATTTTCCGGACACTGCCCTCGTCCATGCGAAGGGCCGCAAGGGCCGCCCGCTGCGACACCGAAGGAGTACATGAAGTGCAATGGCTGACGACCTTGGTCATGGGCTCGATGAGCCACTCCGGCCCGTAAGCATAACCGATGCGCCACCCGGTCA
Source organism: Pseudomonadota bacterium (assembly GCA_023416335.1). Next base: position 21,495 of record JAEZHY010000101.1, on the reverse strand, counting down.
TGGCAAAACTCTTGGAAAAAGAGTTGATCACGACGGTCCGTTCCCGCATGCCGGGACGCGTTACGATCGATTCATGCCGGGCCCCGTCGAAAACAAGGCGGTCGTAGACTTCGTCGCTCACGACGAGCAGGTCGCGGCGCTTCACCACCTCGGCTATCGCATCCAGAGTTTTACCTGGAATGACCGCGCCGGTCGGATTGTTGGGAGAATTCAGCAGGAGCACCTTAGATTCCGAGGTGATCGCCTCCTCAATTGCTTCGGGCCGGACAATGAAGCCGTCCTCGAAGTTCGTGGGCACCTCGCGCACCCGGCCGTTTGCCCATTCGACATGAGGACGGTACGACCCGAAATAGGGTTCCGGGATCAGCACGACATCACCCGGGTCGAGCATTGTTCGGAAATAGGCCGTGAGAGCACCCATTCCGCCAAGGGTAACGACGACATTCCTGATGGTGATATCGAGGCCGTGCTGCTTATTGACGGTGTCGCACAGCGCCTGGAGAAGCTCCGTGTCCCCCTGCGAGGGCGTATAGTGGGTCGCTCCGCAAAGAACGTCCCGAAAGGCCCCGTTGCAGATGGAATGCTCCGTATCGAAATCGGGCTCGCCGATTCCAAGCGAAATAACATTATCCAGGCCTTCAGCCCGGAGAGACATCTCTCGGATAACTGAAGGCCGAACGTTTTGAACGAGTTTTGATACCTGATGTTTCATAAATATCCCTGGTCGCCGTCTCCTACATTCTCGGAATCGGGCTAAACATATCCCAGAAGCCTCGGCACGATCAGTACCATCCACGGGAAATAAGTTGCAAGCATAAGAACAGCCAACTCGAGCAAAATAAACGGGAAGACCGACTTGATAATCGATGAGAGCGGATGCCCTGTGATGCCGCAGACGACGAACAAACAAACTCCCATGGGCGGGGTAAGCAGGCCGACAACGATGTTCAGCACCACAACAAAGCTGAAGTGCAGCGGATCGATGCCGACGGTTTCCGCGATTTTCATCAGGGTCGGAGCAAGGATGATGATCGCCGCCCCGCCCTCCATGAACATGCCGACGACAAGCAGGAAGCCGTTGATTATGAGCAGAATGAGATAAGGGTCTTTCGTCATGTGCAGCATCTGCTGGGCGATGCGTTGCGGTACCTGGTCGGAAGTCAACACCCAGGCAAAGATGTTGGCACATGCAATGATGAAAAGAAGTACCGCCGTAGTAATGCCGCTGCTTACGAGAATCTTCGTGATATTCTGCCAGTTCAACTGCTTGTAATAGAACATGCCCACCAGAAATGCGTAGACAACCGCGACAACCGCAGCCTCGGTCGGCGTAAAGATGCCTCCCAGAATACCGCCCAGGATGATTACGGGTGCAAGGAGCGCAGGGCCGGCGTCCCTTGTTGCCGTCCAGAGCCTGCGAAGGGTGAAGGGCTCGGGATCTTTGGGGTAGTTGCGTTTCACTGCGAGGTAATACGAAAGCCCCATCATCGATATACCAAGGATGACCCCGGGTATAAATCCGGCGGCAAAAAGCGCCCCTATCGAGACACCGGTCGTAACCCCCATGATGACCATGAAGATGGAGGGGGGGATGATCGGTCCCATCGTGGAAGACGCAGCGGTGAGGGCAGCGGCAAAGCCGGTATCATAGCCCGCCTTGACCATTCCCGGAACCATAATGGTTGCGATGGCCGACGCATCGGCCACGGCGGACCCGGAGATCCCGCTGAGGAACATGGAAGCGACGACGTTCGTATGCGCCAATCCGCCCCGGATCCTCCCTACGATCACGTTGGCAAAATTGATCAGCCCGCGCGTAGTACCTCCGGCGTTCATCAGGTCCCCGGCCAGCACAAAAAACGGCACGGCCATGAGCGGGAAGGAATCCATTCCGGTAAACACACGCTGGGCCATCAAAGTCAGCGGCACGTCCATGCCGATCAGCGCGACAAGAGAGGTCAGACCCAGGCAGAAGGCAATCGGCATACCCAACGCCAGGGTCACTATAAAGACGAGAATAACAAAGATGCTCATGAGAAAGGTCCTTCTGGAAAAACTCTGCTACAGCGGCGTCTCGGAGGTCGAAAGCTGCCGACGGTTTTCACCCGCCGCCGTGGGAAAGAATTGGTGCAGCATGCTTGCAAGGAGTTCGAGAATCATAAGAGCGCATCCCACGGGAACTGCCAGGTAGGGGTAGAACATGGGGAGGCTCATGGCCGGCGAAAACTGCGTAAAATTCTTGATGGCGAGTTTAAGCCCCACCCTTACCAGCACAACCAGGAAAACGATCATTGCCGATTCGGCCAGAGGTATGACTATCCGATGGACAGGCCCAGGCAGGCGATCGACCAGGATCGTGACGCCGATGTGACGGGCATGCCGGAGTGCTACGGCGGAACCGACCATCCCCATCCAGATCATGAGATACCGGGCGCTTTCCTCAGACCAGGGAAAGGGGATTTGAAAGGTGAAACGCAGGAACACCTGGAGGAAAACGATGATGCTCATGGTAATTCCTGCCACGATCAGCACCCATCGGGATACTGCATTCAGTATGTTCGCAAGCGAGTTTATCCAATAGGAAAGGGTATGCATGGATGTCTTCCGTAAAATGAACGAACCGGCGGAACCTTTGGATCCCGCCGGTCTCAAAGCCTTCAGATTAAAGCGGTTGAAACAGCTTTATTTCTTGATTTCCGAGTACATTGCATTTGATTTGGCTATCGTTTCCTGAATGATGCTGTCCGCTTTGTCGCCAATCTTGGCTTCAGCGTCCTTAGCGGCTTTCAATGCCTTATTGGTCCATTCCTCGCCGGCTTTCTCCTTGATGAATCCCAGTGCAGCGGGCTGCGCTACGGAGCGGAAGCGTTCGAGTTCCTGGGCCGTCGGCTGATAGATCTGCATGCCCTTTTCTTTCAGCCTGGCTATTCCTTCGATGTTCGACTGCTGGGAATATCCGTTATGCGTGAAGGCCAGGTCCTTTGCGGCCTCGGTCACGACTTTCTGCTGCGCGGGCGTCAGCTTTTCCGTGAAGAATTCGTCATTTATGAAGATGTACAGCGGATTGTAGAGATGGCCGTCCAGAATCATGTATTTCTGGACTTCGTAGAACTTCATGTCGTTGATGAGCACGACCGGGCATTCCATGCCGTCGACGACTTTCTGCTGAAGGGCCATGTAGAGTTCACCGAAGGCGATCGGTGTGGGATCGCCGCCCATGGATTTAACCATCTGCATGTGCGCGGGGTTTTCCATGGTCCGGATCTTGAGGCCCTTCATATCTTCGGGGGTTTTCACCTCGCGGATGGTATTTGTGAAATGGCGATAGCCGTTTTCGGTAATCCCCAGGATTCGAACGCCGGTTGCCTTGCGGAAGGCTTCGGAGAATTCTTTGCCGAAATCCCCGTTAAAGGCCTCCCAGGCGGCGGGAGCGCTGGAGAAGAGAAAAGGAATATCGAAGACCATGGCAGGCGGGAAGAAGCCCGGTACGGGGCCGCCGGAAAGTGTTCCCATCTGGATGGTGCCCATCTTTACGCTTTCGAGGGCTTCCCGCTCGTTTCCGAGGGCCGAAGCATGGAAGGCCTGCACCTCCACTTCACCGTTGGTGCCTTTCTCGACAGCCGCCTTGAATACGTTCACCGCTTTGACGGTCCGGTTGTCTTCATTTGCAGGACCGGCATTTGCGACCTTGATAACCACTTTTGCGGAAGCGACTCCGCTCAAAAGCAAAACGAGCAGGAGCACCAAACAGGGCTGCAGGACTTTTTTCATCTCGGGATCCCCTTCAAATTTTATTGAATGAAATTTTGTTCGGGCAAGTAGCAAAACTTATATCGGGGGTTTGGCATTTATGTCAAGGATGACTTCCACATAACCGTGATTCCGAAATCAGTGGCAGGAATTTTTCGGCCTGCGGCATCGAACGATTTTGGATCGTTCCGCATGGTCGATTCCTCCCTGCGGCTCAATGACGTTGTGTTACTTCCCCCTGAATGGAAGCCACTTAAAAGGAATCGGCAGCGGTATAGGCGACTTAAGAGCCGGTGGCGTCGCACCCTATTGAGAGACGGGCATAAACCAGAAAGGGCCGTAGGATGGGTGGGAGCGGAGCGGGAACCCATCGTTTTTTGAGGTTCGTTCCTCTCTCAGTTGCCGGGAAGCCCAGAGGCTGTCGAATACAACTTCATTTCCCTATGGCAAATTTCCCCGTGTTTCCAGGCACCGACTTATGCCTCTCCGGCCAATCATTCCCGGGCGTTCCGAAAAACGATGGGTTGTCACCCATCCTACGCTCACTTCGTGCTCTTGCTTCAACCGGGGCACAAACCCAAAAAGGGGAACAAGGTGCCTGCGGTGCTACACAAAACCACGTTGCCCGTGTCACCCATGGTTTGGTTCCGAGCACTAGGCGGTGGGCACGATAAAACTTTGTGCCCCACCCTACCTCGCTCACCGTTTACCTCTGCAGCCGATTTCTCTTTATTTCTCCAATCGACCCTGTCTATTCTAGGATTACCTTTTTCTTAAATGCTGATTCTGATGAGGAGTTAAATCGTCCAATGCAAGGTCAAGTTCTCTACGAAGGTGTTCCCGTTACGACTCTTTGGGAAAAAATGCCGCACGCAGATGCCATTCTCGCGCAGGACGGCATCATTCAGGCGGTGGGGGGTTACAAGGATCTTCGTTCCCGGTTTCCCGAAGCAAAACGTGTCGCCCTGTCCGGAGCTGCCGTTATTCCTGCATTCAATGACTGCCATTGCCACATCCTATGGCTCGGACTCGATCTTCTGAAGGCGGACCTGCGGGAGTGCCTGTCCGTTGCGGATGTGCAGGCGGAACTCCGTGCGTGGGCACGCGACAATCCCGGGAAGGTCTGGATAAGCGGCCGCAATTACGATCAAAACAGGCTGAAAGAAGGCCGCCATGTCACAAAATTCGAACTGGACGCCGTCAGTCTGGAACGCCCGGTTTTCATCTCCCACGTGAGCAAGCACGGTGCCGTGGCCAACTCTGCAGCACTGCGAGTCGCCGGTGTGACAGCCGATACGCCGGATCCTCCGGGCGGTGAGATCGTGCGGGATGCATCCGGAGAACCGACAGGGGTCCTCCTGGAGAACGCTATAGGCCTGGTGAGCGGCCATTTTCCAGAACAGACTGAAGAGGAACTTTCCGTTGCAGTCGAGCGTGCAGCCCTCTTCATGGCCGAACGCGGTATTCTTGCGGCCTCGGATGCGGGGACCGGGTCAGTCGATCTTCGCCTGGAGTGGAGGGCTTTCACTCGGGCAGTCGAGCGCGGCGTGCCCGTTCGTATTACCCTCATGCCCGATTTCACGGCAGCCGAAAATGCCGGCTGGTTCGAACTGGAGGCCCGCTTTGCCGTGCAGAAATGGATTCCCGCCGAATGGGAAGCAGCCCCTCATCGCAATCTCAGACTCGGCCCCGTCAAGCTCTACACCGACGGCTCACTGACGGCCCGCACGGCCGCCCTGTATGAACCCTTCGTGGACGCCGGGACCGGAATCCTTCTCATGGAACCTGAGGAACTCTCGCGGAGAATCGGGATAATCCACCATAAGGGCTTCCAGTGCGCAGCCCACGCAATCGGGGACCGGGCAATCGATGAAGTACTCCGTAATTACAGGAGGGTGCTCGAAGAGGCGCCCCGCCCCGCCAGGCACCGCATCGAGCACTGCATGATTCCGGCCCCCTCCTCCTTTCAGGAAATGCACGACCTTGGAGTGCTTGCCATCGCGCAACCCGAATTCTTCCCGGTGCTGGGACATGCCTACAGGCAGGGGCTCGGCAGAAGGGCCGATCCGATGATGCCCTACCGGACGTGGCTCGATGCGGGAATCCGGGTGGCCTTCAGTTCGGATCAGCCAATCGTCTCCGGCGACCCGATCATTGGATGGCGGGCCGCAGTTCTAAGGCAGGGGCGGGACGGCTATCTCTTTGCTCCCGAGGAGAGGCTGGATCCGATGTCCGCACTCCGGTGCTACACGGCCGAGAGCGCTTACGCCGGTTTCGACGACCTGATCGGAAAGCTTGCCCCGGGCATGCGGGCGGATTTTGTCGTGCTCTCACACCCGCCCGAGAAGATTGTGGATGAAGACATGAAGGTCGTCGCCGTCAGCTCGGACCTCGGATAACGCGCACCGGGCAAATCATCGGGCAGGAGCGGCACAGCCACGCACCGGATACTACCCGGCCTGCCGGGGCGGGGTTCCCAAGGCGGACCTTGGGAACCAGCGGCAATATGGTATGAGAAGCGCACAGCCGGGTGGGCACCATGTTTTTTAGTGCCCACCCGGCAAATCGGACTGGGAAACGTCCTGTATCTCATATCTGAGACGATCGCCTGACTTCCGCATCGGATCGCTGCAAACATTGCTTGTTCGGCGCTTCGAAATTCCGGGTATTCTCCATGAAAAATACATGATCATCAATACGCTGTAATAACGATTATTTGCCTCATAATTTGCAAAACTTAAGGTTGGGATGAGCCGGAACGGCGACAATTCTCTTCAAAATCACGGGCACAACTAGTAGAATAGCCCCACCTTGGGAATTATCCCCTATTTTCAAAAAGTACAAAGCATCCGCCTGGATGTTCGGCCGCAAAGACAAGTCCATGCTCCGTTGTATGGAGTCCGCACATGTGACCTCTTCCATGTGGCCGCTCGTTGGGAGAATGTGATGGTTTTGCTTCGTCCTCGCTTTATGAAGATTGTTCCTACCGTTTTTCTCTTTATTTTCATCGTATTTACGGGCTTCTGCCGGGCCGAAGGCCCTTTGACCGAGTCCACTCCGGATAACTCAAAGGCCACCCTGAGCAGGGACTACGGTCATCTCCCCCTGTATTTCGTTGAGAACCGGGGGCAGATGCCAAAGAGCGTGAAATTCCACGCGGCCGGCCGAAGGCACATCGTCGGCTTCAAGGAAGACGGCATCCACTTCTCCTTCAGTGAGCCCGAGCAAAACGCCGGCGACGGAGAGGGAACTCCCTCCGGGCAAAATCCGGGGATCCAGAGAAGGGTCGTGGACATGATCCCGGTCGGTATCCGTCCCGAAGTCCGGGTGTCCGGAATGGATGAACGGGAGCATAAGGTCAATTATTTTTTCGGAAACGACCCGAAGAACTGGCTCACGGATATTCCGACCTATAAGGCCGTGGTCTACCATGATGCCTATCCCGGCATCGATCTCAAGTTCTATGCCGACGCGCATCAGATGGAATACGACGTCATCGTCCAGCCGGGCGCCGACCCCGACCAGGTAAAGTTCCAATATTCCGGAATCGAAAGCCTGGCGCTGTCCGAACAGGGTGACCTGCTGATCAAAATTCCCGGTGGAGACGTTCTCGTACAAAAGAAACCGGTGATTTACCAGGAAGTATCCGGGACCCGCATAGCACGCGAGGGCAGTTTCAAGCTCCATGAGAGCACCGCCACCGCCGAACATGCGTACGGTTTCGAAATTGCCGGTTACGACCGGAAGCTCCCCCTTGTTATCGACCCGATTCTTGTTTACTCAACGTACCTGGGAGGGTCGGAACAGGATAACGCCAATGCCATCGCAGTCGACAGTGCCGGCTGCGCCTACGTGGTCGGAAGCACCAAATCCGTTTCCGCTTCCTACGATCCTTTTCCAACCAGAACTCCCCTGGTAACCCCCTATAATTTGGCTACCACTTCCGCCTCCGTCGATACGGCGGCTTTCGTTACCAAGCTCAATACAGACGGCAACGACCTCGTTTATTCCACTTTCATTGCCGGCATAGACATCGATGTCGTCGGCCTTGGCAACAACGTCACCCAAGGGCTGGCGATCGCCGTCGATACCGCCGGACGAGCCGTCGTTGCGGGGCTTACCTATTCCGATCATTTCCCGATATGGCCCCAAAACACGGCGGTGCAGATATATCAGAACACGTGCAACAGTTCTTCCTGCAATCATACCGGATTCGTCACCAAGCTCAGTGCCGCCGGCAGTGCTCTGGTCTTTTCGACTTACCTGGGAGGTAAGTCGCGCGATCAGATATCGTGTGTCGCGCTGGATCCTTCCAACAACATCTATGTTGGCGGCTTTACCGTGTGGTTCAACGAGAGCTTCGGCGATTTCACAGGCGGCCCTACGATAATCGGAACCCCGGGCCCCGGATACTCCGGTTTCGTGACAAAGCTGTCATCAGCCGACTATCCCGCAAAGCTCTACTCGACTATCGTCGGAGGGACCAGCGGCGTGACCTCGATTGCCGTAAACGGCAGCCAGATGCCCATTTTTGCCGGGGCCACTCCTACTAACACTCTTCCTGTGGTGGGCCCCCTTCCTGGCCAATCCGTGAATCACGTTACGACCGGTCAGGAGACGGGATTCATTGCCCAAATGAACACTGGGGGTTGGGGTTTGACTTTTGCCTCTTATCTGGGCGGCGATGACTGGACAAGGGTCGAATCCGTAGCCCTGGACAGTGCCGGGATGGTTTACGCAACAGGATATACTCTTTCCTCAACAGCAAGCTTCCCGATCACACCGAACGCCTACCAGACTACCAGGCCGGCCGGGAATTACATATCCACCTTTGCCTGCAAGATCGTCTCAGGTTCCCAGTTCGGCTATTCCACCTTTCTGGCCGGAAACGGGAGCGAGCCTCCTTATGTCGGTACCGGCTATAACTTCAAGAACACTATTGCCGTCGATAGTGCCGGGAATGCTTATGTCGCAGGAACGACGAGTTCCACGAATTTTCCCCCGAACCCGGGTTACGAGCGAGGATCGTCGCTGAACAACGGTTTTCTGGTAAAGTTGAATCCAACGGGAACGGGTTTGCTCTATTCGACTTATTTCGGTGGGAGCGATACCACCAACATATACGGACTCGCGCTGGACAGCCTGGCAAATGCCTACGTGACGGGCTTTACGACGGCCACCGACCTGCCGCTCGGCAACCAGACCTACATGGGCGGCGGGGGAGATGCTTTTATCGCCAAGTTCAAGAGTTCCGGTTCCCTCGTGGCGACAATCAACGCGGAAGCCGCAAACGCCGGAGCTAAATGGAAGGTAAACGGGGGAGCATGGAAATCGAGCGGAGCAATCGTCTCCAACCTGTCGGCCGGGCAGTACACTGTACAGTTCAGTGACATCACCGGCTGGAGCACACCGGAACCGCAGACGATCAATCTCGGTACGAGCGGACAAGTTTCCGTTTCAGGAGTCTATAACAGGAAATCCGACCTTCCGTCCATTCTCATGCTGCTGTTGAGCGACTAGGGACGGCCTGCCATATCGCGGGCAGCATCCGTCCCTTTTCTGCTTAAGTTCATATTCATGCCTGCCTCTCGCCGGGAAGAACAATTCCACGGCGAGAGGCATGAAAGATCCTGCAGAAGAGGCTTTATCCGTCTATTCCCTCTCCACCACCTGCTGCAGCGCCCTCGCATAATCCAGAATGAGTCCGGGTGTCCACACCATCTCCTTCGCTTTTGAGCGGATGACGTGAGCAACCCACAAGTCTTTGTTGGTCATCAGCGACAGCAATGTCCGTATCCGCTTCCCCCCTCCGAGACTTCCCATGAGCGCCGATTCCAGGGCAAGGGCCACCGCGACCGAGCAGTTCCGGTTGGTGAAATTGTAAACGGTCATTTCCCGGTAGTTGGCCCAGAAGGTACGCAGCTGATCTGCATTGAAGTTTCTGAATCGAAAAGTTTCGGAAGGCTGCATATAGGTCGCGACTTCTTCTTCGAAAGAAGGCAGGAACACACCCGGCACATCCTTGCTCCGCAATGTCTCCCATACTTCGTCGCCGGAATCGAAAGCCGTCGGATCGCCGTCGCAATGGCTGATGTAGAGGTCCGGGGACATCTCCATAGCCGAATGCCCGACGCTGAACTTCCCTTCCGCACTCTTCGCAGCCACGTAGCGGCTCACGAGAATAGGATCTTTGTCCACGTGGGCGACCGTTGTGGGCGTCCAGACATGGACCAGCAGATCTCCGTGATGCTGCTCAACCTCCGCCTGCGTCCGTGGTTCCAGTTTGAGGTATTCCTTATGGAACCGCGGGGGCACGTGGAAGTCCAGGAAGTAGCGCAAAGCCATTTCGGCATCCCAGCCGTTTTTTCCCTGCAGATAGCGCCCGAGGCGCAGGGCTGTCCGCAGTGTGGTGAGTCCGAGCAAAATCAGGCCGGTACCGAGGAAAAGCGGCACGACCCAGGAGGCCGCCTGTTTCCAGTTCAGAAATATGAGACCGCCGATCACGAGGTGCCCGATACCGCTGCCCAGGAACCATCCCCACAAAGGATACCGGATGATAATGGCGGAAAAAGTCTGGTAGAGCCCGTTCAGGAGCAGTGCGAGGCCGAACAGCCAGGGTATGGCGTTCTGGGATTCCGCGGGAAATTCGGCTATCGCGGTCCCCAGGATGACGAATACAAGCCCCTGGAAACCGAAGACCGAAAGCATTCCTGCGCCTGCGAGCATGGAGAATGCCAGTTTTGTAAGCCCCAGCGCAACCATCACCCACCCGAAAGCTTCCATGGTGATGACCGTGACGGTATCGGATGCGTCGATGATAATGGAGGCACCCACGGAAAACAGCAGGGCTCCCAGGATGAAAAGACACCACCTGCCCCGGGAGAGGTTCCCCGGTCCAAGCAGAAGAAGGGCCAGATTCATGCTTCAATTTCCTTCCGGTTCCCGCCGGGATGAACGCCTTTGGCGACAACCTCCCCAAGCCGGTCCAAAGCAAGGCTCAGCTCCCGCAGCTCCAGAGCGTCATCGGAACCTGCGGGCGACTTTTCGAAATTTCCCTCGGCATATCTCCGGGCCCGTGCGGTCAATTTCCGAAGGGGGCCGGTGATGATGCGGTCGAATGAACGGTTGAGGAAGAGAAGGGATGCACCTCCGAGGAAGAGATAGAGAATAACCATCCTTCTTGCCATCCCTCCCAGCGGAGCCAGCCTGGTATCCATCGGCCAGCTCACAATCAGGGACCAGTCCTGTCCGCCCTTTTCGGCCGCTAACGCGGGTACTGGCGATTCCAGCACCCAGGACCTGATTTGGGTGACCGGATCCTTCATTTCCATTTTATCGACACCCCTCCGGTCCATGAGCGGCTTCAGAGCGCCTATGTCCTGCCCCCCTTCGAGGGCGACAGCCGGTTTAATCGCCGGATGAGCGAGAATCTGCCCCGCCTTGTTCACAAGATAGACGGTACCGTCTCCTCCGGGTTTGAGCTGCTGGAGTCTCCGTACGAGACCATCCAGGTCGAGATCCACTTCAGCCACACCCACGATGCGTCCCTCGCGCCGAACCGGGGCGGTGTAGGTGATCATCAGCGTGTCGCCGCCGCCCTCGTCAAAGTAGGGGCTGGTCCATAGCGCCTTCCCTTTTTCGACCGGGAGCCGGTACCAGCCGCGGTGGGTGTAATCGGTGGCGGGATCGGCCAGGGAACGTTCCTTCTCCACTCCGCCCGGCCGGTAATAGTAGGGAGCGAAGCGCCCCAGCGGCGTCAATTCGGGCTCGAAAGCCACGGCAACGCCGTATAGCTCCGGCGTTTGGACGAGCGTCTTGTGCATGAGTTCCCGTATGCTGTCGCCATCGATCGCGGTGCTGGTCTCAATGGCGCGAACGAGCCCTTCAACGACCAGACGGGGTGGATCGAAGATGAGATCCATTTCGGTAGTTTCGAGCTGTGCCAACTGCTGCGAGTCCTGCTGTATCTGCTGGAGCAGAGAGCTTCGGCCTGTCTTGTAGCTATGGTAGAAGAGCAGCAGGAGCGGGATAAGCACGAGAAACGAGATAACGATTTGAATGCGTTTTTGGAGACTCATTGTCTGAACCCTTTTGCTTCACGCAGACCCAACAGGGCACGATCGAACGAAGTGTCCCGAGTCCAATATTGTCTTCCTCCGGGCATGCCCGGAAATTGACGGGATCCTACTTTTTCGGATAGGCCATGTCCCTGAATGAGATCAGATCTATGACGATCTTGTCTTCGGGATCGTTCACATCCACACTGAGCATGATTTCATCGGCCGCCTTAATTGGAGCGAACGGAATGGTGACCACCATCATATTTCCCCGGACTTCCGATCCCGGCTTCCCGGCAGGTATGATGCTGTTCCCCGCCTTCCGTTCGTAGGAGGCGTCCTTTCCCCTGGCCCTGATATCCAGACGGGTAAACTGCTTTTTGTCCCATATTCGCAGATGGAAATGGTGCACCAGGGACGGCTCGATCGCATCGGCCGTTTGCAGTATCAGATAAGCTTTTTCGTCATTATAGGCCAAACCCATCCGGGTCAAGTCCTCCGATGCCTGCAGCGAACTCGTCCGCTGGTCCATGCGCACATCGGGAAAAGACGACGGAGGCATTCCGTCCCGGAAGAAATCGGGATTTTCTCCTACGCGACTCATGGTCACATAGGGATAGCTGCCAAATATCTCGTTTACGCGGACGAATGAAGAAAGATAGTCCTTCCACAGGAAGAGCTGGCTCGAATAGGTGTTGACCGCATTCTCTTTGCGTGTCGTTTCGTCCCGGCCGAGGGGGAGCATCAGCCAGGAGGCGTCCAGTTCTGCCAACTCGGGCGGGAGGGACAGGCCGGTTCCGGGGATGTACTTCGGAGGCGCGGGCCAGTCATCGCCTTTATGGACCAGGTATGTGTACCACTCTCCATCATACCCCGCCTTCGTCGCGACGTATCGAGCAAAGGCGCTCGTAGCCCAGTGGTCTTCGTGAAAATCACCATCGTCCGGGTAGAAAATTATATTCGGTTTGCGGGCTGCGAATATTTCTTCCAGATTGGCCGCTACGTTTGCCCCACAATACGGGGCATCCTTCTGGTAGGCAAAGTCGTAAGGCGAGTGGTCCGACTTGTTAAAATCGTTATTCGCCCTGTAGAGGCGGTCACAATCCCAGTAGTCGTTGAAAAGGGCCCTCATGCCTCCGTCTGGATATCCGAGGAAGGTCACGTTACCCATATCCAGTCCCAGTTCGTGCAGGGCCTGCAGTGTCTCCTGCCGCCGGAGTTCCCCCAGGGGGCCTTTGTATGAGGACCTGCCGGTCTCTTTCAGAAACGCCTCATAGTCTTTGATGTTATGGGACCTGCTGCCGTCGGTCAGGAAGACCACAGCAACACGTGCCCTGCTCTTCAACGCTTTGCGGATGAGGCCTCCGGTCCCCAGAGTCTCGTCATCGGGATGGGGAGCGATGACCAAAATACTGTCGGTTTCCTTGATGTCCGGAAGAGGATCGAACTTCATCTCACCGCAGTAGGAATATGGGATGAAAGTCAAAGTGAAAATGAAGGTGAAAACAGCAGCCGTCAGGCCGCCGATCGAACTGCGATGCATTGTTCCCGCCGCTTTATGAGACACTTCTTTCGACCTCATTGAACGAAACTTTGAGACTTCCCGTACCGACATCGATGCACGATCACCATCCGCACCTGCGTTCCGCCTTTGCACCATGCGGAATCGTTTATAGTATCGGACGAATGGCCGAGAAGCATGAAGAATCATAAGCGAGGATATCGCGACTATCACCGTGCTTGCTGCGGTGAAAAAGGTCTGGAATTCCGCGGGCGAATCTTGTTGACAGCACCTGCGGCAAGTGGTAGCCACAGCAGTTTTGGAAATCGGCCCCTTTTAATTGCAACGTTTCAACAGACCCCGGCTAAACCGCCAGATCGAAAAAAGGAGAAGCGAGAAATTGTCCGTGCAAAAGAATGTGTTCCATAAAACTCTCTATTTCCGGGTCATCTGCGGAATTGTGATCGGAGTGACCATCGGGTTCCTGTTCCCGGAAGCGGCCCAGAAGTTGAAACCTCTGGGCGACGCGTTTATCCAGCTCATCAAGATGCTTATAGCCCCCATTATTTTCTGCACCGTTGTCGTCGGCATCGCGAAGATGGGCCACATGAAAGACGTCGGGCGGGTCGGTATCAAAGCCCTGCTCTATTTTGAAGCAATGTCCACGGTCGCGCTCATAATCGGCCTTGTCGTCGTGAATGTGTTAAAGCCCGGGGCCGGGATCAACGCCGATCCGTCGACACTCGACACCAAAGCTATTGCAAACTATGCGACAGCAGCGCACACACATACTACTGTCGATTTCCTGATGAACATCATCCCCAACACGGTGGTGGATGCTTTCGCCAAGGGCGAAATTTTGCAGGTACTGCTGTTTGCAATCCTTTTCGGCATCGCGTTGAACGGACTCGGAAAACGCGGACACACTCTCATGAAAATTCTCGATGAAACCGGCAACGTTCTTTTCCGAATCATCGAAATGATCATGCAACTCGCACCGATCGGCGCAGGCGCTGCCATGGCCTTCACCATCGGCAAGTACGGGCTCGGGACCCTGCTTTCGCTGGGCAAACTCATGGCCGGAGTGTACATCACCTGCGCCCTCTTTGTCTTTGTTGTCCTCGGAACCGTGGCAAAGCTCTCGGGCTTCAGTCTGTGGCGATTCCTCGTGTATATCAGGGAAGAAATCTTCATCGTGCTCGGCACCTCTTCATCCGAATCGGCACTGCCGCGTATGATGGAAAAACTCGAACGACTCGGCTGCGCTCGCTCGGTGACCGGCCTGGTAATTCCAACCGGCTATTCTTTCAACCTGGACGGCACCTCGATTTACCTGACAATGGCAGCCATCTTCATCGCCCAGGCGACCAACGTACCTTTGACGCTGGGCGATCAGTTGACGATCCTGGCCGTGTTGCTGCTCACATCCAAGGGTGCGGCTGCGGTGACAGGCGGCGGCTTCATCACGCTTGCGGCGACTCTGTCGTCTGTAAGCAAGATACCCCTGGCAGGACTGACGCTGCTGCTGGGCGTCGATCGTTTCATGTCTGAGGCGCGCGCCATCACCAATCTTATCGGCAACGGCGTAGCCACGATTATCGTTGCCAAGTGGGAAAATGCGTTCGACGCCGAAAGGGCTGAAAGAGTCCTGGCCGGCGATTATGGCGAATATGAGGAAGCATCGGTTCCCGAGGAACCCCAAATAGCTGTCGCGAAGAATTCCACGGCTGCATAATTAATGACTGGAGGGGTTGTGCCGGCCCGCCACAGCCGGGCCGGTACAACGAATACCGATATTACAGGAGGGCTTCTCTTCCTCGTCTCTAACGAGACATTTTTCGCAGCCTGTCCAGATACGATTTCACGGGTGTGGTCGAGGGAGTCTCGCTATCCTTGACGGGCTTCGGATCCTGGGGGATATCATCCCAATAGATGGGATCTTCGGCTCCGAGTTTCATGACCCTGGCGAGAGAAGAATGGAACCCTTCAAGAAAGGGCTTCGTAAGATTGCCGGCCGTCAGATAGACATCCACTTCCTTGATGTAGATGCCCGCGCGCTGACTCAGCAAGGGCATTGCCACAAAGTCCACGATTCCCGGAACGGATCCCCTGAGAGCCTCCCAGTCGATCGTTTTAAAGTGCTCGTTCATCGCCCGGCAAACCGTTTCGTCGACAGCATCCAGCATAAAAACCATTGCAAAATAATGCAATTTGGGATCGGCCGATTTGGGCCTGGATATCTTACACAGGCCGGAGACGGTCCGATCCTCCGGCAGACTGAGGCTGAAACCAAAGAAGGCAAATATCTCTTCCTTCTTGAGCAGATCAAAAAACTCCTCATCCAGATCGATTATTCTGTCTCCCATCGTCTCCCCCCTGTCGACTGGCGTTATTTATTCTATCATGCCATTTATGCGTACTGATTCTGAATAGCGTCACGAATCGGCTGACGACTGAATACTTATGTTTCACACACTACCAGATTTTGCAACCGTGCCGCAGAAAAAATCGGACGTTTTCCCAGGTTGCCGGACAACCGCACAGTTCAGTACGAATTGAGAACAGCCCAACTTACCGCCCCTCGAACACCTGAACGTTCTTATTTCCCTCGAAGGTAAGGTACGGCGACATGTCCCTGTAAGGGACGGTTATATTCTCGATGCATGCTGTAGCCGCATACGGCGCGGAAGGCCGAAACGTCATTCCTTCCGCTGTCGGCCGGATATTTTCGCCGCTTAGCTCTATGGAATCGGCGCATTTTTCCTCTTCCGACTCGTAGATTTTCATCAGGATTTTCCCGAGCGGCGAATCTTTCGAAATGTCCTTCCTGCAGCTCTCGATCAGCCACTGCGAGACATCTTCTTCCTTGCCCGTCTGCAGACTGTAGGTCGTTGCTCCCTCTTCATATACAGGGTGAAGTCCGCCGCAATATCGGGAACTGCTCTCGCCAATTACCACGAATGCCTCGTTCCAGGCATCCATGCTCATTTCCGAGCTGTACTCGAAACCATGGTCTTCGCCCCTTTGCAGCCGGCCGGACGCCTTGCATTCAATCGCCTCATCGAGCCAGGTTTTATAACGTTCCAGGAGAGCGTTGTTTATGTCGGCGATCGTTTTACCCTCTCCTTTCAGGCGAAGCCCCTTGACGGCTTCAAAACCTTGAGCCGAAAAAAGTTCGTACTCGGATTTTCCGATCGACCCGCGTTCGGTTACGACAGTCTTGAGTTCGGCAAGGCGCTGTTTGGAAAACGTATCGGCCGGCAGGGACCCGGCACTGACCGGAAGCGTTTTCGACCCATCCGACGCCGACCAGGTTCCCGAGAGGGAACTCCCTTCACAGCTCAGCGCAACATACCCGGTAACCTTTCCTTTGGGGTCCAGTTCCTTCCACCTGCCCGGCTTCTTATTGTCGCTCACCAGCAACAAATCAGTGATGCTTGTTCGGTAGTAGTAACGACCGACCAACGCGCCGTCTTCACCAATGTAGTCGAACTGCATCATTACGGGAACGGATCCGATCGTTCCCTTCCATGTCTGCGCGATGCAATCCTGCGTATCCGCGGCTTGGGCAAATCCTGCAAGCACTGTTGCGATCGACAAAAAGGCAATCAACAGCATCCTCATCCTTTTTCCTTCGTGTGCTTCGTACTCGTATCGCTCATCCCAAAACGATGGGTTGCGCTCCGGGACTGTGTCGTAACCGACCCGGATTGGGCTGGTTTTCATCGACAACACGACACAGTCTCTCCGCTTCACCTATCTTACGAACTTATCCTATTGTTTCCTTTCGTGATTTTCGTACTACTATCGGTCGTTTTCTTGTTTTTTGAACAAGATTTTCATGCCGACGGTCTTGTAAATCGTGTGGCATCAACCTCTTAGGTGCACTTTTAGCCGAGGAGAACTGAACGGCGCGGGTGGCCCAGGCAACAGGCTTTAACGTTGCCTGGGCCCGGAGGACACGAGGCTTCGCGTAGAATTACCAGTCCCTCTTGCCTGCGGCACGGGCAACCAAAACCACGTTGCCCGTGTCACCCACGGTTTGGTTCTAAGCGCGGGGCGGTGGGCACGATCAAGCTGTGCCCACCCTACCGCAGTCCCGGCACCATTGACACTATAGCATTGTTTTCTTTCGTGATTTTCGTAAATTTCGTGGTTAAGGGTTTTGTTTTTGTATTTTGGTTGCGGCCGTGCTGCCCCAGGAATTTCGTATCTCCGGCTCACAATAACCGATGGGTTGCGCTCCGAGACCGTGTCGTACCCGGTTTTCATCGACAGCACGACACAGTCTCTCCACTTCACCCATCCTACGGCCTTATCCTATTGTTTTCTTTCGTGTATTTCGTGCCTTTCGTGGTTGGAAAGTCTTTGTCTTTGTACTTTGGTCGCGGCTCTGCTGCTCCAGGCTCTTATTGGCGCAATTGCGCTCTGCATGCATAGATTTACGGGCGGGGCGCACCACGCAACATTATGCCTTCGAGCCGGCAACCAGATCCTTCAGTTCGGCAACGAAACCATTCATCTGGTGGGACTGGGAACTCATCTCCTCGGCAGTAGTCGCCAACTCCTCTGCGTTTGCGGAGTTTTGCTGGACCACTTTATCCATTTCGCTCACGGCCCTGCTGATCTGCTCTATTCCCTGAGCCTGTTCGAGACACGCGGCAGATATCTCGCCGATCAATCCCCCCGACTTTGCAACACTGTCTGCAACCTCGTTAAACTCTTTTCCGGTTTTATCCACCAGGTCCGCGCCCTGGGCAATCTTTCCAACAGTCCCGTCAATCAGACCGGCCGTGTTTTTCGCTGCTTCCGCCGCCCTCATGGCGAGATTTCGCACCTCATCGGCAACCACGGCAAATCCTGCCCCGGCCTCTCCGGCCCTCGCCGCTTCGACCGCAGCATTCAAAGCAAGTAAATTTGTCTGAAAGGCGATCTCGTCAATGGTCTTGATGATCTTGGAAGTCTCCTCGCTCGCCCTGGATATTTCACCCATGCAGGCGGTCAGATCACTCATCGAACGACCTGCCTGGGAGACCTTCTCTTTTGTCCCCGCCATCAGTTGATTTGCCTGATTGGCATTGCTCGCGTTGTGTTTCGTCATTGAGGACATCTCTTCGAGAGATGAGGAGGTTTCCTCGATGGAGGCCGCCTGTTCGGACGCTCCCTCGGCGAGTAACCCGCTCACTGAGGCCAGTTGCTTCGAGCCCGACCCCACCAGGTCCGCTGCACTCTTGAGACCAATTACCCTCTTTCCTATCGATCCGGCGACCAGGCTTGAGACGATATATATGACCGCCCCGATAAGGAGCACAATCATCAGGGATACAATGACATTGATATACCGAACGGATTTTATCGGAGCCAGAATTTCATCCACATCGGCCGTTACGGCCACAGTAGCTCCCAGATCGTTCAGGGGACCGTAGACGGTTACCCTTTCGACATCTTTGTCTTTGTAGAAAAGGATACCCTTCTTCGATGCGAGCATTTTCCTGCCGTAGTCGGACTCATTCAGATTGAACTTATAGTTGAGAGATGTATCCGGATGCGACAGCATGAGCCCGTCGGGACCGTACATGAAGGCGTATCCCTGTTTCCCTATCTTTACGGACTCTATGTAATTCTTGCCGAAGGACTCCATGTAGAGGACGGCTGTAAGCACTCCCACAATCCTGTCGCCGTCTTTTACCGGCGCGGATATCATCGTGACCGGCTTGCCGGTGGTCTTCCCAATCACAATTTCAGCGACGTTCAATTTCCCGCTGATACCTTCCTTGAAATAGGTTCGGTCGGCTACGTTGAGTTTTCCGACCGTGGCGGGATCCGTTCCGGAGTTGACCAATCCCTGTTTATTGAACAGGTTGATTCTTTCTATAAAGGAAAAAACCTTCGTAATGGCGGTCAGCCTGACACAGGCCTCTTTTGCCGTTTGATCCTCGAGGCTGCACTGCGCGGCGGCAACCAGGAGTTTGTCCGCCTTCCAGTCGGTTATCATCAGTTTGAAATACTCAACGGACGAATCGATATTGTTCTGAGTCGATTTCAGAATGAGTGACAGCTGTTCCTGACAAGATTCCTGTATGGCCACGCTGGATTTATAATAGGAAACCATTGTCAGCACGCAGGTCCCCAGGACAACAGCAATAATTGCCGGCACAAGAAATTTGGAACGAAGACTCAGACTCATTTGACTTCCTTACCTTTCCGATTGGCTTCAGGGTCTGGAGTGGGACTCTTGGGGTGATCGACCTGATCCATTTCAGCCAACAAACGGGCAACCATTCGCTTCGGCCATGTTTTCTCCCTCTCAACAAACTCTCCGATAAATAAATCTCTTAATGGGCAGGCTACTTCCAGGTACAATAGATATCGGAAGATAAGACCCCGGACTTCATAAAAATATTTGTAAAGTCAAGGATATACAACCTAGGCAAGCAGGGTTGTCCAAGTTCTGTTCCGACGTTGGCGTGAATCGAAATGGCGGCATCGGGATACGAACCGGGGAGAGCGAAAAGTGGGCACCGGATGACTCACAATGTTGCTGCTTTAAGGAAATACACCGCTGGTTCCCAAGGTCCGGGGGCTGTTGTTCAAATGGAGACGAAGCTTCTTTATGGCATTTTGCGACCAAGCCCCCCAACCCGTCATCTCGGCAGTGCTTTTAAGACGGGATCCAGGTTTTTTGAGAGCTTGGATTCACTATTGATTCGCCCCAACGGCCTGGATTCCGGTATGAACTTGTCCTGATCGAAGAGAGGGGCCGGAATGACGAGGCTGGGCTCTGCGAGTCATTCAGGGCTGCCGCGATTTGAGCAACGGCCCTTCCGGCATTGGGTCCCTGTAACCCATAAGCCGAATAGCTTCGCGCGCGTGCTGCGTCGTTCTGCGGCACCTCCTCCGTTGGGCCTCTTGCGCAGCGTGCTTCTATATGAAACTTCAGTCAAAATCGAGGGCAAATTCTCATGGGTGACACGGGCAACGTCTTTTGTTGCCCGTGCCGGAGGCAAGAGGGCTCGACCGTATCGATTCCACCCCTGTGTTCTTGGAAGCGAACTTAGCTCCGTCCCTCCCGTCCTTCGGGACCCAGGCAGCAAAAAGATGCTGCCTGGCCAACCTTCGCAACATACGTGCCTACCCGAATCAACGTTCACATATCATGCGATATTGTGTGCGGTTCAATCTCCCAGCAACAACAAGACGGAATCAACCACACGCCCTTGAGCCGAGCCGACAAAATCAACTCCCCCCACATTGCCGGCAACGTATGCATCCGATCCCGAGGTCAGGGTCGAGACGGACAGGGATGAGAATTTATACCCCTGTTTTGTCGCGTTGATCGTGTATGTCGAGGAGGAGGGGACTCCGGGAATCGCATAGATCCCGCGGCTGTTGGTGGTTGCGGTGTAGGATGAGCCCCCGCTGATGTTTGCCGTGACGCTTGCGCCGCCTATCAGATTACCGGCGGCATCCGTCACTCTGCCACTGATTATCTCCCCGCTTCCGGACGGGAAGACATTGTACACGATATCCTGGACAAGCTGAAAGTTCATTCCCTGCATACCGGTATTCACGTCCGGCAGGTTGTACCAGAGATCTTCCGCTCCACCCCAGCCCATATTGAGATGATGATAGAGCGTGGACAGATCGTACCCGTAGCCATCCCCAACAATTGCATGCCCTCCGGAACCGTCGCTTTGAGCGATTCCCAGGAGTACCGGAAAAGATGCGTCCAGGTTCGGGTTCATCATCGTAATCAATGCGGGCTTAGGGATAGTAGGAGCGTTGTCCTCATCCGAACCGCCATAGGCAGCGCTGCCGTAATGAAAGACATTCTTCAACGATGCAGCCATATCGGAAAGCTCCGCACCGGACCCGCTGCTCTCGTAACTCATTCCCGCAGATATCCCCACATCCCAAATAAGGCGTCCGATTGCCTGACGTTGCGCGAAAGTGAGTGAGGCATCCGGGACCAGGGGCATGTCGTCCCAGCTGTAGGCCCCACCGGCATCGTCCCCCCCGCGCAGGTTCCCTTGCTTCAGGACCTTGTCAACAGCGTAAGCGAACTGTCCGGTTCCAACTCCTGCAGTCGGATATGCGTGGAACCTCATGAGTTGTGAAGCCGCGGTTGCCACGCACCCGCACACGTAATTGCTGGGGTTTCCAGCCTCATACGGAGGCGTATAATAG
>JAEZHY010000073.1 GCA_023416335.1 Pseudomonadota bacterium | reverse complement strand
GCACACCATTATGGAGAAGCTGCTTTCGGACGTATCCTTTACCGCCCCCGACCTGAAAGGGCAAACGATACACATCGACCGCGAATACGTGGAGAAAATCCTCAGGGAAATCATCAAAGATGAAGATCTGAGCAGATATATCCTCTGATACCTGCCACAATTGTTCGACCGTCCGGCTCAATAGCGGACGGTCGAATTTTTTCCTGCATACCTGTCGACTAAAAAAACTGCTTCCTCGTCTTACAATCAAAAAAGAGCCCATCCATAAAGGTGATTGCCTGGTGGATAAGGGCGGGTTAATTATTTTGTCCGTAATGTTCAATTGATTGAATACACCGGTTCACGTAAGGGAGGCGAACGTGAAGAGGCATGGAATATACATTGGTTTAGGCACTGTTTTTCTCACCTTTGGCATCGCGGGCCTGGCGCTGGTGCAGACGGGTGTAATCAACCCCGGTCCCGGCCCGGCCAGACTCGAACTCCTGCCGGAAGCAAAAGCACCGGAAGCACCGGTTGCTCCTTCCGTTCAGCCGGCGCCTGAAACGACCAAGCCTGCGCCCGATAAACAGGCCCAGGCCCCTGTCCAGCCGGCACCGGGTCCGCAGGAGCAGGCGCCCCAGGCATCCGGCAATGAGAAACCGATTCCCGTACCTAAGGTCGGATCGGGGAACCGGGCTTATCCAAAAGAGCAGCAGGTCGAGCCGCCGGTAATCAACCAGAAGACTCCGCCGAAAGCTACAAAGGAAAAGATCAGGACCGCCGAATCGAAGCGACGGGAATCCTACTCGGCGAGGGTGACAACAAACCCGGGCACAACATCATCGGAGCAGCCGGTCGTCCTGCGGTTGCGGTTCGACCCGGCCCGTGACAGGGAAATCAGTGTTGCACGCGTGCATCTCGGCGACAGAGTGGCCGTCAGGGTCCATCGGGTGGGAGAATCGGACAGCCGGGTCTACTTGACCTTCAATCTACCCGGGAACCGCGACAAGTGGAATCACTACGGTCGCGTGAGCAGATCCGGCGCGGTCAGAACGCCGGTTCGCGATGACGATCAGGTGACGTTGACCGCTGAGGACGAATTCGGAGGGGGGCTCACCAAGATGCTGGATTCGAGGGACGGGGCCGTATTGAAGGTTGGAACGAAGAACTCCAGGTACTTGCGGTCCGATCGGGGCTATCTCGAAGTCGAGATGAAAATCTATTCCGCCAACAGGTGGAATATCAAACCGAGGGGGTTGCTATGACCGGTTTGCATTTGAATCTGATATTTTCCATCCTCTCGCTTGCCGGCCTGGGGATGATTCTTTATGGGATCAAGCTGAAAAGAGCGAGAGCGGCCGAAAAGGATGAAAATTTGCACCTGGGATTCTCGGAATCCGAGGAAGAGGGAGCCGGCTTTCTCGATTTCGATACGGGGCATGAGGGGCTGAAGCACAAGGAAAAACAGCCCTTCCATCCCGACAGTTATCGGCCTGAGCCTATTGAAAGCAAGAAGAAAAGCCAGGGGCCTGAAAATTCATAGGTTTCGGCGGGTTGTGGACCTCTATCCGAAAGTGCAGGTATTTCTGAGACGATAAATCTTAAGTATTGTTGCATTTTGTTTCAAGATAATGCTTATTAGTAGGGAAATTTTTTTAGCAGATTCAGTAAATCTCCTTATTGAAAAAATACTGAAAAAGTTGTGTAACTATAGACAGTGATCATTTCATTCCCTAAAGGCGAGCTGGGCTGTCCTCCTGTAGCCCAGCTCTTTTTTTATGAGGACTAAAAGTGCTGCGTGCGGTTTGCAGGTTGCAGCGGGCGCGGATTGAAACGATTGCAGCAGCGCGGGCACTCGCCCCGGACAAACCTCCCCCACCTTATAACGAATCCTGCCCGGTTCATCGTTGACTTTTACGGGCATCCAAATACACTGACAATGTGGAGCGGTCAGGCCGCTTGCGATTATCAGTCCGTAAATCTTTCTTCAGGTGTGCCCGGAATGGATGAGGTAGTCTTCAAAGCCCGAACCGAGGGAAAACTTGACCAGAGTATTCGCCCTCGCCTGATAGATTTGTTCTCTGGGGCGGGTGGACTTACGGCAGGCTTCAGCAGTATGATGGGGCACTCCTACGATCCTGTCTGGGCAAACGACTTCAACACACACGCCGCCGGTACTTACAACGCAAATTTTGGAAATCATTGCATCTGCGGCGATATCGTCGAACTGCTTCCCAGGGCATCGATCGGAATTCCGCAAGCGGAAGTTGTGATCGGAGGACCTCCCTGCCAGGGGTTCAGCCTTCTGAACAAAGGCCGCAGAGAAGATGAGCGCAAGCAGCTCTGGCGGCCGTACATGGAGGTCGTCGAAAGATCCGGTGCTTCGGTTTTTGTGATGGAGAATGTTCCGCAGCTCATAGGCTCGGCGGAACATGAGATGATCCTGGATTTTGCCCGGCAGTCAGGCTTCAGCACTGCATCCGCAAGGCTCTGTGCCGCGGACTACGGAGTCCCGCAGATTCGCTGGCGGGCATTCATTATCGGCTGCAAATCCGGCGATCCGGACGATGTCTTTCCCCCGAAGAGAACACATTATTCGCCCGAACCGAATTCCAGGCGCATATTTGCCGAAAGGGAAATCCCCTTCATTTCGGACCCGCAGCCGTACAGGACTGTGAGAGACGTCATCGGGGACCTGGATCCACCCCGGGGGACCGAGATCCTGGATGTCCCCCCTCCATACGACCTTCATTTCGGACGGAGTCCTTCAGCCAAGAGCATGAATCGATACAGGGCGATTCCCGAAGAGGGCATGAACCGCTTCGATCTCCAGGAACGGGCGCCTCATCTGACACCGGAATGCTGGATCAAAAAAAAATCCGGCGGAAGCGACCTTTTCGGCAGGCTATGGTGGGACAGGCCCGGGGTTACGATCCGGACAGAGTTCTTCAAACCCGAAAAAGGCCGATACCTCCATCCGGCACAGCATCGCCCGATTACCCATCGGGAAGCTGCCAGGATACAATCATTTCCCGATGAATTTCGGTTCATCGGCTCTAAAATCGAAGTGGCTAGGCAGATAGGCAACGCAGTCCCTCCGCTTCTGGCAGCCCGGATTGCCGATTGTGTCTATGCCCTGCTCCTTGCCGCAAAGGGAAAACAATGGCGGACGTCTTCAACGAGGAACAGCGCAGCTGGATAATGTCCCGCATTCACGGGGCGGACACGAAGCCGGAGTTGGAAGTCCGGAAGAGGCTCCATGCGATGGGGTACCGCTACAGGCTTCACTCCTCGAAATTGCCCGGAAAACCGGATATCGTGCTGACCAGGCACAAAAAGGTGATCTTTGTTCACGGCTGCTTCTGGCACGGTCACGCGGATTGCAGCAGGTCGAAGCGCCCGACCTCCAATGTGGAGTTCTGGCAGGCCAAAATCGGGCGGACAATGGAGCGCGACCGGCAAAACCTCGCTGCCCTTGTCAAGGCCGGATGGCAGGTACTCACGCTCTGGACCTGTGAGATCCGGAAAAGCGAATTGTTGGAGAAAAAACTCAGAGATTTTCTCGATCCTGCCCCAAAGAAAGCCGAATAACGCTCTCATCAGGATAGCCGGGTGGTTCCGGCGCCCATTGGTGCCATGATATTGTTTTCTTGTGTGAATTTCTTGATTGGGTTTACTCTGCAGAATGATGCCGCTTGTGATGCATCTTGAGCAAATCCTCGCCCCAGTCGTTCCTCAAATCGCGCCAGACGGTATGGATGTGGTTGGCATTGTTCTGGATGTTGTCGTATTCGACCAGAAAACTCGGACCGTGAATCCGATAGTAATGCGGCTGTCCGACCTGTTCCGATCCCGCCCAGGCAAAATGGATATTTCCGGGACCTTCCTTTTCGATCTTGTCCAGATATTTCGCTGAAACTTCTTCATGCATGCGCGACAGGTATACGTTTACCAGGTCCATGAACAGCGCCTGCTGGTCAGGTGTCATCTCGGATTTCGACACCCCGGCGGGGGCCTCGATACTGACCCTCGGATTCCACTTGGTGATAATGTCTGCGGGGGCATCCGCATCGATGAGGGCCATGGACCGTCTTAACGTATCCAGGGAGAGCAGAAGGT
>JAEZHY010000047.1 GCA_023416335.1 Pseudomonadota bacterium | reverse complement strand
GGCACACGCAGCCCGTTCCGCCCTTCTTGACCCCCCCCATGACCATCAGGCGAATATTTTTCCCCTGTCGTATCGAAAGCGTCTCGGGCAGATCGTCAACCTTCGGGTTTAGCTTGAAGAAGCCGCCGAAGGTCCCCGGAACGGATTCCGTCCTTTCCGCGATCATCTCCCGCATCTGTGAGATCGGAATGATTTCGGAGGCATTCAGTATTCCCAGGGCATTGGCAAGATTGGAGTCAGGATCAGCGTCAATGGCGAGCACGTTCTGTCCCTGCTCGGCAAACCACTTAACAAGAAAAGCGGAAAGAGTGGTTTTTCCAACCCCCCCTTTTCCGCTGATGGCTATTTTCAATGGATTTCCTCCCAGGTTTTTATGTCAGGCTTCTCCCGCCTGCACTTTTCTGGCCAGGCCTATCAGTCGATAGACGAGCGTTCCGCATAAAACGGCAATGTCCTCTGCCGATAGATGCCGATGAATGGAATCGTGAAACAAAATGGTCGCGTCCGGTGGAAACTCCTCATCGCCGTTCCACAATATCAACTGCACGCTGATTTGCGGAAACACCTCGAATTCCATTCCAAAATCCCCGTTCTGAACGGGGACCCCTCCCATGAGCCGTGCACATTTACAAAAGAATCGGCCATTGTTGCCAAAAAAATTAAGAAATGGATCACGGGCACGTTTCTGAAAAGCTTCGTAATAAAAATGACCGTCCGGGACCTGTCGGAAGGTTATGAGATTCCCCGACCCCCTTTTTCCGGGAGCGCCCAGTAAATAGTGGGCAATAAGGATCTTATCCGGAATCGGGATGTCCTCATCCGAACCCTCTTTATGGACATCGGGCTCGGGTTGGATCTCGACCAGGTAATTAGTCCCGATAAAGGGGACTATGAGCCCGGTTGTCCCGTTCTTTGAAAGCAGCTCAACTCCCGCATTCCTCGCCAGGGCCGCTGCATCCCGTTTCTTAAGCTCTAAAGCGGCAAGGCGAAAAGATTCTTTGTAATCGTCGATTCGAGCCAATTGGAACACCTCGCTCTCAGAGATATCGATTTCTTTCTTCTATCAACAAGCCCAGGGACAGATTTCGCTGTTCGGATAGGGAAGAATCGGAGGAGAGCGAGAATTGAATCACATCTCACGTAGTTGACGTTGATCAATTGCTTGCAAGACCAGATTAGCATGATTATCCGTTTGGTCAATACTCAACCGAATCCAAGGCTATCATTTTAAATGAAATGAGGTCCTCATATCAATATGGTTCAGGATACTTTTATAGTCCGGTGCGGCAACTGTGGAGCAAAAAACCGCATTCCCCGGTCTCGGGCCGGCGAGCGGGCCGTGTGCGGCAAGTGCCGGACCCCCCTTCCCCCTGCCGCCTACCCCGAACATGCGGTAGATGTCGGGGAGTACGCATTCGATGCCGAAGTCCTGACGTTCCCTGGATCCGTCATTGTCCTTTTCTGGGCTCCATGGTGCGGACATTGCCAACGCCTGCTCCCCATTTTCGACGAACTCGCCCGACAATACGCAGGGACCGTCAAGTTCGTGAAAGTGGAACTCGAAAAAAACCCGGCCATCTCCTCGCGGTACCAGGTTCAGAGCGTTCCGACAATGGTCCTGTTCAAAGGCGGACAGGTCAGGAACCGGATTCTCGGCGCCGTCCCGAAAGACCAGATCGAATACAATCTTCGCAGCCTGCTTTAAAGACCGAGAGGGCCGTAGGATGGGTGCTAACCCATCGCTTTTCGGACCGCCCGAAGTCGTGTAGAGTGGGCACAAAGCTTCACTGTGCCCACCGCCCGGCCATCCCGACGAGACTTGATCCGAGGGGATGGACGCTGGGCACGATAGTGCTGTGCCCACCCTACGCCACTGGATCCCGGATGACGGGATTGGGGGCTCTGTCGCAAAATGCCCGGAACCAGCCTGTCTTCAAGAGGGCCGATGGGTGTCAACCCATCGCTTTTCGAGCGCCCGGAGATGATTGGCCGGAAAGGCGTTGCAACCGCGCAAGATGGTAACAAATAAAAAGGGGTACCCCGCCGAAGCGGAATACCCCTGCTTTGACCTTCTATAAAGATCCCCTCTCCTCGCGTGAGGAAAGGGGATTTTATATTTATTCGCTTTCCTGTCTGGCTTCGGAAAGTCGCCTTGCGGCAACTTCGTCGGTCGAGTAGTCGGGGAGCAGAATCGGTGCAACGATCGGCTCGGTTACGCCGGCTTCCGCAAGTTCCTTCTCGAATTTCACGACGTGGTTCAGGGTCGGCTTCTTGAGCGTTACGCCGGCCTGGACGTACTTAGAAGCGCTCACGCCCGCTCTTCTTCCGAACGTGATAACATCCTGGAGGCTGTTACCCATCAGGCGGTTTTCGCCATGGAGGCCGCCGGTGCACTCACCGGCAGAGAACAGACCGGGGACAACGGTTTCGCAGTTGGCATTGATCGCGATACCGCCGTTCTGATAGTGCAGGGTCGGGTAAACCAGCATCGGCTCCTTGCTGATGTCGATTCCATGCCGTTCGAACTGGATGAACTTGGCAGGGAGTTCCTTGCGGACGGTGCCTTCGCCGTGCAGCAGGTCGATCATCGGGGAGTCGAGCCACAGCCCGTAACGGCCGGTCGGGGTTACGACTGCTTTATTGACTTCGACGGCTTCCTTGATCAACTCGGCCGATTCGACATCGCGGGGTTCCAGCGGGAAGCAGAACTGCTCGCCGTCCTTGTTCAGAACGTGGGCGCCGAGGCCGCGAACTTTCTCGGTGATAAGAAGGCCGACGTTCTGTTCCGGATAGGCAACGCCGGTCGGATGGTACTGGGTGGAGGGCAGACAGGTCGTGCCTACGCCCGCCCGATACGCCATGACAACGCCGTCCATCGTTGCGCCGTAATGGTTCGTGGTGGCAAAGCCTTTGATGTGGAGGCGTCCGTTACCGCCCGTGGCAATGATGACGGCCTTGGCGCGGGTGATGAAAAATTCGCGGGTTTCCATGTTGTAGAGGATGGCGCCTGCGCATTTTCCCTCTTCGTCGATAATGATTTCAACTGCCGGGCAGAATTCCAGCACCTGAATCTTGTCTCTCCGGTTCCGGGCTTCGTCGCGAAGAACACGCATGATTTCGGCACCGGTCATGTCGCCGGAGGATTGCATACGCTTGCGGCACGAACCGCCGAAATGACGGGAATCAAGACGGCCGTCCGACAGCTTGTTGAACATCATGCCCAGCGCTTCGAGCCATGAGATCGAAAGGGGTGCGTCATGGGCAAGAGCGGCAACTAGGTCGGGCTGGTTGGTGAAGTGACCGCCGCCGATGGTGTCCATGTAATGATAGAAAGGCGAATCGCATTCCTGCGTTGCAGCCTGGATTCCGCCTTCGGCCATCATCGTATTTGCGTCGCCGTGGCGCAGCTTGGTTGCCATGATAACCGACAGACCGGCATCGGTGGCCATCAGTGCGGCCGAAGTTCCGCCGCCGCCTGCGCCCAGGATCAGGATATCCGTTTCGTAGTCGGGGGTCGAAAGATCGACCTTGTCGGGGCGAAGCAGAGAACGGGATTCCATTACACGGGCGATTTCCTCGGGTACCACGAGGCCTTTGTCCGCGCCGACTTTCAGGGCCCTGCGGCCTTCCTTCTGGTAGTCGGGATGGAATTTGCCGAGAACTACCGCACGTTCCTCGAGGGACAAGGCCGGAAAGTTCTCACCGCGTTTGGATCTGGCAACACGCTCGGGTCTGGTCGCCTCAACTTTCTTGATAAGTTCCTGCATCTCAGGTGTGTAACCCATTATATCTTCTCCTTGGGGGCCACTGCATGGAGTGGAATAGTTCAGAGTCGTAACGATCATGCCTTATCGGCAACCGACTAGAGATACTGCGTATCTTTCGGCATCCAGGTTCCCAGGGGCACCATATCCGGCTCGCGTTCGCGTTCCTTGTAGATCTTTTCGAGTTCGGCATGGCTCATCTTCTGGAGGTCTTCGAGCATCTTGTCATACCTGCCCGATTCGATCTGGCCGACACGTTTCTGAAGATGTTCGGCTTTCGGCTGGATATATTTACCGTAGATACGGCGTACGAGCTGGGCGATATGATACTGGGGAAGCTCACCCATGCAGCGGCTGGCGCACATACCGCACTGGATGCAGTCGAAGGAAATCCGCGCTGCTCTGGCGATGTCGCCCTGCTTGATCGCGGATATATAGTCGAGAACTTCCACGTGCATCGGGCATGCCTTGGTGCAGTTGTTACAGGCAACGCACCGGAAGAGTTCGGGGTAAAGCGCGTGGATGGCGTCGGCAACCGGTTCCACTTTCTCGATGTCGTAGACGGCGCGGTTCGCGGGGTAGAAAGGAATCTGAGCCAGGTACATGTTCGGCTCTACAACCGTCTGGCATGCAAGGCCGAAATAAAGCTTATAGTCGCCTTCCCTGCGATAGACGGTCGGACACGCACCGCAGATACCGCCGCGGCAGCCGGCCCCGCGGAGGAACTTGAAACCGGCGTATTCCATTGCCTTCATGATGGTGAGTGTTTCAGGGACTTCATAACGCTTGCCCATAACATAAATGGGAATCGTCTTGGCGCCCTCGGGAAGAATGGCCCTGTCTCCAGTTGCAACCTGTTTGGGTGCTGACATCGTATTTTCTCCTTAGCTTGGAAATAAGTGGTTCTGCTATCTCTGACCGGAATTTGGAATCAGGCGCCTGCGCCTGTCTGCACCGGAAAATTTTTCGCTTTCAGGAATTCGACCGAGCTTGCGTCATTCAGATCGAGCCGGTAGGTTTCGGGGGCGAGCCCGAGAGCGACTGCAAGCAGCTGGGTAAAATAGTACACAGGCAGTTTCCTGGAGATCTTCTGTGCCTTGACCAACTCTTCCTGCTTCTTTGCCAGATTGTACTCACAAAGCGGGCAGCTCAAAATGAGTGCATCTGCACCGGCGTCAGATGCGGCCGTTATGATCCGCCCGATCACTTCGAGGGCAGCCTCGGGATGGGCAAGGATCTGGTAGGACCCGCAGCATACGGTGCTTGCAGAAAAATCGACCGGAGTGCCGCCGAGAGCAGTAACGAACTCGTTCATGATTTTGTCGTCACCGGCAGGCTCGATAGCCACATTTTTGGGCCGAACGAGCGTACAGCCGTAATAGGAGGCTATCTTCATTCCGTTCAGAGGAGCTTTGATCTTTGCGCGCAGGGCGTCCCAACCGATGGTGTCGCGCAGGTAGTTCAGGTAGTGCACGACTTCGAGTTCGCCCTGGTAATCCACTTCCTCCGTCATGAAATCGTTGATCGTCTTCCGCTTTACCTCGTCGCTGCGCATGAGCATGTTCGCACGGGCAAGCGTGTTGTAGCACATGGAACAAAGAGTCACGACCGTGTCGCTTCCCTGCTCCTTGGCTCTGATCAGGTCACGTACGGGGGCTACGTGATGAATCAGATCGTCATCCGCCAATGAATGGACAGCGCCGCAGCAGTTCCATCTCGGCAATTCCTGGAAATCCACTCCAAGAGCCGCCATGGATGCCACTGCCGCTTCCTCCAGATTCTTCGCCTTGGTTTTCAGGGTACATCCCGGATAGTAGCTTGCTTTCATGATACTCCTCAACTCGTCAATTTTCTGAAGCAGCTGACCAGAGCAATCTGAGGCAGCTCTCTGACCATTTCAGCGGGCAGCTTGGAAGGCTCGATCATGTTGACATTCTTACGAAGAGTCAGAAGCCGGACGGCTTCCATGACCCTGGCCAGGTCAATGCCTCTTGGGCAATTTGCCGAGCAGGTGTGGCAGGATGCACAAGTCCAGCCCGTCTGGGATTCTTTCACGTTCTCTTCCAACCCCAGCTGGGCCATTCTCATGATCCTTCTGGGCAGAGTCTCCATCTGCCCGGACATGGGACAAGCACCGCCGCATGTACCGCATTGAAAACACTTAAAAATGTCCTGCCCGCTTAGTTGACTGACTTTCTCGATGAACTCGCGCTTGATTGTTTTTTCAGAAATCTCGATCGGCATTTTCTTCCCTCTTTTCCTTTTCAACCAGGAAAGATCGTGGCTCGATCAGAGCCCAAGGCAATGCGAACGAATGCGATGGCCTGACCGGGGCAGTTACTGGACTACTGTCCCCCAAAGGGGCGGCAATCCCGTGTAAGGTTTTGAAAACATCCGGATTTTGAAACAGATATTCAGCGTGCAACAGGATAAATAGCTTGGGCCGTCAGTTCAGATGGAATCCAGAAATCTCTCAAAACCAAAGCTCGTTAGTCATATGCAAAACAGTGCAAATGCACAATGAATCCAAGTTGACTTTTTATAAAAGTTTCCGGATCGGTGACCGGTTTTCCAGCGTGGTTGGCGTAGGCTTTGTAAACCAATCAGAGACTTTTGTGAAGGAGAAAATGCCAAATTTTTCTCATTTTCCTCACTTCGATGTGCAAAACTGCATCCACCCCATCTGATTAATGCTCAATCGAAGCCCGGTTCCGACTATTTCGTTGTAAAATGGAAAAAAATCTCTAGAATCCCTACCTGTCCGGCATCGGTCGGTCGAATGTGTCACTCACCTCAAAAAGGCAAACGATGGAATTACGCGTTCTTGGATCTGCAGGTTCTGAAGCCCCGGGCTTCAACCCTCCCGCATTCCTGATTGACGACTTCCTTCTCCTGGATGCGGGGACTGTCTCCCTTGCCCTCGATAGAACCGCTCAATGCCGCATCACGCATATACTTCTCACTCACGCCCATTTCGATCACATCAAGGGCATTCCTTTTCTCGCCGACAACCTCGTATCGCTGAACAGAAATTGCCAGGTGCTAATCCTCAGCGGCAAAGACGTGATCTCAAACATCAGGGAAAACATATTCAACAACAAAATCTGGCCCGATTTCGCCGCAATTCCGGATATGCACAATCCCGTCCTCAAATATCAGGAAATTGAGACGGATACCCCCATAACGATAAAAGACTACCGCATACTGGCGACCCGGGTGAACCACTCTGTTCCCGCCTACGGCTACCTTGTCGAAACCCCCGGGGGTGCCCTGCTCTATACGGGTGACACCGGCCCCACGGAAGCCATCTGGAAGATGATGCAGGGGCACGATATAAAAGTCCTCATCGTCGAAGTATCCTTCCCCGACGAACTGACGGAACTCGCGTTGACGACGGGCCACCTTACCCCCGCGCTGCTTGAGCAGGAAATACGCAAAATGCCGTCCATTCCCGAAAGAATCTACGTCTCCCATATGAAACCTCACTACAGGTCTGAGATTCAGACTCAAATGGCCCGCATTCCGGGTGTCAATCTCCGGGTCCTCGAAGAGGGCGAGACCTTGAAGGTGATATAAAAAACCTTTTTGCCGAGCATTTCGTGAGAGAACCCCTTTCCGAGGGAGCCCCCAATCCCGTCATCCCGGCAGTGCTTTTGAGCCGGGATCCAGGTTTTTAATGCCTCGAATTCACAATTAATCCGCCACAAAGGCCTGGATTCCGATGTCCATCGGAATGACGAGTCGGGGCTCTGTGAACCATTCGGGGCTGCCGCGCTGATTTGGGCAACAGCCCCAGGACCTTGGGAACCAGCGGCGTATTTCCTTAAAGCAACACCATTGAGACTTATCGTGCCCACCGCTTTTTGAGCGTGCCTAGGGAAAGGGAGACGAATCCACAAAAGATTCACTTTAACTCAACTCAAGCACGAAGTTTCACTATCGTCCAAACCACACCGGGCGACATGCAGCCCACCTGGATTTGGGGTATTTCGGACTTTGTGAAACAATGAACCCGAACATTCCTCCGAAATCATGACCTTTATGGTGGTTATGCGAGCGGTTGTTCTTCCTTATTTTTCTTATACTATGCACCCGCAAGGGAGAAACGCCTTCGCTTGTTTCCAACGGAAAACTCTGCTATGAAACACGACCGAGACGGATTCATCCTTCTCTCTACTGTTTTGTTATTGAACGGTTTTTTGCCTGTTTGGCGGTTTATACCTTATAGGATGATACCGGCCGCACCCCGATGACCATATCAAAACGAATCAGCCTCCCGATTCTGCTGCTTTTACTCTGCGAACTCGTTCTTCTTTTATTCTTCCCTCCTTCCCTGATTTTCGATTCCAGTACCATTGCGGGGGGAGACACCCCTTCTCACATCATTTCCGCTTTCGCCATGCGCGACAAGCTGCTGTCCCCCTTTTCGCCGGCTACCTGGATTCACGGCAACTACGGTGGATTTCCTCTGTTCCTCCACTATTTTCCGTTTTCCTTTTTTCTGATGGCATTGGCCTCACTCGCCATTCCCATGCAGGTAGCCTTCAAGCTTGTCACCCTTCTTGCCATCCTGCCTCTGCCCCCGGCCATATACTTCGCCCTCCGCCGATTGGGCTGCAGCGGTTCCGTACCCGCCCTGGGCGCACTACTCTCCATGCCCTTTCTGTTCATGACGGAGAATTCCATGTGGGGCGGCAACATGTTCAGCACCCTCGCGGGCGAATTCTCGTTCGGAATTTCGTTCATACTATCCATAATACTTATGAGTCGGCTTTATACCGACGTACCTGTCGGGAAGTCGCTTTTCACAAATTCCCTCATTGAAGCCGGCATCGCGCTTTGCAGTGGCTATCCGCTCCTCTACATCGGAATGGGCACCTCCTATTTTGTCCTGCGGGGCCGGATTTTGCGCTATGTGCTTTGCCTGCACGCAGCCGCATTCGGGCTCGCCGCCTTCTGGCTGCTGCCGCTTCTTTGGAGGGTCCCCTGGAACACACCGTATTCGCATGCCTGGAACTTCGAAAGATGGCAGGAGATTGCGCCCCCGGTAATCTGGCCCTCCATTGTGGGAGCAGTCACATGCCTCATCGCTAATATCGGCAGTGTCTGCCGCTCGGGCTTTTCGCTTTCCGCTCTGAGATCTTCATCCGGGAACAGCCCTGAACTCTATCTCTGGTGGCAATTCCTGATCGCCCTGTTCGGCTTCAGCATCGCGCCTCTGTTGGGACTCGTGGATATCCGGTTCCTTCCCTTTGCGCAGATCTCCCTCGCAATGCTCGGTGCGATCGGCTGGGGCAAAATAATATCCGGGTTTTCCCGCTCTAATCTCTGGACCCTTTGCTTTGCAGTCGTGGTGATCTGCCTCGCAATGACAAAGGCAGTTGCCGTTGAATCCTGGATCCGCTGGAACTATTCCGGGATGGAATCAAAACCTCTGTGGAATGCGTACAGTCAGGTCAACTCTTACCTGAAGGGGACGAGCGACAGTCCGCGGGTCGTCTACGAACATGTCGATATCACGAACGGAGCCGGGACCGTCAGGGCTTTCGAACTGCTTCCATACTTTTCCGGACGCTCCACTCTCGAAGGGCTTTACATGCAGTCGAGCCCCAGCTCCCCGTTCGTCTTTTATATTCAATCCGAATTTTCTCTGATTCCATCGTGCCCGTTTCCACGCTACCACTATTCACGGCCCGACCCGGAGCGCGCGGCGCGGCACCTGCGCCTGTTCAATGTCAACCAGGTAATTGCCGCCTCTGAAAACATATCGGCCGCGATGGATATGTCATCGGAATACGAACTGGAAACGATCTTCCCTCCCTACAGGATATATCGTCTCAAAGATGCCCCGAATTCCTATGTCGAACCTCTACGATTCAAACCCTTCCGTATCTCTTTCAGCCGCTGGAAAGACGTCCAGTTCGAATGGTTCAGGAAGTCGACTCTCAGAGTTCCCCTGGTTGTTGCTTCACCTGATTCGCCGGGAAACTATGCGGCAGCGCTGCCCAATTACGACGGCTCGCCCGAGAACATACCGGAGGTTCCCATATCCGATCCTAAGGGACCGCAGATTCATGCCGAGGTGACGCTCGGGGACAACCGCATAAGCATAACGACCTCACGTCCCGGACACCCGCTCTGGGTCAAAATCTCATATCACCCGGACTGGAAGATCACAGAGGGTTCCGGAGAACTCTACCCGGCATCACCCGCCTTTATGCTGCTCGTCCCCAATACCCCGAAAGTCGTTCTCACCTTCGACACTCACGGCGGGATCTATTTCTGGGGCAAGATACTCGGCATCATTACCCTCGGCATTTTTGCCTTCACCGCTTACAGGGCTAGGCGCGGTCGTCGCCGCCCAGCCCGACAGTCGGACACATCTGAGAGCGGTCCGTCAAACGTCGTGCTGCTCATTTCTTTTGGTTTCGTTTTGATTTTCTTCTGTGTGTCTCTCGCAACCAGGATTCACAGTGACCCCAATCTCCTCTATAACGCTGCAAATGCTAGATTTCAGCGCGCAACAGCTTTCCTGAAAGCTCAAGGTGAGGCCGCGCCTGGAGCGCAAAGTACTCCTGACCTCCAGAAAGCCCACAGACTGCTCGACGAGTGCCTTTCAAATTTCGGCCGGTCGGCCATAGCCGATCATTGCATGGACTGCAAGGCTCAACTGCTTATGAACGAGAAGAGGTGGGACGAACTGCGAGCCACTCTGGAAGAATACCTCAGATCCAATCCCGACACTCGTTTCTTGGCCGAGGTCCTCGCTTTTCAGGGAGAAGCCTGCTTTAACCAGGGGCAAACGGCAGAGGCGGAGAAGTACTTCCTGCGCGCAGTTCAGGTCTGGCCCTTCAGCGATGCAACACGACACGCGGGGCTGCGCCTTGCAGAAATCGCCGGCCCTGAAAACCTTTTGCGCCAGGCAAAAGACCTGATCCAGTCCGGAAAGTTGACGACGGCCTACACGCTGCTTTGGGCGCTCAATTTCTCGTCGAATCCGGACATCAGAGGGCAGGCCGCTCTTTCCCTTGCCTACTGTTGCTGCTATATGAACCGCTGGCAGGAGGCTTCAAACCTCTTTCTCCAGTGGCTGAGCACCCACTTCGACGACCCGGAATCCATCGAAGCGCAGGCCGCTCTAAGAAAATGCCGGTACATGACCGCACAGGAGAACAGTCGCCTGCCCGCTTCGGAGTTGCCTGATCCCACCAGCGCTCTGCCCGGCTGGTTCATGCGACTGTTTCAGTGGACAAAATAATCGGGAACTTTGACATCCGATGAAATTTCTACTCGTGAATCCATCATGGGGAGGAAGAGTTCAGTCGGGCCGGTACAACAGGAGCTGGCCTCCCCTGGATCTTCTGAATCTCGCTGCTCTTATGCAGCAGCAGGGACACGATGTTTCCATATGCGATGCGCGAGCCGGCCGATCGATGCCGGGGTCCCTGTCCGGCAGAGTGCAAAAAGCCGATCTTGTCGCCATGACCACCTCACCACTGGACAGGTGGCAATGCCCTAACATCGATCTCGACCCACTGCTGCAGTGGACCCGCATCATACCATCGGAAAAGCTGGCCCTCTGCGGTGTTCACGGGACACTTTTTCCCCGGGAGCTGATCCGGCTCACAGGTGCCCGCATGGTCCTCACAGGCGAACCGGAGTCCGCGGGTCCTGATCTGGTCTGGGCGCTCGATGGAAAAATCTCGTTAAACGATGTGCCAGGCCTGTGCCGCATCGAGAATGGACAGTACTTCAAGAATTCTCCGGCCCCACCCTGCGACCTTGCCGCTCTGCCTCTCCCGGCTTACTCACTGATAAACCCTGAACCGTACAGCTATGAATTGCTCGGCGGGAAGCTGGCTTTGCTCGAAACAGCCAGGGGATGTCCCCACAGGTGCTCATTTTGCCTCAAGGTCATGTATGGCTCACAAATACGCATAAAAGCCCCCGGGCAGGTATCCTCCGAACTGGAACTGGTTCGGCGCCTCGGCTTCGGGGCTGTCTATTTCATCGACCTCGAATTCACACTCTTTCGCGATCGCACCCTGGAGCTATGTAAAGTAATCAAAGACATTGGACTGCCGTGGTGCTGCCAGACAAGGGTCGATGCTGTCGATCCCGACCTGCTCGCCGAGATGAAAAAATCCGGCTGCAAGCTGATCCATTATGGAATTGAAAGCGGGAGTCCCAAAACCCGGGAACTCACTCATAAATTCCTGTCGAACACTCAGATCGAGCAGGCAATCAAGTGGACGCGCGAGGCAGGGATCGCCGTTGCGGGTTTCTTTCTCCTGGGGTTTCCTTGGGAAACGAAATCGGACATCGAGGAAACAGGACGATTTGCGCGAAAGCTTCCTCTCTCCTACGCATCTTTCCACCACGTAACTCCCTATCCCGGCACCTCCCTTGCGGAAGATGCATCCGCTGTTCCCTGGCGGAATAATCCACCGGACGGGCGGGAACGACGGCCCGATCTCACCGGGCTTTATCTCCGCTTTTATCTGCGGCCCGGATATCTCGTCGATTCTTTCTGCAACCATACCGATACTCGTGATGCCTTTCATCTTTTTTGGAATTTCCTGTCAGGCATGCGTCCCGCAGCACGTCCATCCAGAAATAAGGTCACCCGTCATGAATGACCTTTCGATCCTCATTCCGCTCTACAACGAGCAGGAGATCCTCATCCCGAATCTCCGAAGAATTCTTCTTTTTCTGGAGCGGCGCGGATTGAATGCGGAGATTCTCCTCGGCAGCAACGGCTCCGATGATTCCACCGTACCGATAGGAACGGCCCTGCAACAGGAGAATCCCGGCCTCATCAGGTTCTTTCATCTTGAAAAACGCGGCTGCGTCGGGCGTATCTTCAAGATCGCGCTGGAAATTGCCTCATCGCCTTTTCTAATCACACTCGATGCCGACCTTTCGGTCGATCTCGAATTCATCCCGAAAGCGCTCGGCGTGCTTCAGGGTCACGATATCGCCGTGGGTTCCAAGCAGGCGGGTTATCAAAGCCGTTCCGTCCTGCGCCTGCTGGGAAGTCATCTCTTTATCTTTTGCGCGCAAAAGCTCCTCGGTCTCGAGTATGACGATTATTCGATCGGAGCAAAGGGCTACAGGGTTGAAGCCGCAAAAATGCTTGCACCGGGTGTGAGCGAGGATACGAATTACGTGCTCGATCTGCTGTGTAAAGCTCAACTCAAGAATTTAAAGATTGCGACCGTCCCGATTGACTGTGCAGACTGGCGCTCCAGTCGCTTTCGGCTGCTCAGGGAAGCACTGATCCGCTTCCTGCACCTCTTCCGTTTGTGCATAATCAGTTTCAGGAAAACATAACCGGAGACTTCCAGGCGGCCTTACTTCTCCAGGATGGTCATGCAACTCCAGCCCTCGCGGGAAGCTTATTTGGGAGTCGCATGCACCTGCGTTTGTTCAGCAGGACTTGGTCCTTATTTGAAAGTAATCGGCGGGCAGGATATCGACAGAAAGACGGAGGCCGTGGTCTAAATCGGCCTCCGTCTTCTTCATTTTGTGAAATTTATGAAACAGGGCAATCTTTTACAGCATTACCGCAAATGCTGATATTCAACTATCGTATACCAATATTTATTAGCTGCTAATCCTTCTATGCCACTAGACTGCTTCCGATAGCCGCCCTGATCGAACTCGGGACCTCTTCCATCACCTGAACGACTTTGGCATCCCGGTAAAGGCGCTCAACCTTCTGACCCTTTATCGTGCCGATTCCACCGTGGATCTGCACTGCAGCATCAGAGTGGGAGGTCGCTGCATCGGTCGCAAGAACTTTAGCCATCGCGGCTTCGCGCGCATAAGGCAAACTGTTGTCGCAACGCCAGGCAGCCTGATAGGTCAGAAGCCGGGCCGCCTCCAACTCGGTACCCATGTTTGCCAGCATCCACTGAATTGCCTGAAAGCTGCTTATAGGTTTATCGAACTGAACCCTTTCCTTGGAGTACCTCACGGCCTCATCCATTGCTGCCCGGCAAATCCCCAAAGCCTGGGCCGCGGCGGCAATTCTGAAAGAATCGAGGGTCTCCGCGCAAATTCTTGCGCCATCCCCTTCGCCTCCCAGAAGGTTCTCCGCCGGCACACGACAGTCATTGAATATGATGTCCGAGGCTGCCGCCCCGCGCACGCCCATTCGCTTCACATCTCTTCCGGTGGTCAGTCCCGGTGTTCCCGCCGGGACTATGAAAGCGCTCAGCGCCATCTTTCCCCCTGCCGGATCGGTGGCGGCAATCACTACGAACAGCCCTGCAGCAGGAGCATTTGCCACAAAGGATTTCGTCCCGTTCAGGACATACCCCTTCTCATCGCGAACCGCGGAGACACCGGCTGTTGGATTCCCGGACCCGCCTGCATCTTTCCATGCGAAAGCTCCAAGCATTTCTCCCTTGCACAAAGGGGTGAGATATTGCTTTTTCTGTGCTTCCGTCCCGAACCGGTAGAGTGGAAAGCTCGCAAGCGAAGTGTTCGCAGCGACAACCGCTCCCGTTGTTGCACACGAGTGGGAAAGTTCTTCCACGGTTACTATGTAAGTAAGGAAATCGGCACCTGCTCCGCCATATTCCTCCGGATAAGGAATCCCCATCATGTCCTGCTCGGCCAGTCGCTTCAGATTCTCGGAAGGAAACCGCCCCTCCTGGTCGATCTCGTCGGCAACCGGGTCTACATATAACTCGCAGAACTCCTTCATATTGGCTTTTACAAGCTGTTGCTCTTCACTCAACTCGAATTGCATCGAAAACCTCCGATTTGGGAGCGTACCGCCGGCCCGGTGATCGTCGTTCGAATCGGCCCGGATTAGACGGCCTTGTCCCGCTGAGTCCAGGGACCCGAATTATATGCCGGCCTAGCGCAGTATCTCCCGAGCGATTATCAGCCGCTGGATTTCACTCGTTCCCTCGTAGATCCTGGTAACCCGCACGTCTCTAGAATATCTCTCAACCGGACAACCATGCATGCATCCCGAGTCACCCATGATCTGCATTGCATCGCGACAGGCCCTGTCCGCGGCCTCGGTCGCGTAGACCTTGGCCATAGAGGCTTCCTTGGCATAGAACTTCTTCATATCCTTGAGTGAAGCGGCCTGGAGCAGCAGCAACCTGGCGCCCTGGAGTCGAATGAAGTTGTCGGCAATTATGGACCGTGTGAGTTCGTCGCCGGCCCCGGATTCCTTCACACAATTTGTTGCGCAATCCAAAGCCGCCAGGCCGATTCCCAGGGCCATCGAGCCGATACCGATACGTCCGCCCGCAAGCTCCGACGCCGCTATGCGGAACCCGTCGTTTTGGACCCCCAGAAGGTTTTCTTTTGGAACACGGCAGTTGTCGAAGACCACCTCATTGGTCGGAGAGGCCAATTGTCCGAGTTTCTTTTCCTCTTTTCCGACCCGAAATCCCGGAAAAGAAGGTTCCACCAGAAAAGCGCTTATGCCTTTCCCCTTGCGCGCATCTTTGTCCGTAACGGCCCACACCACATAGACTCCGGCGAACTCCGCGCTCGATATGAATATCTTGTTGCCGTTCAGTATCCATGCATCGCCATCATCGACAGCACTCATGCGCATCGAGGCGGGATCTGAACCTGCGATTGCTTCGGTCAGCGCAAACCCGCCTGCAGAAAATTCACCGCTGCACAGCGGCGGAATGTATTTCGCTTTCTGTTCCTCGTTCCCAACCCCCTGAATGACTTCCGCGACCATGTTCGTAACTGAGGTGGTCACCGCCGTCGAGGCGCAGCCTCTTCCAATTTCCGTCAGGGCAAGGGAGAAAGCCACCGAATCGGCACCGGTTCCCCCGTACTTCGGATCCACCGCGATGCCCATTAATCCAAGCCCGGCAAGCTTCTTCAATATTGCCTTCAGCTTTTCGCGGTTCTTGGTCTCATCGAGTTCGGCCGCGATCGGGGCCAGTTCGCTTCGAACGAACTCGGCGGCCCTTCCCCGAATATCCTCCTGGACTCTTGTCAATTCCAGATCCATGTTTTCAATCCTTATTTGTACTCGTAAAAGCCACGGCCGGTCTTTCGTCCGAGCCAACCTGCCTCGACATAC
Organism: Pseudomonadota bacterium; assembly: GCA_023416335.1. The sequence goes on along the minus strand of JAEZHY010000047.1, from coordinate 1,108 downwards.
CTGCGAAGAAGCGGACAGGGCCGGTACTTGGAATCGCAAAAGCCGTTGTAGAGTACTTCCATGATCGCAAGACATGTATCGAGCCCGATAAGATCGGCGAGAGCAAGCGGCCCCATCGGATGGTTCATTCCGAGCTTCATGACCGTATCGATATCCTCGCGCGTTCCGACCCCGTGATACAGGCAATATACGGCTTCATTGATCATCGGCATGAGAATGCGGTTCGAGATAAAACCGGGGTAATCATTGGCAAGAGCGGGCGTCTTTCCGAACTTGATCGAAAGGTCCCAGGTGGCCTGAAACGTCTCATCGGAGGTCGCGATACCGCGAATCACTTCCACCAGCTTCATGACCGGGACGGGATTCATGAAATGCATCCCGATCACCTTCGCCGGTCTCTTTGTCTGTGCGGCAATGCGGCCGATGGGGATAGAAGACGTATTGGTCGCGAGAATGACCTCGGGGGCGCAAATCGAATCCAGCTGCCGGAAGATTCCGAACTTGATTGACTCGTTCTCGCTGGCGGCCTCCACCACGTAATCGACCCCCGCCATGTCATTCAGGCTGGTGCTGATTTTCAGCCTGGACAGGGTCCCTTCCTTTTCCTCGGCAGTCATCTTTCCCTTTTCGACATTTCTGGAAAGAATGCCTTTTATATTGTTGAGGCCGCGTTCGACAAACTCGTCCTTGATGTCGTTCATGATTACGTTCAGCCCGCTCATTGCGGCCACCTGAGCAATCCCGTTCCCCATCTGGCCGGCACCCACAACACCGAATGATTTGATTTCCATGCGAGTTCCTCCGTAGCGAATTTGAGTTATCTTTTTACGATCATACTCACGGCTTCGCCGCCGCCGAGACAGAGGGAAGCCAGACCGATTCTTTTTCCTGAATGAACCAGTTCATGCAGCAGGGTCACCAGAACCCGGCAGCCGCTCGCACCAATGGGATGACCGAGGGCCACGCTTCCACCGTTTACATTGGCTTTGGAGGCCGGGATTTCAAGCATCTTGAGCACGGCAACCGTCGAACCGCTGAATGCCTCGTTGATTTCAAAGACGTCCACGTCTTCGAGGCCGATTCCTTCCTTCTTGAGACACTTCGGAAT
>JAEZHY010000014.1 GCA_023416335.1 Pseudomonadota bacterium | reverse complement strand
CCCTTCTGTCTGCAGTCTGCTGACTGCTCACTGCTCACTGCTCACTGCTCACCCGCTTCGCGACCACTCCATCCCGGAGCAGTGCCTCGATCCTGTCATCACTGTATCCCGCAACTTCTCTCAGGACTTCCTCGGTGTGTTCACCCAGGAGAGGTGGAGAGGAGTATTGCGTTTCTTCCGCATCCGGCATTCTGACGGGATTTCCGACGGCCCGGAACGTCAGGCCGACCCCTTTGTGTTCGATATCGACGACCATCTTCAGCGCCTTGGTGGTTTCATCTTCGAGCGCTGCTTTCAGATCGTTTATAGGAGCGCAGGGGACGCCCTTTTCCTCTAGTATCTCGAGCCATTCCCGACTTGTCTTTGACGGGAAGATTCCGTCCAAAATCTTCAGCAGTTCATCCCGGTTGCCGTTGCGGGCGGCGAGGGTGTGGAACCTGGGGTCCTTTTCGATTCCCTCGATCCGGAGTGCGTCGCAAAGGGCGCTCCAGAACTTCGGCAGGTGCGCATCGATCACAATGTAGCCGTCCCTGGTTTTTACCGCGTTATAGGGTATCAGGGACCTGTGTCCCGACCCCACCGGGCCGGGGACTTCGCCGGAATGGAGATGCAGGGCAGCTTCGTAGCTGAGCAGGGAAAGCATCGTGCTGAATAGCGGGACCTCGATCCTTCGTCCCTTTCCGGTTCGGGCGGTCTCGTGGAGGGCCGCCAGGATTCCGGTAACGGCATATATGCCCGCCACATGGTCGGATATGGAAACACCCATCCTGAGAGGCGGTCCGTCGGGTGTGCCGGTGAGACTCATTCCGCCTCCCTTCGCCTGGACCATCAGGTCGAAAGAAGGTTTGAAACGGTCGGGCGAATCTGAACCATAACCGTTGATGGAACAGGAAATTATACGGGGATTGTGTTTCAGAAGAACCGGATGGTCGATCTCGAGTTGTTCCAGGACGCCGTGCCGCAAATTGTCTATCACGACATCCGATTTCTTCACGAGGTCATAAAAGACCTCTCGCCCCTGTTGCGAGGTGAGGTCGATAACGACGCTCCGTTTGTTCCTGTTGAGGGACATGAAATAGATGCTCTCGCCCTTATAGAAATGGGGTGGAGTGCGCCGGGCGCTGTCGCCGCCGTTTGGAGACTCCACCTTGATGACTTCGGCCCCCATGTCGCCCAGTATCATTGCGGCATAGGGCCCCGCCAGTACTTGTCCCAGTTCCAGCACGCGTATATCGGAGAGGCAGCCCTGCATTCTTTTTCCTTACGTAATCAAGTTACTTAACCCGAGGGGATTACAACTTTCGAAAGTTGATGAAGATCTTATAGTCTCTTTAGACCGTTCTGCTAGATTAGCACAATGGACACTCAAAAAGGAGGCGTCCAAATGAAAAGCCGTGAAGTGCCGGGAGTTGTCGGACTGGCCCCCTTCAAGGCAGGTTGAATTTCCCCTCCCGAGTAGCTGGCGGAAACCGTAAAAGCACGGCTTCGACAGGTGCTGAAGAATGTCGAAGCTTTCAAACTGGGTCTGGCTTTCTATCAAACTGGACAGTAGGGGTCATCGGGATGGCCGGACGGTGGGTACCCAAAAACCGGACCGCGCTTCGCTCCCCCACCCTTCTACCCAACTCGTTCCTTCGATGCTCTCTGTTCCATTGAATCAGCCGGGCAATAGATCCAATCCTTCCTGTACTCCCTAAAGAAAATTCCCCATCAGAATAAATGGCGCCCAGTAGAAGGGATGGGCATAGGGTGCGGACTGGTTTGTCTCGAATGGCGGGCTTCGCCTCCCGGCGCAGTCGTTATCACGAGCTCCGCGTGCTTCGGAAGGGGGCGGGGATTCTCCTTCTCCTCTGAGCATCTCCAGCTGTGCCTGGCGCAGGCATTCGGCCTTATTGGGTGCGGGGTTGCCCGCGCGCACTTCATACATTCTCTTCATGAGAAGACCCGTGCTTCTGTCGGCGACCGACCATAAAGTCGCGACGACGCCTTTGGCCCCGCTCCTTTGAGCCAGGATGCCGAAGCCCTCGACTTCACGTCCATTTGCGTCCTGGAAGCTCAATGCGGTTTCGCATGCGGAAAGGGTCAGCAGGTCCACTTCATCGAAACGGAAACCCTGGTGCTTTACCTGGTCCAGGGTCAGCCGGGACCCATCTCCCAGCAGCAGAAACGACTCCGTGTCGGTCGGGCTGAAAACAAAATGGCTGGCGTTGTGGACGACGGGATACTCATGGAGCAGGGCGTCTCGAAAGGAATTGGCGGTGAACTCGCTGTCCAGTTTCAATATTCCGGGCAGGGTCCCCTTATTGCCTTCCTTTTGAACTATGCTGTTCAGTTCAAAACGGACCGTCGGGAGAGCACTGAAGTTTTCGCTCACCTTTTCCGAGACCCCGAACCCCGCCACGCTCCAGGATGGAGTCGATGGTGATCGCAACTTATCCCTGCCGGCCGGGGTGAAAACAACCGGCGTATACCGCTCGATCAGGTATTTCTCCCCGTCGTACAGGCATGAGAAGGGGACGTATCTGAGTGCTCCGTCCAGGGAGAGCATGAGAGTCTTGGCTCCCGCCTGTTCGAGGTCGTGCGATATCGGGGCGAGGACACTCTCATACAGTTTCTTTGAGGCCGGTCTCGGATCTTTCATGGGGCATGTGAGGTCTGTCCTGAGTTCCGAGATCATGCGGTTGAGTTCCGGGTTCGTAACCTCCACCTCTCTTGCGAGCTGGGTTTCCGAGGTGGTCAGGATTATTATCAGCTTCGTGTTGGTGACCAGGTAATAGACCACCACGGTCCCTGGTCCGAGAAATCTCAATGTGGACTGGAGTGCCTTCAGGTCGCGCAGGCCCTTTTCCGTCAGTTCCGCCGCCTTTTCACCGGAGGTCTTTTCGAACTCCGAGGACACTTTATCGAGGAAGGCCTCGAACGAGCGGCTCGCAACTTCGAGATCGGAAAGGATTTCCCGTTCCTTTTGCCTGTCCTCCTCGGTAATCTCGCCGTTCTTTGCCTTCCTACGTATTTCGGCGAACTCGGCCCCTCTTTTCGCGATATGGTCGCTCAACTCGGCAAACTTCCCGGCCCAGGGCTGCTCGGCTTCGGAGTAGGAAATACCGTCTGCCCGTTGTCCCGCATCGATTCCCCGCACAAATTCGAAATACTCTTCCTCCTTCAGGAGATCCAGAACCTGCTGGGCCTCAGGGATTCGACCCGCATCCGTCAGAAGTGAGGCAAGCCGCCTGTAGACGCTTTCCTTATCCTTCATGAAGTTTTTTCGGAGAGACTTGTCCAGATCGGCCATGGATATGCGTGATGCCTGGATGGCATTGACTGCCTGCTTCCCGAAAATAATCGCAGCATTCGGGTGCCCGAGTCCGGACAGGGCCGAACTCATTCCCGCAAGCGCGTTCCACTTGAGCTGGGCGTCTCCCGACTGAAGCGCGGCAGGCATTGCTTTATTATAGTTTTGGAACGCGGAGGAATACTGACCCACGGACTGGTATACCGAGCCGATATTGTTATACGCTTTGGCCGTGGCCGGATGGTTGGGGCCGAACGCCTTAAGGAAGATCGCCAGTGCCCGTTCGAAATTCTGCTGCGCTCCGGCGAAATCTTCCATGCATTCATATGTCGAGGCGATATTGTTGTACGTAACGGCAGTTTCCGGGTGATCCGGACCGTAGGCCCTGATCTCTGTTTCCAGGGCCGCGCGGTAGTTTTCGAGTGCTTCGGGAAACCGTTCGAGGGCCTTATAGACGGAGGCTATGTTGTTGTGGATCGTGGCCGTTGCGGGATGCTCCGGGCCATATGCTTTCAGGTAAACGGACAAAGCCTTTTGGAGGTCTTCAAGAGACTTTTCGTACTGGCCAAGGGTCTTGTAGATCCCGCCGAGGTTGTTGAATGCCGTTGCGGTTGCCGGGTGGTCGGACCCGAATACTTTCAGCCTGATTTCCAGGGATTTCTCGTATTGCTCGATGGCTTTTCGATAATCGCCCAGCACTTCGTAGACTGCACCGACGTTATTGTACGCAACTGCAGTGTCCGGCTGATCGGGTCCACTGGTGCGAATGAAAATATCCCGGGCTTTTTCCAGATCGGCGAGCGCTTCCCGGTTTTGGCCCATCACCTGGCGGATTTTTCCCAGGTTGTTGTAAGATACTGCGGTATCAGGGCTGTCCGGCCCGAACAGCTCGAATGAGAGGGCGAGGTCCTTTTGACAGCTCTCCAGTGAAGAGGCGTAGTCCCCGATTGACTGATACGCCGCGGCCAGGCCGATCAGGTCCAGGTGGGCATTGCGGGGCCGGCAGTAAATGTCGGTCGACAGCGCCTTAGAAAACGACTCCAGTGCTTCCCTGAATCGACCCGCCTTTTGATGCTCCTGCGCCAGCGCGAAATGCGCGTCCGCGGCTTCCGTCTGGGATCCGCAATTGCCCCGGGCATCCCGATGGTGCACGCACACAAGCCCGATTAGCAGGAGGGCCGCGAAAAGCGCAGGGCATGAACTTTTCCGCAATATGCAAATCAACCCATGCATTGCCAATGCCCCCGGCACAAGGTCTTAGCAGGATCGGGGTTAGATGGATTTCGCCGCTCAGGACTGGTCGTCAGTAAACCTGAGCTTCAGGTGAACAGTCGCGGAAAGAGGCATGCCTTCCTTAACATCTCCCGTAACAACTCCTATCGAGCGCAGCCGATCCAAGAATGCCGGGTAGTTCTCGGCAGGGATCCGGGCATCGAGTTCCCGGGGAGGCCCCGCCCGATCGGATTTTTCTTCCGCCTGAACTGTTCCGCCCAGGTTAGCCACAATACGCTTAGCTTCCGCTACCGCATCCTGAACGCTCAAACTGCGCTGCACGGTGAAAGCATCCGGGGGAGCGGGAGCAACCGACCGTTCCCGACCGCCGGATTTAGCCATCCGCTCGGGCTGTGCGCCCGCGGAAAAGCTTTTCTCTTTTCTTTCCGGCAGCGCGGAAGCCGATACGGGCGCTTCTTCCGAATGCTGTCTCCCGCGTGTTCCAAGTGAAATTATAATTTCTCTGGGCGCTGCTACGGCAGCATCGGAGACTTGAGGGGCTGCCGCTTTAGGAGTCATGAGCTTCGAGGCCGCATTCTCCTGCATTCCTCCCCGAAGAGTCGGCATTTGGGGGGGAGCCGGTTCGGCTTGAGGCGCCTGCGCCTGGGGGGGCGGGGATAGAACGGGTACCTGGTTGCTTCCGCCGCGATAGACCGACTGGAGGGTGACGACTACCAGGACGGCAGCTGTTGCGGCCCCGGCCAGTTTCAACATTTGCCCGGAACTGAGCATGGAGGAGATGTATTTACGAATTCTCCGGAGCGGTGGGCCCTCTTCGACCTGTCGCTGGACTTCGTCCAGGAAGCCGACGGGCGCGCGGAACTTCGGCAGAGATTTCAGCGCCTGTGACTGCGCCTGCAAAGCATGCAGCTGAGCGGCGCAACCGCGGCACTCGGCCAGATGAGATCTTATCCCTTCATCGAGGTCTGCCGGGAAGTCCATTTCGGGATTTTCAAAAAGGATTTTTCTTACCTCAGAGCACTCCATCCTGTCTCCCCTTATGCTCCCTGCAGCTTTTTCTGGAGTTGCATGCGCGCACGGGCCAGTTTGGATTTCAGAGTCCCGAGATTCAATCCCGTAATGCTGCATATCTCCTCGTAACTTAACTCCTCGATGTGCCGGAGGACAATGACCGTCCTTTGATCCTGCGGGAGCGAGTCGATCGCCTCCTGGAGGAGAGAATTTCTTTCGTGTTCCGTTATTTGTTCGAGAACGGAAGGGGCGGCGTCCTCAATTTCAAAGTCCGGAGGAACGTCGTCTTCCTCCTCCGGTCTTGGCCCGATCCGGAGTATACGTTTCCAGAATCGATGCTCGGCCGAATTGCGTTTGTTTTTGCAGGTATTGACAGCAATCGTGTAAAGCCAGGTGGAAAAACTGGACTCCAGCCGGAACTGTCCGAGCGAACGGAAGACCTTTATGAAAGTCTCCTGCGCGCATTCTTCGGCGTCGTTCTCGTCACCCATGAGCCGGTAGCACAGGTTGTAAATCCGGTCCTTGTGCCGCAACACCAGGGAGTCGAGAGCCTCGCGTCTGCCCGAAAGGAAGTGCAGAATGTCGGCTGTGTCTTCGTTTTGTGCCAGGCCCGCAACGAATGCGACCATACTGCCCCATTTCTCATTTCTTACTTTATTAGACAACCGGAATGATAAAAAGTTCCATAGCTTGTCCGATTCTTATATTACCCGGCGAAGTAGTTCCAGCATTTTCGCACGACAGCTCATCAAAAAATGCAACCGTTCTCATAACCCGGGGCCCGAAGTCCGGCCGACTCTTGGGACTCATCGCAGGACCTCTTGCGCTGTGCATCCGTATTCGAGAATCCGGGCTACACGACAACTTTGTTCGCTGTTAAATCGTTATCCAGCATGTCTCGCCCTGAAAAGACTGCCGCGTAAATATCCTTGACCCAATCCCCCGGCGGGTGCTATCCGAAATGCATCACGAAAGTACTTCCGGGCTGTTTCTTCCGTGTGGAGGTGAGAAATGCTCATCAGGAAATCCAACGCAAGGACCCTGTATCTGTGTTTGGTCCTGTTTCTCCTGCTCTCGGTCCGGGTCGGATATTGCGGTTATACGGCCGATTGCGCTCAGGCGCCTACATGGACAACCGGTTTGTGGACGGAGAGCGACTGCCTGAGATTTGAGAAGTCGCTGGACGAGACCGCTGGGCCTGCAACCCCCGACAGGATTTCGAACAATCTGCTTGCAGTTGTGCCGCCGCACCGATATGAGGGGCCTCCCTGGCCCGAAGACCGTATCAACAGGAAGGTGTTAAACGGTGGTGAAATTAGCTGGGAAGGCGTTCCCGGAAAGTCGCGCATCCGTGTTGCCGCATTCATGAACAGGAAAACTTATCTCGACTTGTATCACCCCTGCATGTTCGGCGGAAAGGATACGCAGGGGGGCGAGCATCAGCCCGGCGGGGAGAGGAAATCCGTCCTGAAAAGAGGCCTATGGGTGACGGTAGCTCCGGAGTTGCGCAATTACTTTTGGGCACAGCCCTCATTATCGTGTCCTCCGACCAAAGAACGCATAGTCCAGTTGTTGGGTCTGAATCCGAGAAGGTCCTATGAGGTAATCGTGGAAATGTGGGTAGACCCGGCGGACCTCTACAGACCGACTCCCGATCCTGAGATTACGGACCATCGCGCGGAGCCGGCGGTCCGACTGGATGAAACCATCAATTTCCGGGGTGTCGATTGCATGAAATGGGCATTTCCGAATGCGGTTTTTTTCTTCTCAACCGACCAGTCGTACCAGGGCTGGTTCGCATGCAATGCCGCAGCTACCTACTACAATCCATCTGCTCCCGAAAACACGGCTCCCTGGACCCGGCTCGGATATACTTACGATTGGGCCGCCACCAGAAAGCATGCCGGAGCAAGCGAGTTCATGATCAAACTGCATCCGGATGTTGACGGATACGGAACGGAAGGCGCGTTCGTGACCTATATCCGGGCGATCAAGGCTTACGACAAATCGTGGAGCGAGTATTTCCGGTGCGAATACCGGGGCGGCGGCATTAAATCCGATCGCGTTCCGCACGCGGACATAAACCTGGCTGCGGAACAATTAACAGAGCAGTAGTACCATGAATCGGGACCCGTTCATTCAGATAGCCGGTGTAATCGATCGGGAGGAAGCAAATCTGCTTATTGACTGCGGGGTCAGGTATCTGGGATTTCCCCTGCGGCTGCCCGTGCACCGGGAAGATATTTCCGAAGAAGATGCCGCCCGGATAATCAGGGACCTCCCGCAAGGCGTTCATGCAGTACTGATTACCTACCTGGACCGGGCAAGCGAAATCATCAAACTCGGCGAATACCTCGGAGTGTCATATGTCCAGTTGCATGGGCCTGTTGAATATGCGGAACTCGAAGCATTGAGACTTGCACGTCCGGAGTGGTTCCTGATCAAAAGCCTCATTATCCGCGGGGATTACAACGATGACCTCGCGGCCTTGATCCAACTCCATTCCCCGATGGTGGATGCCTTCATAACCGATACCTACGACTCCGCCACCGGAGCGAGCGGTGCGACTGGAAAAGTGCATAACTGGTCCGTCAGCCGCAGACTGGTGGAACTGTCCCCCATGCCGGTATTCCTGGCCGGAGGCCTCACTGAAGACAATGTGGCCGCCGCTGTTAACACGGTCCGGCCGGCCGGCGTCGATTGTCACACGGGTGTGGAAAATCCCGATGGGCGGAAAGTTGCCGAAAAGGTCCTGCTGTTTGTTCGGAGAGCCAAACGAGCACTGGAAGCGTTATGAGCGTTTGTCCCGGGTCCTTGTTTCCTCACATTTCCCCCCGGCTCTTCCGGATGGTCTAACCTCAGGGCATTTGCAGGTGAAGAGGCTCCAGACCTTTTTCGAGCCTTCGGAGGTTTTCTGCCACCGTTTTCACCATTCCCTGCAGAGAGACGTCCGTGCCGCCTCCAATGTGCGGGGTAGCCAGTACGTTGTAAGTAAAGATGGGATCGTTCGGATCGGGAGGCTCCTCCCAGAACACGTCCAGGCCCGCCCCTGCGAGCCGTCCCGAAGCGAGGGATTCCTCCAGAGCGTCCCGATCAACCACTCCTCCTCGTGCAAGATTGATCAGAAAAGACCCCTCCTTCATACGGGAGAAGGTTTCCCGATTCATGAGGTTCTTCGTTTCGGAAGTCAGGGGAAGAGCCAGAATCACGTGGTCCGATCTGCTCAACAATTCAGGCAGGTCCTCCATGCCTCCCACCCAGTCCAGGCCGAGTTCTTCCTTTGCTTTCTGCGGATTGCTGCGCTTGATCGCGATCAGGCGAACACCAAAGGCTTTGAGCCTCTTGATCAGGGCTTTCCCGACGCTGCCCAGGCCGACTATTCCGATGGTTTTGCCGCTCAAAGCCCGGCCGAGAGGCACTCCCATCTGACGTTGGGACAGGCTTTTCGCCATCCCCCGAATGTCACGGGAAAGCCCTATAAGCATGTATATCCCCAGTTCGGCCACGGAATCGGCATTGCCGGAAATACCCGCGGGGACATTGGCAACATGGATGCCCAATTCCCGGGCCGCTTTGATATCGACGCCCTCCAGCCCCGCTCCGGCCTGCTGAATCAGCCGCAGCCGATCGATCGTCCCAAGCGTTTCCCGACTCACGCGGGCCATGGTGGGAATCAGGACATCGAAACCCTTCAGGCTGTCAAATCCATATCTCCCAGACGCAATAAATTCGTGTTCGGGCAACTCGGATCGGATCCTGCCGAAAAAACCACCCCACCTCTCCTCATGAGCGGCGAACAGAATTCTCATAAGCGCGATCCCTCCAGTTGGTTGATTGTCTTCGTCACGGAAGGGCATCACAAGAACTGCCCTCATAAAAGCCAAAGCTCCCCGCCATTCGTCTGAACGGGTCTCGGCGACGCAAACCCTTTGAGAGAAGGAGAAGGCAAAGTGGCGGTATTATTGGCACATCACAGATAGAATGGCAATGCCCGAAGATGGATTAAAGCCGTCCGGGGCTGTCGCCCAAATGAAGACGAACATGGTTCCCGGGCATTTATGTCGCGGGGGCCCAATCCCGTCATCCCGGCAGTGCTTTTGAGCCGGGATCCAGAGCTTTTAAGGTTTTGAATCCACAATTAAACCGCCCTAAAAGCCTGGTTCCGATGTGAACTTGTCCTGATCGAAGAGAAGGGCCGGAATGACGAAGATGGGCTCTGCGAGTCGTTCGAGGCTACTGCGATGATTTGAGCGACAGGCAGTTCTGCTCAAACCTTATTGCTTCCCCGGCATCACAAGCCCGTTGCCCTTCACCTCTGCCAGGAGCCTTTCCTCATCCTGGTGCAGCAGGGAGGATTTCAGAACTCTGCCCCCATATTGTGAAAGCTCATCGAGTATTTCGTCCAAATGCTGATTGACCAATATGCAGAGAGCCGATGTCGCTGGTTTCAGATGCGCAGCGAGTTCGTGTATGAATTCTTCACTTATTCCGACGTGGGACATGGATCCCGAAACCGCACCGACAACCGCTCCGGCAGCCAGCCCGAACAGAGCGAAAACGGGATTCAAAAGAATGACCCCCAGGAGGCTCCCAAGAAAACCTCCGCTCACAACGCCCTCGAGTGTCAGGTGAGAGACATGGTGAAGCTTGATGTGACCTGACGCGGTCCTCCGGACAACAACCGCATCATCGAGATCATCCAGGTGTTTCCTGCTCTTTTTCTCTTTGAGAAGGTCAATGCGGACCTCCTGCGCCCGGAATTCCTCATCGAAGACAGTGACAATCAGGTTGCTCATAATGGTGTTCTCCTCGGTTAGAGGTTGGTGTTGCCGGGTATCGAAGACTCTCGGTTCCGGATGGTGGGGCACAAAGCGTTGCGCGGGTATGCAAAAGAGGGCGCAATCGAGTGATCTTCGGCATCAAATTTTCTGCCGACGTCTGCCCATTGTCTAAGACAGGGGAAGAGGGCGCGCAAGGTCCTCAAAAAACAGATCCGATGTCGAGGCAGATTCCCTGGTTCTGCAAAATGGCTTGTATGCCGATTCGCGGTCCCTTCCTTCATGGTAGCGGATCTACGCAACCCCATATCTTTCGTTGATGAAATAACCGTTCCTACCCATTTCTCGTTTGGATCTCTCTTCCTATAGTCCATACGTCAGGTTTGGGACTGCGATACACCAATCGCTTCGGCGCTTTACTTCCCAGGCTCCTGCCTGAAACAGCGGAGGTCTGCCGGCGTTTTCCGCAACCAGGCCGAACTCGAGTCTCGATGGCCGAATAAGGAGATGAGCATGTCTTAGCCGCATGCGTACGAAGATGTTGTGCTTGGTTCCGCACGGAGGGCGGGGAAGTTATGGCAGTGGTGCAGACCGCGATGCCGGCGGGCATGCCCTATACCGGCTTTCGTGAAGCGATCCTGGCACATCCGACGATGGCAGAAGGCTTGGGTGCGCTCTTCTCGGAGGTACCGAAATGAAAGCTTTGGCGGTTCACCCCGGAAAACAGAATTCCGTTCACCTGCGCGAAGTGAAGAAACCGACCCTGGATACCATTCCCCAGGGGCGAGGCGTGCTGGTCAAGGTCCTGAAGTTGGGTTTGGACGGCACTGACAAGGAAATCATCGATGCTTTGTATGGAAAGGCGCCGCCCGGGGACGACTATCTCATCTTTGGCCACGAATCTCTCGGAGTAGTAGAAGCGGTCGGTTCCAACATTGACGAGTTGAACACGGGCGATTATGTCGTTGCAACCGTCAGGCGGCCGGGCACGTCGATTTACGACCTGATTGGCATGTATGACATGACGACGGATGACGAATACCACGAGCGAGGCATCAATCTCCTGCACGGCTTTTTGACAGAGTACTATGTGGATGAGCCGGAATTTATCATCAGGGTGCCTTCAGCTCTGAAAGACACAGCCGTGCTCCTTGAGCCCACCAGTGTGATCGAAAAAGGCATTTCGCAGGCCTACGAAATTCAGCGCAGGATGAGGCTCTGGCGGCCGCACCGTGCCGCGGTGCTTGGGGCCGGCCCGATCGGGCTTCTGGCAGCCATGGCACTCCGTATTCGGGGCCTGGAAGTGTGTTGTTTTGCGCTGACGAAACCACCATACTATAACTCCGACCTCCTGCAAAAAATCGGGGCCTGCTACCACAGCACCAAAGACGTTTCGCTCCCCGAGGCCTCCAGGGACCACGGACCCTTCGACATAATCTTCGAGGCGACGGGTTACTCCCCCATAGCTTTCGAGGCCATGAATATCCTGGGGAAGAATGGGGTTCTGATACTCTCCAGCGTAACCGGAGGCGGCCGGAACATCACCATCCCGGCAGACCAGATAAACCTGGGTTTCGTGCTCGGAAACAAGGTCGTGGTGGGGACCGTCAATGCTAACCGCGAGCACTTCGAGATGGGGGTGAAAGACCTGGTCCAGTGTGAATTCCAATGGCCCGGATGGTTGTCGGGGCTTTTGACCCACCGGATCGGCGGACTCGAAAGCTACGATGAGATTGTCCCGGCCCTCGCCGATCACAGCGCGGTTAAAGTCTTTGTAGACATTGCTCTCTGATCGTTGACCGGAAGGGGGTGTCGGTGGCATACATTCCAATAGAGGATTACGGCCTTATCGGCGACATGCATACAGCGGCCCTCGTCGGCAGGAACGGTTCGATTGACTGGTTCTGCTACCCAGGGTTCGATTCCCCCAGCATTTTCGGGGCCATCCTGGACGATCTCAAGGGCGGGCGGTTCATAATCGGCCCAACCTGTGCCTGCCTCAAGGAAAAGCAGCTCTACTGGCCCGAGACAAATGTCCTCATTACCCGATTTCTCTCGTCGGATGGCGTCGGCGAAATAATGGACTTCATGCTGCCCCCGAAATCAGGTAGACCGGCTCATCATCGACCGACGCTCTTTCGCCGGGTTCAATCGGTGCGCGGAGGGGTACCGTTTCGTGTGGAATGCCGCCCTGCTTTCGATTATGCGCGTGCTGCCCACCAGATAAAACTCGTGCCGGAAGGGGCCGTCTTCGAAACGTCCGGTCTGCGCATGGGACTTTCTTCCTCTATACAGCTCAAGCAGGAGGGCACGGGAGTTGTCGGCGAATTCAGCCTGCCTGAAGGGAAATCAGCTACTTTCGTGTTCCAGGAAATCGGACCCGGGGAGACTGCCGCCCCCTGTCCGTCGGAGGCGGAATCATATGATACTCTTTTCAGCACGGTTCAATTCTGGTTGCAGTGGGTCTCCAAATGCACCTACACCGGCAGGTGGATGCATATGGTACACCGCTCTGCACTGGCGCTGAAGCTGCTGACCTATCAGCCGACCGGTGCAATTGTCGCCGCGCCGACGTGCAGCCTTCCCGAGGCTTTGGGCGGCGTACGCAATTGGGATTACCGCTACACCTGGATCCGGGATGCGGCCTTCACCATCTATGGATTCATGCGAATCGGCCTGATCGATGAGGCTTCGGCGTTCATGGAGTGGCTCGAAGCAAGGTGCCACGAGCGGAAATCGGACGGACCGCTGCAGATCGTCTATGGAATCCGCGGAGAACACGAACTCAAGGAGACCTCCCTGGACCACCTGGAAGGCTATAAAGGCTCCCGCCCTGTAAGAATCGGCAATGGCGCTTACGATCAGCTCCAGCTAGATATCTACGGCGAGCTGATGGACTCGGTGTACCTCTTCAATAAGTACGGCTCTCCCATTTCCTATGAGTTGTGGGGGCATTTGCGATTGATGCTCGACTGGGTGTGCGACAACTGGCGAAGAAAAGACGAGGGGCTCTGGGAAGTGCGGTCCGGAAGGCAGGATTTCGTCTTCTCGAAACTCATGTGTTGGGTAGCGCTCGACAGGGGCCTGCGCCTGGCGGAAAAACGCTCTTTCCCGGCTTCGCAGGGCCAGAGGTGGCTGAATGTTCGGGACGAGATATACGAAGACATCATGAACCGGGGATGGAGTGAAGAACGCGGGTCCTTTATCCAGTATTACGGCAGCGAATTCCTGGATGCGTCGAATCTCATTATGCCGCTCGTTTTTTTCATGTCCCCGATGGACCCCAGAATGATAAAGACGCTGGAGACCATAACGAAAAGCCCGGCACACGGCGGGCTCCTGTCGAATAATCTCGTCTACCGTTACAGCCCGGAAAAATCCTTCGACGGACTTACAGGCGAGGAAGGGACCTTCAATCTCTGCACATTCTGGCTGGTTGAGGCACTGACCAGGGGCCGTCAGGCCAATCCGGAATGGATTCACAAGGCAAGGCTGATTTTCGAGCAGATGCTGGGTTATGCAAACCATCTCGGGCTCTATGCGGAAGAAACGGGAAACACAGGGGAGGCACTGGGGAATTTCCCACAGGCTTTCACTCACCTGACGCTCATAAGTGCCGCCTTCAACCTCAACCGAACCCTTGGAGGAACAACTTTGGGCTGAAATGCCGAGCAATAACCTGGGGCAGCATAGCCGCAACCAAATGCAGAAACAAAACCGTTTACCACGAAAATCACGAAAGTGCCGTTCGGTTCCCCTCGGCTTAAAGTGCGTCTGAGAGTGTTGATGCCAAACGGTTTACAGAACCCGCAGGCATGGAAATCCAGCTCAAAACACAAGAAAATGCCTGACAGTAATATAAACGAACAAACTGAGGGCCCAACATGGCTGAAATTGAGCCACCCCGCAAACAAGATCCTCCTGGAAGTCAAAAACAACCGGAAGCCGGGCTCGATATCACCATCAACCGTTTAGACAACCAGATAAAAGCTGAATTTGAAGTCATAAATCAAAGAATGACATGGCTGATGGTGGCTCAGTCGTTTCTCTTCATTGCTTATGCAAATGTCTGGGTCGGCTTGTCCAGAGGCTTTCACATGATTTTGTCAAAGTTAGCCGTTATCATTCCTCTTATCGGAATTGCCATGGCCATACTTGTCAGACTCGCAATCTGGGCTGCCCATAGCGTTGTCTCTCAGGTGAAGGATGAGCGTGCCAGGTTTGAAAACGATCATCCTGCCTTTAAGGACTATAAGATATCGGTACATCGGAGAGAAATCGAGCACAGGCTGGGAAATCTGCCGGCTCAGATCCTGCCTTTTGTCTTCATTGTCGCATGGGCCGGGCTGTTATTCTGGACAATCCGGTAAAATGGTTGGCCCAAGGTCCAATTGCATCCTTTTGAAAAACTGCCTATTTGTCTGATCACAGGGCATCGCTCCTGCAAGATTCAGGAGACAACAAATGGCTTACCCAGACAAAAACTATTCAATACGCCTGGCTTTTGGTTTTATCGCAGGGTTCTTCGCGACCATGATTTTCCATCAGCTTACGCTCTTTGTACTCTGGAAAGTCGGAATAGCTCCCTTCGCGCCTTTCTCCATGGCGCGAACCGAGCCCTTCGGCTTACCTGCATTTGTCTCACTGGCATTCTGGGGCGGTGTTTGGGGAGTTGCGTTTTCCCTGGTTCAGGGCGGTTTCCCACAAGGCACAGGTTATTGGATTTCATGTTTTCTTTTCGGAGCTATCCTGCCCTCGACTGTTGCACTGCTGGTTGTGCTCCCCCTTAAAGGCCGTCCGGTGGGAGGAGGCTGGCATCCGCCGCTGCTCGCAACCGCATTCTTGATAAACGGAGCCTGGGGGATCGGTACAAGTATTTTTTTCAAGGGATTGTCAACTCTTCCGACTCGGCCGCACGTCGTTAGAAGGTAATTTCGGGAAGTCCCGTTTTGGCAACGTTTTGCATTTGGGAGGTATCGACAATGAGATGCATTATCAAGGTTTTCATATTTGCAGGCCTGTTCGCGTTTCTTTCCTCCGCATGCATGGTGGGAGCGGCTGCGATTCCACAGGAAGAAACATTGATGGGAGCAGTGGTCAAGAAAGGCAGCAGGTTCGTCATTGAAGCGGATGAAGGCGATTACATCGTCAAAGGCAAAGACCCTTCACCGTTCCTGGATAAGCTGGTGGTAGTCAGCGGGATTATCACGGAGAGCCCCAAAGGGGATGTTCTCGAGATACGAACAATCGTAGATCTTGCGGACGCGGGCGACTAATAGCTTGTACGACTTGGTACACTAATAGCGGAGAAGATTGAACGGCGCTTTCGTAATACTACTCGTATCGCTTATCCAAAAACGATGGGTTGCGCTCCGAGACCGTGTCGTAACCAACCGGGGCTGTTGCCCAAATGAAGACGGACCTGGTTCCCGGGCATTTCATGATGGAGTCCCCAATCCCCCGTCATCCCGGCAGTGCTTTTGAGCCGGGATCCAGAGTATTGAGGTCTTGAGTTCACAATTAATCCGCCTTGGAAGCCTGGATTCCGTGTGAGCTTGTCCTGATCGAAGAGAAGGGCCCGGAATGACGAAGCCGGGCCCTGCAAGTCATTCGAGGCTGCCGCGATGATTTTGAGGCGGATGGGTGACAACCCATCGCTCTTCGGAAGGCCCGGGAATGATTGGCCGGAGAGGAATAAGTCGGTGCCTGGGGAAAGTCGCCACACGGAAGAGGAAGGCGTATTCGACAGTCCTTGAGTTTACCGGCGGCTGAAAGGAATGAGCCTCAAAAAACGATGGGTTCCCGCTCCGCTCCCACCCATCGGCCCCTTTCCGATTGGTGCTCTCTCAATAGGGGGGCCGCCGAAGGCCCTTAAGTCGCCTACGACCTTATCCCATTATTTTCTTTCGTTATTTTCATGCCTTTCCTGGTTGCAAGTCTTTGCCTTTAACCGATGTCTGCCTCCAGCCTTTTTTGTTTTGCGGGTAGAAGAACCACGAATTTCGATCCTTTCCCGGGTTCGCTCTCAGCCCGGATGCTTCCGCCGTGCCGCTCGACTATCTTGCGGCAAATGGCGAGCCCCATTCCGGTTCCGTCGTATTCGGCGCGGCCGTGCAGTCTCTGAAAAGGTTTGAAGATGCGTTCGGCATACCTTTGTTCGAACCCGATTCCGTTATCTTCCACGCAGATCTCACACGTCGTTTTTCCCTCCATTCCGCGATAGACCTTGATCGAGGGAGTATCACCACTGCGATATTTAAGGGCATTTCCGATCAAATTTTGAAAGAGCTGCAGCATCTGGCTTTCGTCGGCTTCGATCATGGGTAGATCGTGTATTTCGACTTTGCAGCCCGTTTCCTTGAGAGATGCTTCGAAAACGCCCGCCGCCTCGCGGGCAATTTTGGCGAGTTCCAGTTTTCGAAATGGCTCCGTTCTCGTCGCGACCCTTGAAAACGCAAGCAAATCGTGCAGCAACTGCCGCATCCGGGCAGCAGAGCTTATGACCCGGTCGAGATAGTCCTTGCCGGTGCTGTCCATATCCGGGGCACACCTTTTCACGATCATGTCGCAGAAAGTCTGTATCTTGCGCAGGGGTTCCTGCAAGTCATGGGATGCGATGAAGGCAAAATCCTGCAATTCCTCATTTATCATTTCAAGTCGCGATGCATAGATCCTGAGTTCTTCCTCGGAACGCCTCCGTTGTTCGGCCAACCGTATTGCGGAGATCCCGTAAGCAAGGTTTTCGGCCAGTTTATTCAGCAGGCCTGCTTCCCCTTCGTCGAAAGCATCAGGTTCCGAAGCATAGATAGTCAGGGCCCCTATGTTTTTCCCATCTACATTCAAAGGCAATGCGATGGACGCCGCATAGCCCCTCCTGGTTCCCTCCGAGCGCCAGGGACAGTAGGAGGGATTCAGCAGGGCGTTTTGCGAAGCAACGATTTTACCGGTGCGGATGGCTGTGCCGGTAGGTCCTCTGCCTCTTTCCGTATCGGCCCATGAGATTTCCGTCTGGTCCAGATAACCGTAGTCGTATCCGGCGGACACAATCGGGAGTACGCTCTTCTTCTCGTCGTTTTCAGCAAAACCCACCCAGGCCATCCGGTAGCCGCCGACATCGACCACGATCTGGCAAACCTGCCTGAGCAATTCCATCTCTTGCGTTTTTCGTGTCATCGCCTGGTTGCACTCGCTCAGGGTCCTGAACGCGCGGTCGGTTTTCCGGAGTTCCTCTTCCATAATCTTCCGGGATGTAATGTCGCGGTTTACCTCCAGATATCCCGTCGGTTTATCCTCTTTGCCGGTATGGATGGCCCATCTGCTGTCAACGATAATCCGCTCGCCGTTGGCCCTGGTGTGCTTGAGTTCGCCCTTCCACTCCCCTTTTTCAAAAACGGTTTCTTCGATGCTTTCAATAGGCACGGGAAAAACTGTCTTGAGCAGTTCATCGCTTACACGGCCAATTGCCTCTTCACGGGTAAACCCGTATGTTTCCTGAGCGCCTCTGTTCCAGAAAGTTATCCTGCGTTCGTTATCGAGCGCAAATACGGCGTCATGAGCCAGTTCAATGATCTCGGCCTTCTCGCTCAAATCCCTGTTAGCCGCGAGCAGTTCCTGTGTGCGTTCCCGGACACGCAGCTCCAGATCGTCACGTGATTTCCGAAGCTCGTCTTCCATCTGTTTACGTTCTGTAACATCGGTTTGGACTCCGTCCCATATGATACGGCCATCAGACATCCGGCGAGGCCGGGAATGAAGCCTCATCCAGCGCAATTGGCCGTCAGGCCGGCGCATTGGAATTTCCATATCGAAATCCGACAATTCTTTCGCGCTTTTTGCCTCGGCTTCCCGCAAACGTGCGAAATATTCCGGAGGAATCTGCCGATGGAGGGCGGTCGCGTCGCCCAGGATGTCTTTGACGCGGATTCCATTAAGTTGCTCGACGCCTGCGCTGAAATAGACGAAACGGGCACCGCCGTCGGTTTCATGAGCGTACTGGTACACGGCACTTTCGGGCAGGTTGTCGCCGAGCAGGCGCAGGCGCTCTTCGCTCTCTGCAAGTGCTTTCTGTATACGGTGCTTCTCCGTGACGTCATGGAAGACGAGGACGGCGCCTATGATATTTCCCGCCGCGTCCCTGATGGGGGCTGCGCTGTCTTCTATGGGAATCTCGTGGCCGTCACGCCTGATGAGAGCGGAATGGTTTGCCAGACTGAAGATGCACCCTTCGCGCAGGACTTGTTCGACGATGTTTTTCGACGGCTGATGAGTGCGTTCGTCAATTATTCGGAAAATATTCTGGATCGGCTGACCGATGGCCTCTTCCGAGTTCCATCCCGTAAGTTCCTGAGCGACGGGGTTAAGGAAGGTAACCTGACCGGAAGAGTCGGCGGCAATCACCGCATCCCCGATGCTGCCCAGGGTTGTCCGGAACCATTCCCGACTGCGATGGAGTTCTTCCTCGGCTGCCTTGCGTTCCGTAACGTCCTCCATGAAGATCACGATTCCGGCAACTTCATGGTCGGCGTCGCGCCACGGCCTCACCTCCCATCGCGTCCATTGTACCGAGCCGTCGGCACGTTCGAATCTGTCGTGGTCTGTCCGAACAACCTCTCCAGCGAGACCTCGCCTGTGGGCCTCTTTCCATTTATCGGGGATATCGGAAAAGACCTCGTAGTGCGAACGCCCGATGATGTCGCGATCCTCGAGATTGTTATCCTGCAGCCAACGCCGGCTGACGCTCAGGTACCGCATCTGTTTGTCGAACATCGCCAGCGAAGTCGGGGCGTGCTCTATGAAAAGGCGAAGCCTTTCCCGGCTCTGGTGCAGGTCCCAGAAAAGGGAATCGTAAGGGTTCACGATGCTGGTCACTACGATGGCACGATACATCAGATAGAAGGAAAGTATCTTCAGAATGTGACCGATAATATGCATATACCCATATACATTGATATAGGATACGAATGAAAGCTCGGTAGCAATAGTCAGGACGATGGATCCTAAAAGGAGATTGAATATAACCGGTTCGAAATCGCTTTTTTTCCTGATCATTAGAAGAATTGCTATAGCTATGATCAGGCAGATTACATATTCACTGGCCTGCTTGAATCCGGTGAGTCCGACCCCTTCTATGTAGCATTGCGGAAATACTCGACCAAAGATCGAGGCAACTAAAATAACGGTAACGGCAAGGTAGAAAAGAAAGGTTTTCCTGGAACTGATCCTCTTTTTGATAATCAGGGGCACAGCAAGAAGCGACAACCCCTCCATGTATCTTGCAGCTATCCAGAGCTGGGTGGGAAGGTCGGTGTCATAGTCCGGAAAAACTCCCATTCCCTTGAATGCGAGCGTGTGGAGAATATCGAGGCCGCCGACAAACAGGTAAGCTATCCCCAGCAGGACAAAATAGCTGCCGTTCAAGAAGCGCCTGGCGTTCCATGAGATTGTAAACAGGGAAAACGCAACGAGAATACTGAAGAATTCCGCCAGGCTGTGGAAGAGCAGGAAGCTGTAAAGACTGGTCAGATAAAGCCCGAGAAGGCCGAATATGGTGATCGGAATCGTGAGGTGCGGTTTTTCGTAAGTCATGGAACCGTCCATTTCAAACCACGTCATTGGACTATTATCATTGGCACGTTGTTTTTGGAAAAGGGGTTCATCTGCTTCATAGCAAATAGACGACGAATTTGGAACCTTTTAGACGCAAAGCTGCAACCTGCTTGTGGAATCCAGGTCTCCGGGGGCAGACCAAACGGACCTTCCTGGACCAAGGTCCAATGGCGGCCTATGGCCGGGAAACTTAGATAATATAGGTACGGCTCCCCGATCGAATCAATCCGACTCACACTCAAAATCCTCGATGTGCAACGCGAGGCCGGACATAAGCCCTGTCGGGCACGACTCTTTTCGATCCGGAAAATGTGGATAAAGTCAATCGTGCCGGCTTTGTCCCGAGTGTGTCGACAGGGCCTGAATCGCGGGCTGGAGCTGCCGCCTTTTGAGCGGCTGGTTTTGATCTCAAGGGGGAGAGGTCATAGTGCGATAGTGGTGCTTCAGGTTTGAAGCCTGAAGCTCGATGTTTTAACGCCAATCGGAGTCGCAAGAGGGGCTCGATGGCAGTATTATTCCACGATTGGTTTACGAGTGTCTAATGGATGGATTCAAAGAAGAATTACCGGTTTTGCCTTCCACGGAAGAAGTGATGAACGAATCTGAGCTCCGGGCCTATGCTGCGGGCTACAACTCCGCGACGAGGCTTTTCAGGGAGATTATAGATTACTGGGCGGAGGCGTCGGAATCCCACCGGGATTGCAATTGCGCTATCTGCCGGACACTCCGGGACATGGCTCGCGGAAGGTTCGGTAGTATGGAAATACCCCCGGGTACCGAAAAACTGCGCCCGCATTGATGCTGTCCGTCAGGAACAGGGGTGCTTTTTTTTCGACTGAGATTGCAAGCCGGATAGGAACCGGGTGGCTAAAGACTGAACAATCCGCGGGAAATCCCGGATTTCTGGAGTGGGCACCCCGTGTTTAGGGTCAATGTTGTTGAGAAAATACGCCGCTGGTTCCCAAGGTCTGCCTTGGGGCTCCCACAAGAAACGCTGGTTTGCGGGTGGCCCAGGCAGGTCCGGAGGACAAGAGGCTTCGCGTAGAATTAACAGTCCCTCTTGCCTACGGCACGGGCAACCAAAACTACGTTGCCCGTGTCACCCATGGCTTGGTTCCGAGCGCAATGCGGCGATGAAGCGTTGTGCCCATCCTGCAACCATATCCTATTGTTTCCTTTCGTGATTTTCGTACTGCTATCAGGCATTTTCTTGTTTTTTGAGCAAGATTTCCAGGCCTGCTGGTCTGTAAATCGTTTGATATCAACCTCTTAGGTGCACTTTAAGCCGAGGGGAACTGAACGGCACTTTCGTGTATTTCGTATCTCCGGCTCATCAATAAACGATGGGTTGCGCTCCGAGACCGTGTCGTAACCGACCGGGGCAGGGCTGGTTTTCATCGACAAACGACACAGTCTCTCCGTTTCACCCACCCTGCGACCTTAGCCTATTGTTTTCTTTCGTGATTTTAGTGTATTTCGTGGTTGTGAGCTTTTGCCTTTCGTCTTTTGGTTGCGGCGCTCCTGCTCCAGGCTGTTCGTGGCTGGCGCACGTGAATTCCCCATGTAGACAAAACTTTACTCCCATACATCTAATTTGCTGGAACAAGGATTTTTTCTGCCTGGCTGTTCCCGTTTTTGTATTGATAGGAGATGTAAATACCTGGAAGGGGGCCCCGTCGGACTTCCATTTTGCCGGGATTTCAGGGAGGAGGGGTAACTCAGATGGCAAAGTACATATTGTCTTTCTTATTCATCGCGTTGGGAATCCTTGGCTTGACTTCGGCCTCGTCGGCTCAGACGAGTCGTGGAGCGAATTCGTCTGTGGTGAAGGTATACGGTCCGGATGTACTCACGGACCTGGTGGGACAAGCTATCCTGGAAAAAAGGCCTGATGCCGTGGTTGTAAGACATGATAAAGCCCTCAGAAACAAGGTTTGGGTCGAAGGTCCGACCGGGTCCGGGTACGTGCCGCTCTCGCCCAAAAGGGTGAGACTTATGCAGGCGGCAAGAGCCGGGGGAGGCAGCGTCTTCGCAGCGCTTTGCGATGAACAAAAGGGAGTGGTTCAACAGGCGACGGGAATCAGGGAGGGATCCCGCCGGGTTGTGAGGAAAGAATATCGCGAGGAGTATCATGTCCGGGCGGTATCTCCTCCTCCGGCCGTTTATGCTCCTGCGGTCAATGTCGTCGTTGGCGGCTACTATCCGTTCTATGGATATGGCGGTTACTATGGCTGGTGGCGGGATGGCCGTCATCATTATTACTCGGGATGGGGAGGGCACCGCTACTATAACCATGGAGGGCATCGTCCCTCGGGAAGTTATCGGCATTAGGAAGTCTGGTTGAGGAGGGGCAGCATAGCCCGAGAAGTGTTCAAGAATATCGATGGGGCCGGCACAGGACTCTTCGTCCCGTGCCGGCCCGAATTTTCGCAATTCCCCCGCTTTGGATGAAGTATCCTTGACGCATCCCCACCGTACTTGCTAGAAGAAACTTGCGGGAAAGAACTACAGATTGTCGTGGTACAGGGACTTGTGTGCGTCCGGGAGGGGGCTCTGCGAAAAGCAATAGTCCCGGTTTCGTCTCCGTGTTGACGCATCGGGATTGCGATCTTCTCCAGACCAACGCGTCACCTACGGAGAGCCTGCCGTGAAAAACTACCTCTATCTTGCAATAGCCAACGTCCGTGCCCGTGGACAGCAAGAACCCACCCTGAACGATCCCTATATTGTCGATGCAGTCAATGCCTTCACGGGGGCAGGCAATAACCGGAACCAGATCGTCGAATCGAAGACGAGGATAGACTGGTCGGTGAGTTCGGCCATGGAGCGCGAGTACAAGTTTACCCGGGAGTCGAAAAGCGTCCTGTCCCTCTTTCACAAGCCGACGCAGTACTTCTTCGGGAAGATTGGCGACCGGACGCAGTACCTGAACATGGGCATGGTCGACAAAAATGACGTTGTCTATATCGTCGGGCACGCTACCTTCATGAACGACATGCTCATGCGCAAGGATTATCAAACAAAGACCGAGTTCGACGTGTACAGGCTGCCTCCCGCCGCGCTCGCGAAGTCCCTTGCGTTGAGCGGCCTGCCAAAGACCCACAAGTACATAAAGGTAAATTCGTGCTATGGCGGCGGCAGCGACCTGGTGATCCCGTTCTCCGATCTCTCGATCGGCGGTTCCGCTCCGCTCGCATACAGCCTCGCCAAGGAAATGGGGAAGCTCGGATATAATAATATCCTTGTCGGCGGGTACAATTTCATGACGCTTCACGACGGCAACGATCTTTATCTATGCGGGATTCTGAAGACTTCCACCGAAGGGGCGGACATCAGGCAAATCGACAGTTCCAGGCTCAAGAACGCCTACGCTCCGCGACCGGTAGACTCGATGCAGTATTCGGAGGACCCCTACCGGTGCTGGTATAACGCAACGGGCGAAATGGTGCGCTGGAATGAGCCCGACCTGGGCGACCTGATATCGCCCGAGATGCTCGATTCGGATGATTCGAAGTACCGCGAACTGCATGAATACCGGCAGAAAGTGAAAAGCTGGGAAGACGAGTTGAGAACCAAGGGCTTGATCTGATTATAAGGACTCTACTCCGCACAAGCTGATGCCCATCGATCTTCAGAATGGACCGCGGCGGAGCAGAGCGTTCCTCGATTTTGTCACTTCTTGAAAAGCGGCTTCAGTGGAATTTCAGTCCAGTCCTGCAGGCCGGGCATTTTCAACCATACTTTCAGCTGCTCGGGGACGGCGATCACCTGGTAGATGGTTCCCTTGTGGGTGGCGCCCCCTTCGGTAATCGGGACATTCAGAATGTCCATCATGACCGCAGGGCTCAAGGCTCCTTTGTGCTTCGCACCGAGGGCAAGGAGGTTGCTCTTTCGAACCTGGCTCTGGTCGGGTTCGACGCTCGGGTGAAGAGGCGACATGTACCAACCCGGGAGTGAGAAAGCATTGGCGGCCGCGATAATTCCTTCTTCATCATGGTCTCTGCGTCTCGTATCATGGAGTGAGCACTCGTAAGAGTATGCGCGGCTCGGGTCGGCCACATTGATGATCGAACACAGATCCACCAGTGTTGACCGCATCGCACGATCGAATTCCTCCAGGTTGTGATACTCCTGCAGATATGAAAAGAGTGTCGTGAAAATGGAAACGCGCTCCAGGGAAAAGCCCAGCCAGGGGCCGGCGTTCAGTTCGAGGAACAAGCCGTCGGCGTTCATCCCCGTGGCGTTGTAAATCACCCCGGCATAATTGATCAGCGCGGTGGGGATGCTCCCGTCGTTCGGCTTGAAAACGGCGACTACCATCAGGTCGGCAAAATCGAAATAGAGCGGATCGTCATCATTATTTCTGCCGAAGACAAGCGGACCCTGATTCGTATAGGGGCCCCAGGCGGCAATCCCGGAACAGTGCCCGAATGACAGTCGATCGATTTTGGGAAACCATTCGACGGCGTTTACAAGAAGTACCTTATCCAGCCCGAGCCCGGATGTATCCGCCATGCCATGGAGGATCTCCCTGTAGCGCTGCGGATAGCGATCGAATATTGCACGGGCTACTACTGCCAATTGATCGGGAGGTACCTTGCTCTTTTGGAGAAAAACTTCCCCGATTTTACGGTGCATAGCCTGCAGATCGTTTCTCAGGAGAGCACCGTACTGTCTGCCCATTCTTCGGTAGTCGCCAGTCAGTTCTACGACCTTGATTTTTCCGGCGCTGTAGAGTTTCCCGCCGTCAAATGCGGACACATATTTCAATCCGGCAGGTTTGGAATCCGCCGGGTCCTTTGCGGAGGCGCAACAGCAGGTCAAGAACATGAATAACACGGTAAGCAGAATGGCACATGATTTTTTCGCCATTTCATTCTCTCCGTCTCCTGGAAGCCTGATTTTGCGAATTGCCGATCGGCATACCCGCTGCGGGATCCTATTTCCCGGCCTTTGTTGCGGCGAACTTTTTGTATAGTTCGGGTGCAAGAGCCAACAGGGCTTCGTCGGCCCTTTTCCCTCCGATGTTGGTCAGGACGACCATGGCGAAGTCATTCCCCGGGTCGAGCCAGATATGTGTCAGGTTTTTCATGTTCGATCCGGAGTGCTGGACGAGAGGATGTGGTGCCCAGTCAACCGTCACCTCGCCCCATCCCAGTGCATACCTGCCGTTGCGGGGAGTTCCGGGGGGGACGTCCTTCATTTCCGGCGTCTGGACGACCGGGGTATGCAGCTTCTTCAGGGTCTCGGGCTTGACGAGCGCGGGGCCTCTTTTCCCTTCACCGGCATTCCATCCCGCCCAGCGGGCGAAATCCAGGACGGACATGTGCGCCATGCCTGCGGGGCCCAGCACTGCGGGACCGTCTCCGTTCGGGCCGGTGAGAAAAGCCTTGGGTTGACCGTCTTTAAGGGAATGACCGACCGGCGCATCGATCTTACCCATGGATGCCTGCGGGCCGATTCCGGCGGACTTCAGGCCCAGGGGCACAAAGATATGTTCGAACATGAGTTCTTCCCATGTTCTGCCGCTCAGGCGCTCGAGGATGGCCCCTGCTATCACGTAGTTCATATTAGCATAAGCAAAGAGGCTGCCGGGATCCGATTCCAGGGGATGGGTACTCCAATCCCGGACTATAGAGTAACGCATTTCATCGAGATTCCCGTCCACTTCGTATGATTTGCCATAGGCTTCAAACACTTCCTCTTTATCCGGAGATATGCCGCTCGTATGAGAGAGCAGCTGCTCGACCGTGACGGTCTTGAGCCTCGAATCCATCTTCTCCGCCAATTCGGGAAAGATTTCGGGTAAAGTGGTTTTCCAGCCGAGTTTTCCTTTCTCGACAAAAATGGCGATCATTAGGGAGGTCATTGCCTTCGTATCGGACCCAAGGTGAAGCCGGTCGTTGAGCGTAACGGGATTCTTTTCCCCCGCCCGCCTGGTCCCGACGGCGCCAACGGCGGTTATTTTGCCGTTCTTGACAACTGCCGCCGCCAGAGCCGGGAGTTCATATCGGGAAAGATACGGCGTAAGCACCTTATCCAGCGACGTTTGAGCTGCCGCGTAACCGGAGGTAACGAGAAGAACGACCGCTATGAATCCGGCCGGCAGAAACGCGAATCTTGTCGTCATCATATTTCTCCTCTTGTGGGTGCGAATGAACAAAAGACCTGAGAAACTGCTTCAAACCGGATCGGTCGGGTGACGATTGTTGCATTTGAATCTGTATGAGTGAAACTCAGACCGTGTGCGCTCCTTGGAGAATGGTGAGAAACACCGAACATTTCAATCGGAGCTTTGATTTTTCAGGATTAGCTTTTTTTCATCAAAATTGAAATTCTTCTTTGATCTGCATAAAAGACAGAAACCCGCAACGACGAAACACTTGGGGCAGCAGGGCCGGAACCAAGTGCAAAAACAAAATCCTTACCACGAAATTCACGAAAATAACGAAAGAAAACAACGAGATAAGAATAAGGCCGTAGGATGGGTGGAACGGAGAGACTGTGTCGTTTTATCGGTGAAAACCAGCCCAAGCCCGGTCAGCTACGACACAGTCTCGGAGCGCAACCCATCGCCTTTTTGGATGAGCGATACAAGTACGAAACACACGAAAGTGCCGTTCGGTTCCTCTCAGCTTAAAGTGCGCCTAACGGGTGGGAGGGAAGCGGGAACCCATCGTTTTTTAGGCTCCTTCCCCTCTCAGCCGCCGGGAACCAGAGTCTTTAAGATCTTGGATTCACGATTAATTCGCATCTATGTCAATCGGATTGGCCTGACGGTGGGCACGATGAGGCTTCGTGCACCCTACACGACTCCGCATGCTGCAATCAAAATGAGATATCAGATCATCCACCCCGGCTAAACCGGGGTTTTTTATTTCTGCATGAAATTCCATAAGAGTAAGCGGTGAGGCCCGTAGGGTGGGCAGAGGCATTATCCTGCCCACCGCCCGTTCCCTTGGACCAAACCTTCATCGTTATGGCTGTAGGGTGGGCACGATGAGGCTTCGTGCCCACCCTACACGACTCACCGTCTACTTGTTTTTACATTCCACCACTATAAATAAGGGACACGCATCCAAAAGAGGTTCCAGCCCCCGTCTCTCAATAGGGGTGTGACGCCACCCCGTACTTAAAGATGGAGTGCATAAATTAATTTTTCTTCACTGTACGTCGCCGGGTAAGCTCCTGATTCGTCAGGTTATAATCTCCAGCTCGAACTAACTCAATAATTCTCCGGCAATGACCGTTCTCATCATATCCGAGGTGCCGGTGTAGCTCATCCACATCAGGCCGTCCCTGTACAGGCGCTCGACCTTGGAACCCTTGGCGTAGCCGATCCCTCCATGGACCTGCACTGCACGGTTGGTTTCACGAGAAGCAGTTTCCGACGCAAACAACTTTGCCATCGCGGCCTGACTGCTGTAGGGCAGGTCCTGGTCATAAGTCCAGGCAGCCTGGTAGGTCAAAAGCCTTGCTGCCTGCACGCTGGTTGCCATGTTGGCAATTATTGCCTGAATCGCTTCGAACTCAGCAATAGGTCTGCCGAATTGGATTCTTTGCCTGGAATACTTTATGGACTCGTCAAGTGCGGCCTGAGCGATACCGACAGCCTCCGCGGCAACAC
>JAEZHY010000005.1 GCA_023416335.1 Pseudomonadota bacterium | reverse complement strand
CGGTTACACTGGCGAAGAAGAAGCTGGCATACCAGAATACCGCCACCAGGACAATTATGATCGTGATTACGCTGATGCCGGTCAGGGAATCTGCAAGGTTCTGGCAGAACCACTTCAGGAAACCGACCCGGTTGAGTCCGTCGGCTATCGCCATCAGGGTCCCGTACCAGAAGAGAATATTCCAGGCGGGCTTATTGCCCAGGATATCGTCCCAGGACACGATTTTCGTCACGACCATCGCACCCATCGCCGCAAGCGCAACCATTGTGGCATTCATCCAGCTTCCGCCGAAAATCCAGAGAATGAGCGACCCCAGCGCAAGGGCGCCCAGAATTATTTCCTTGCGGGTGATCGGTCCCAAAGCTTCGAGTTCTCTTCCTGCCCAGGCGGGGGCTTCCTCGCTCCTCTTCAGCGCAGGAGGATAGATTTTGTAGACCAGGTAAGGCGTGACGATAAAAAGAACCGCCGATACCGGCAGCATGTAGATGAACCACTCTGTCCAGGAGAGGTTTATATTGGCGATTTTCTGGGTCAATGACATGGCCAGGACATTCGGTGCAAAGGACGTGAGGAAAGCACCGCTTGTGACGCATGTGGATGCCAGGGCAACCCACATCAGGTATGAACCGAGCTTTCGCGGTTCGTTTTCGGGCGTCGAACCGTAAAGAACCGGAATATTCTTGATGATCGGGTATATCGTGCCGCCGCTCCTGGCCGTATTGGACGGCAGGAAGGGCGCCAGGGCGAGGTCTGAGAGGGCGACCGCATATCCGAGTCCGAGCGTGCTTCGTCCGAGTTTTTTCATCAACAAAAGGGCAATGCGCTTCCCGAGGCCTGTCTTTTCATATCCAAGCCCCAGAATGAAAGCAACGAAGATGAGCCAGACCGTGCTGTCGGAAAATCCGGTAAGCGCCCATTTGATCTGGTCCGCAGCGGTGTGTTTGACCGGTTTCTTTTCGGCGGGCTTTGACGATGATTCATCTTTAACGGCAGTAACTGTTGCCTGCGGCGATTTTACCGCTGCCTGCCCTCCATTGCCGCCTGCCGTGTTACTTGCCACGACTGCCGGCTTGGGAGCGGGAGTTGCGGGAGGATTCGGGGGCACCAGCGTGAGAGCCGCCACCAGTGAGACACCCAATAGTCCGCAGACAGCGGCGGGAAGAGGCTCGAAGACAAGGGCCAGGATGGTTGCAAGGAATATGGCAAAATAGTACCACGCCATCGGTTCCAGCCCGCTCGGAACGGGAATTAAAGCCACAACCACGCCTGCAATTACTGGTACAGCCCATCTGAAATGCTTCTTCATAGACCTTGCCCCCTGTACGTAACTATCTCTGAGTTCGCTCCAGCTAACGAGAATTCCACGGGTAGTTCAGGGTTGGGTATCTTAAGGGCAGTCTTTCTATTGCCTCCGCTTTCTGGGTTATCGGTCAAAAATACTGAACATCGGAAGTCATCGGAATGAGTACAAGATGCATGCCATGAACCGGAACTCGTATATTGCCGTTAATTCGATGTTTTTTGGAAGGCATGTTTGGCTTGGGACGAAACAAATCTCATTCCTGATAAAAACCTTTTATTTTTGAGATACCACCATAAAAAAGGAGGGATTCCTGCCAGAAGCTGCAGATCGTTCGGTCACGTTTTTCCATTCGATACCTACCGAATGACCTCTATCTCCCTAATCTAATCGAAGCAATTCAACCGGAGTAATAGAGAGGAAGCCGTCATCGACGGCGGAACCGGCCCAAAGACTGGGAGTTTGCTCGCCCGCCGTCAGTGTGGCGGTCAAATGAGGCAGCGAAATCGTGGACCGCGAATCCGTGTCAAAATGCAGCGGCGGCAACTCCGAATCGGCCTATTCTTTAATTTTGACGGGGAATACCGCAGGCTCCTCCTGCGGGCTTGGACTCCTCATCTTGTTTTTATCCGTGTCCATCCGTGTCGAAAGGCAGCGGCGGCAACTCCGAATCGGCTTATTCTTTAATCTTGGCGGGGAATGCCGCAGGGGCTTCCTGCGGGCTTGGACTTCCTCATCTTGTTTTTATCCGTGTTTATCCGTGTCCATCCGTGTCAAAAGGCAGCTCGCTTACCGCCTTGGCTGCCTGCTCATAAAAATTGAATCCGTTTTTCTCTATTTTCGATAGCCACCCGCACAACCTCCCCTGCGTTGAAACAGAAAAGCATTTCGACCTCCTCTCGATCGTTGTTGGTTTTGTGTAGATTCTGCTCAGCGGCCCAGGGGTTAACCGTGGATATGGGTCCCGCTGTCCGGTTTCTCTTTAATGGATACATTATGATGATTCAACTTCCGCGCACCACAGCCCCCTGACATTCGTGTATGATAATTCACATCACTCTGAAATTAAAATTTCCCTTTCCAATCAGCATTGACAAGCCGCCATATAGCCCCTATAAATGTGAATATTAATTCACATACTGGAGACGCCATGAGCATCGAGCGGATTAACACTGAAAAAAGGCAGGAGCAGATTGCCGAGGCAGCCCTGAACCTGATCGCTACAGGGGGAGTGGCTTCCCTGAATATGGCGGATCTGGCTCGGTGCATTGGAATTGTTCCGTCAGCTATCTACAGGCATTTTGAGAGTAAAGATAAGGTTCTGGACGCAGTACTCGATCTTCTGCAAAAAAGACTTCTCGGCAACGTCGAAATTGTTCGCCGGCAGGCAAGTGAACCGCTGGAGCAACTCAAGCGTCTTCTGGCATTGCATATTCGGCTGATCTTGGACTACCAGGCTCTTCCGAGATTGATATTCTCGGGAGACATTTACGCAGGCCATCCCGAGCGGAAAAAGAAGATCTACGAAATTGTCGGAAATTACCTTGGCAAAGTGGCTGACATAATCAGGGAGGGCCAGACCAGGGGCAGCATCAATCCGGCTATGGAGCCGGACATGTTGTCGGTTGTTTTCCTGGGCTTGATTCAACCTACTGCAATTCTCTGGCATCTGAGCGACGGGAAATTCGACGCCGGTAAACAGGTCGAGAGGGCCTGGCCTTTTTTCTGCGAGGCCATACGGGTGGGCAAGAGTGCAAAAGAGTCAGCATGACTGAAGGAGCCCGAGAATGTGCCAACATTCCACCGGGTTGGCCGGAGGGTTGGCACGATGAGGCGGAACGGCTTCGAGGAAAAGACCTTTGAGAATGTTCCGATACACGATTCCCACTATTTCAAGATCCTGAACTTTCAACTTCAAAGCTAGAAGGAGGGACACATGAAAGCTTTTTTATCCTGCATCAAGATGGTTGCTGCGGCTCTTATCCTTTGCCTTGCAGCTTTCCCGGGAACTGCTCTGGCTCATTGCGACACTTTAGATGGACCGGTCGTGAAGGCAGCCAGGGGGGCTCTGGAAACAGGAGACGTCAAACCCGTTCTTGCCTGGGTCCAGCCGGGAGATGAGGCGCAGATAAGAAATATCTTTGAAAGGACTATAGCCGTCCGGAAGTTGAGCCCGGACGCGAAAGAATTTGCAGACAACTACTTTTTTGAGACCCTGGTCCGGGTGCACCGCGCAGGTGAAGGAGCACCCTACACAGGTCTGAAGCCCGCGGGTGAGGTCGAACCGGCAGTCGCAGCTTCCGACAAAGCGATAGACACCGGCTCGGCCGATCAGCTTCTCAAGGAATTGAACGGCCTTGTCGGCAAAGGGGTTCAGAAGCGTTTCAAGTCCGTTATAGAGAAAAAGAAGCACGCGCAGGAAGGCGTCGAAGCAGGACGTGAATTCGTTGCCTCATATGTCGAGTTTGTACACTATGTAGAAAAATTGCACGCCGATGCTGCCGAGGGCGCGCACGAGCACGAGCATGCTCAAAGCGGCCAACAGGATCATAAGACTGGGCACAGTCACGCAAAGTAGACGAAAACCGTCACTCAGTTCGAACCGGGAGGAACGCGATGTTTGGAAGACGAAAGCTGCTTATACTGGCCTTCCCGATCTCATTTGTCATAGGGATTTTCGGTCTCCGGGTTTTCACGCCGGTTAAGGTCGCCGCCGTCAAATTTGAACATAACGTTCCGGTTCAGGTTTATGGTCTCGGAACTCTTGAAGCACATATTGTCTCCCGTGTCGGCTTCAAGATTTCCGGGACTCTTGTATCACTCGAAGTGGACCAGGGAGACCGGGTGAAAAAAGGCCAAGTGCTTGCCAGGCTTGATTCGGCTGAGCAGGAGAGCCGCGTTCTGAAAGCCGTTGCCAACGTGGAAAAGAGCAAGGCCGCAATACTCGTGGCAAAAGCCGCTGAGGAGAAAGCCCGCTTTACCCTGAAGCACAGCGAGAAGATGGATCAACGCCGTCAGCCTTTGGTGCAAAAAGGAATAGTTTCGATGGAAGAAGCTGACGAAAAACGCATCGGGGTTGATTTGGCAAGGGCCGCGCTGAACCTTGCTGCCGGCGAAAAGATTGCAGCCGATGCTGCACTGAAAGATGCGGAAGCCCAGCTAAAATTTGAACAGGTCTTACTATCGCAACACGTACTGATTGCTCCCTACGACGCTCAGATAGTATCCCGCCACAAGGATCTCGGCAGTGTCCAGAATTCGAATGAGCCTCTGTTTACGCTGGCAGACCCGGGAACAATATGGGCTAGAGTCTACGTTGACGAAGAGATGGCGGGCGGTTTGAAGATCGGTCAAAACGCCGAGATCAGGCTCCGTTCGGAAAAAGGTAAAGTCTATTCGGGTCGAATCGAGCGAATTGACATCGAAAGCGATCGTGCAAGCGAAGAACGTTGTGTCAATATTGCTTTTGACAACCCTCCCGAGGACTACCACCTGGGCGAGCAGGTGGAGGCGCTTGTGAGGTTAACCACCCTGGATGGCAGCTGGCTCGTTCCCGCCTCCGATATTAAGGATATAACCGGTTCGACGGGAAAGATCTGGTCCATCCGACATGGCGAGTTGGACTTGAACACGGTATCCCTTGGACATCGCCTGCTCGACGGACGATACGAAATACTGGGACTTGAGCCTGAATGGCGCCCGGTTGTCGGAGTGCCGGCAGGTGCGAAAAGGGGCCTGAAAGTTGTCCTCATCGAAGAAGGCAGGCCATGATGGACCTGGCTTATCGCGATATTAAATTCAGTCTTGGGCGGTTTATGCTCACCTGCCTCGGCTTGAGCCTGCTCCTGGGCGTTGTGCTTTCCATGATAGGGATTTACCGGGGCCTGGTCGAGGATGCACTGCGCCTTGTTAGAACTCCTGAGCCCGATGCCTGGATCATTGAAGCAGGGAAGAAAGGACCATTTGCCGAATCGTCGCGAATTCCCGGCATGACGCGCAAGATGTTGGGAAGCCAAAGCGGTGTTGCCGATGCGGGGTCTGTAACATACCAATCCGTTGAGGCATATCACAACGGAAGAAAGATCCGCCTCTATGTCGTGGGATACGAAATCGGACGACTGGGGCAGCCGAAAAATATAGTTTCGGGTCGACAAATTTCGAAAAGCCATTTCGAACTGGTTGCCGACAGAAGATCAGGGCTTGAAATCGGTGGCCGGGTAAAGCTTGGAAGAGACACATTCACTGTTGTTGGGTTAACTGGCGATCAGGTCTCTTCGGGCGGAGATCCGGTCGTATACATGACTCTAAAAGACTCTCAGAACCTGCAGTTCAGGCCCGAGCCGGCGGTGGCTCGGCGCGAAGTCGCAAGCGGTAAGCCTCCCGCCGATAAGGATATCGTGAACGCAGTCATTGTCCGTTTTAGTCCGGGAACGGATGCGATGGGAAAAGTCCTGGAGATGAGGCGATGGAAACACCTGTCCGTCCTGACGCAACAAGAGCAGGAAGACATGCTCATCAAGTCGGTAGTCGAAAGAAACCGTAAACAGATCGGCCTTTTCACGGTGATTCTCATTACGGTGTCGGCGGTCATCATTGCGCTCATCCTGTATACAATGACCATGGACAAGGTGAGGGAAATCGCAACCCTTAAACTTATCGGCGCGCCAGACCGGGTCATTGTCGGTCTGATCGTAAAGGAAGCATTGCTCATGGCCGTTATAGGCTTCAGCTTAGGGGTAGTTTTTCTAAACCTGGTGAAGGATAAGTTCCCCCGCCGGGTAATGCTCCAGCCGACGGATTGTCTCTTTCTGGGGGGCGTGGTAATCCTTGTGTGCCTTCTGGCGAGCGGCCTGGGTGTCCGTCTCGCATTGAAAATTGATCCGGCAGAGGCTCTGGGAGGATAGGGATATGCAGAATGTTCCTTCCCTTGTTGAACTATACGAAATCGAGAAATATTTCGGGACGGGACAGACCCGCGTGCCCGCGCTTCAGGGTATCAGTCTTGAGGTCAGGCCCGGGGAAGTTGTGGGCCTGCTGGGGCCAAGCGGTTCGGGGAAAAGCACTCTTTTGAACATCATTGGCTGTATTCTTGAACCGAGCGGGGGCAGGATGCTGCTGGACGGCGAAACAGTTTACGAAAACAGGTGGCTCAAGAAGGACCTCCGGCAACTGAGACTGACGAAGATTGGCTTCATTTTCCAGTTTCATAATCTGATCCCGTTTCTTTCCGCACTTGAAAATGTCTCCCTGGTCCTCGAGTTGACCGGACGGAAAAAGGAACCGGCGCGGGAACGTGCTCTGGAGCTGCTTGACTACCTT
Organism: Pseudomonadota bacterium; assembly: GCA_023416335.1. Next base: position 18,542 of record JAEZHY010000005.1, on the reverse strand, counting down.
GAGGTCGAACACAGAGGAAATGCTTACCCGGCGAGACTCTCCGGCGGTGAAGCACAGCGAATCGCCATTGCGAGGGCTCTTGCAAACAGCCCCAAGCTCGTTCTTGCCGATGAACCTACGGCCGCCCTGGATTCTCATCGCGCCGGGGTCGTTATGGACCTCCTAAGAAAGGTGGCCATGGAACAGAAAACGGCCATAATAGTGGTCACACACGATAATAAGATATTTGACAGGCTCGATCGGCTTTTCCGGCTGCGGGACGGCCGCATGGAGGCACAATAATAGAAGCTCGCGAGACTCGAACTCGCCGGAGCCGATCCCGGTCGAAAAGACTATTTAAAACCGGGATCAGCTCCGGCATACTTTTTCGTTAATTTGCATCGGCAGTCCTTTCGCTGCCCTAAGGCCCCACTCCAATGAAGCTTCCGAAACTCAGTTCCCATTCCCCGGCTCTGCATACATAACAGTATTCGTTATCGCAGACTTTGTCACCGGAGGAATACACCACTCCACCAACCCGGCACTTATCTCTTTTTTCTTCCATGATCGTCCTCCATGGAATGGGATCGAATTCGATCCCGAAGTGTGCCCTGCAAACTCGGTCGCGAAACTGCACTGAATTACTTACCATCTATTACTTTTGCAAGGGCAATGCCGGCTCCAAAATCTTTTCGGATCGGCTCTGCAGCAATTGCGTTATCAATTATATAACAACAATTGTTATATTCTGGACAACAATGTTGTCATAAATATAACGCAACTACTCAAGTCCTTTCTCTCAGCCGTTCAAGTTCGATTTGGTCCCTGGATTTGATTAAAGCAGCCTATCTTCATCGGCCATTGGAAACGGAAGGAGCAGAGCACTTTAATTGAATTTTAAAACTCGAGGCAGCTCGATGATATTTCCTCATCAACGGTTTCACCGAAGTCTCCGTCATTGAATGCCCTTCAGACAAATGCGGAAGGCAAAGACAAAATTCCTCAATCATATTTGCAGTATCCCGGTCTTGGGAAAACTCAATACATTGGTAAGATGTGTGAATCGTCAGTCAGCCTGATCTGGAGACATTTTCGAGATATTTGTTATTTACAGTGAAAAAATAAGAGTAGTCGTTAGAAGGCAGGAAACGTTCAATTAGAAAGATGTAACGTTCAGTTGTATAGATGTATCCACATCCCGAGATTGACTGACCTGGGTTCTGCAGTGAACCGTAAGGGAACCGGATTTATCCAGGAAGAGTTCGCTCTAAGCCATTATCGTTTTGTATGAACATGCCTTTGTATCATTAGGGGGTAGAAATTCTACCCTAACTATCCCCCGTAAAATCCCACTTTACACCTGAGAGAATATCTGGAATTGTAGCACATTCCAGAAAAGCCAAACCCAGAGAGATCTGGGGACGGAAAGCCACGGATCTTCATGGAAGATAGCCGGGCTGCCTCAAGCAAATTAGGAGGCCCGGCTTTTTGTTTACCAGGCATCACACAAAGAGGTCAGGTGAAGCGCTTCAAAGGCGACCAGCTAAAAGCGGATGCCAAGACAATGAAACGGAATCCCCGGCAGTGCCCTTTTACGTGAGAAGGAAATCAAAATGTTCGATTATCGAAAGATCCCGGCTTATTTGTTCTTCGCCGCTGCGTTACTCCTTCTTGCTGGACATTCTGCAAGAGCAGCGGCGCCTGCGCCCGACGATTTCACCAAGGCACTGATCGGCGACCTGGAGCAGAACGGGTTTCAGGTCAGCCAGGGCTACCCGAAGCTTTACACCCTGCAGGACTGTATTGACCATACCTACCCAGCGTTTAAGAACTGCTTCCAAGCCAATCCTGCGGCTCCATACGTGGTGCCGGTGGTGAAGTCATGGCCGGACGAGTACGTGGACCCGGCGACGGTGAACGCGTTCGTCGACACCGAGCATGGCTACAGCGCAACATACCGGCTCGACCCGCGGGAGGCGATTGTGATATATGGCCAGATGCCGCCTCCGGGCCGATACATGGGGCTGCAGACCTGGCTGTTCAGCCAGCACGGGAAGTGGAAGACCAAGGACTACAACCGGTGGGCGAACACGCCGGACCTGCCTTTCCCCATGCAGTACCTGTTCGACACGGTCCCGCCAAATGATCCGAAGTCCCAGCGCATCATCACCTTCTCGGCTCTCGGGGATGTCGTCAATAACGTAGTCATGGATCGGAAGTCGGAGGAGTACTCCTTCGGAAAGACCCGGTACTTCATCATCACCCCAAGCGCCACGACGGACAACGCTGTCCGCCTCGCGTTGCAGGCCCAGGGGGTTCCAGACAGCTACATCTTTACCGAGCAAATCCCCCGAATTGATAATCTCGGTCCTATAGGGCCGATCGGAATGGGCATGAATGCCATCGACTTCATCAGTGCGTTTCGCTATGCCGCCCCCGACGACGGCGGAATGCCCGATACAGCCTCGGATAATTGGCGAAAAGATCCACCGCTTGTAGTGTTGCGCGTGCGCGCACCTGCCTCATTGGGCCCCGTACAACGCTACTCCTCACTGGTCTTTGAGCCGCGAGGCGGTAGCAGCGAAGCCTACCTGGCCGACGACCTGAAAAAGCTTGTCGATGCCGTGTGCAACAGTGTCAGCAGTAATGCGAACCTTATGAGCACAGACTGCACTCAGTCCCCGCCTGCGTCATCGTTCATGCCTGAGCTAGTGCGTGACCTTGGGTGGACCGGGCCGTACTGCCGCGAAATCGGCATGGACTGCCAGGCCGACCAGCAAGAAGCCGGTCTATTTTTCTCATCGCCCCGCCCGCTCGACTCCGGGCAGGTCGTAGCGGTTGTCGGCACGCTTGCTACCGAAACCGACAACGCCATTTATGTGGGCTTGTCAGCCAATGACGCCTCGATTATGGGGGGCGTCCCGAACGCGACCATCCTGGACACTGGCCTCAAAGGCTCTGCAGACGCCTATAAGGCTACCGTGAACAACACCGGAAAGTTCTTCGTGCACTACTTTACCCGGCACTGCTCCGCGCTCGGGACAGCACTCGGCAGAGCGGGAGACTGCACTGAAATAGACGATAACATGCTGGCGCCGATTAGCGACACGAGCGCACTGGGAGACCCAACCCTGCACGGCTCGATCATAGTCTCGCTGCGCGACTACATCGCCCGGGGAACGGAACACGGGCCGGATTCCTCCAAACTCCTGACACCGAGGATTCTCACGTTCAACCCATAGCCGGTTCAGGTACGCGTAAGAGCATTCCGCTACAGAAGGAGATAATCTCAATCCCACGGCTTCTGTTTGTCTGCGAAAGACACAGACTTCGAAAGAAGGACCGCTAAGATGGAAAGGAAACTCATCAAGGAATTTTTTATAAGATTGGGGTTGATTCGCCTCTTATTTATCATGACTCCATCAGTGGCGTTTTCCTGGAACCAGGCCACCCATGCCTACATTTCCGACAGGCTGGGTGCGCGCGTGGGCCATGACAATCTGAGTGAAATGTGGGGAAGCGTCGCGCCGGATTTATTTATCTTTATCTTCGACCCGACCGTTTGCCCTGGCTGGATATTAGATCAGACCCATGGGACGTATTCTGATTCTTTCATGAAAGTCTGGGATGCTGCCGGCACAAAATCCGAAGAGGCCCTCGCCTATGGGTTTCTTACCCACAATCAGGCCTGGGGAGCCGATTTCACGGCTCATATCTCCAGTCTTACGTTCGGGCAGGACGACGGATATATCATCGCGAAGGCAAAGCTGTTACTGGAAAAACACTACCCGGCCAACCCTGATCAGAAGTTTGGCGACATATTCGCTAGTCTTGGAATGCTCCCCGACCAGGCATTACTGGTCGCCCATTTAATGACAGAATATGCAGTAGACATCATGCTCAGTAATAACGTGGATCCGTTGCTTGGACGGAAGTTGGAACTAGCGGCTCGAAATGAAACCAAGAGCTTTCGCCCCCTGTTCATAAACGCCTTTGCCGCGGACTACGCGGCCCACTGCTTTGACGGCGACTACTCGACCGCGGCCCAGGTATTGACCGCTGCCGAGAAACAGCACAGAAAGAATATGATCTTTTTGGGACAGGCCATCTCAAAATCCAAATCGGTCGCTGTGCGACTGCTTGCCGAACAGACTGTATCGGTGCTACCCGATTTCCTGGGCTTCCAGCTCCCTGTTCCAGAAGCTGAAGCCATCGATATCGTAAAATCGGGCATCTTCAGCGCTATAGACATATGTCATGATGATTACATGGCAGAGATAAATGCGACCATTGAGTCCGTCGACAAAAACCTGAAAGATCATGGGATTACCTATCTAGACGTGAAGATCCCAAAAACGGTGACCATGAGATAAGGGGAAAGGCGGCGGATCTCAAGAGAGTGCACATTCAATAACCGAGAAGGGGGAAAAGCTATGAAGGAAAAAGTACTGCTATCCGCAGTCCTCTTTGTTACTGTGTTACTGTTGGCGCCGTGCTCCTTCGCTAAACAAGCAGGACATGCCCCTGACCCACTCGAAAAGTTTAAAAATGCGCTTGAGCGGGGCGGATTTGGTTGGAGCACCGGCCAAGCTGTCACTTGGAATTTGGCAGAAGACTGGTGTGCCAGCGATCCAGAAGTCAAAAGCGCTTGGTTTTTCAACAACGAACCGTATCTCCAATTCAAGATCCCGGAGTCAGGTGGATTGAGCAAGAATTTCAAACTGCGAGGGGATGAGGCAATCGTCGTGATCGGCATGACGCCTCCACCTGCAAAGTACTTCAGCTATACACCATTCCTTGCCTCAAAGGTCTACCCAAATGGAAGATTACCTATTCTTGCCACGTTGGGAGATTCCGTGAATAACGCGACTGTGAAGACCATTGGGCCTACGCCCTTTAATGCCCCCATAGCGCTGATCTTCACCCCGGACCAAGGAACGGACGCTCGCATTCGGGAGGCGCTGCTGAGTGCCGGTTATCCGGCAGCGATCATCAACACGGTCGTGTTCCCTGCATCGATGCTGAACCTTGGCTCTGGTGAAGCCGCTGACGAACTCACTATTGTTCCACGCGCAGCGATCTGGCAGGTTCCGGCGGACGGTAAAGCCTATATGAATAATCCGCCGCTCCATATTTTCCTGGTGACGCCAAGCACCCCGGCAGACCCAAATCCCTTTCCCGCGCCACGTTTGCGCATCCGAGGAACGGGACACACCGAGATGGGCCTGATGAACAAGTTAGACCAACTCCGGCAAGGGATTGTTGATGCAAATCCGAGGTTGTATCCTACAGACATCCCATCGAAGCCAACCCTTTATGAGGGCTATGACTACATCCAACGAGGCATCGACCCCTGGGGAGACGGCCGGGATTGTTTTTACGTGGCTGCCGGTTACGCGCCCGAAATGGGCACGGACGACGAAATCACGCTGGAAGATGACGAGTTTCTTGTGATCTATGGCACCAACCACGTCGCCACCGGGAAGGCAACGTACATGAACATCAATGTGTATGAGGGCGACAAATCGAAACTGTCTATAGGATCCCTCGACGATAGCGATTTTCAGGACACTGCCGTGTCTTATCTCCCTGCCGGCGATCATGCTGCAGACCAAATGTTCGTGTATAAGGTGTCACGGAACTGTGGGACCGACAATACATGCCTGCCATTGTCCGCCGACAACTGCCCGCGCCTTACGATCGATTCCAGCACTCTCCTGGGCATCGGCATCCGTACGTATCTTGAGCCTGCAACTAAGGTCGGACCCGCTATGCCGGAGATGCTCTATACACGGGTACTGAAGTTTTCGCCGCGACCGCCTAGACCTTGAGTTTGGGTCCAGAGAACAAATGACGCTTGAAGTTCATGGACACCTGGAGCCGAAGTGGTAAGAAGCAATACCGACTGTAGATTACGGGAACACGCTTAACTGATGGGCAGAATAGGGCAGGGCCAGTCGCTCTGCCTTTTTTGCCCGCATGTCTTATCTTTGCTCAACCATCTTCTGCACAGGTTAAATCCCTTAAGTCCCTGCCAACCGATGATCAGAGAATTTCATACATCTCTACATCATGACCCCAGCCAACCTCCAGGCATGAATTTCATTTCTTAATTTTCCCTCTGATCGGTCTCACCAGTTTTTACCTACCTGAAAATCGTTCATGCTATGTCTCGCCCGAGTGAAGCGTAAAGAGCCCGGACCGAATCCCCCCTCCCCGGCGGTATCCACCATTGAATGCCCTTCAGACAAATGCGAAAGTCAAGATTCTTCAATCATATTTGTAGTATCCCGGTTTCGGGAAAACTCAATACATTGGCAAGTTATATGGACTGCTTAAGCCACTGATTTGGCGGCATTTCTCTGATAATCACCTACAGGGACAGGATAAATTTACTTTGGTAATCTTCGCAAGGCTAATCAGAATAATTGGATTGGCGCAGACGGCGGGAGTTGAAGCAGTACTTATCCGATACCCGCCAAGTGCCTGTTATCATTTATCTCCGGCGCAAGCGGTTTAGGGGTTTTGTATCACCCTTCCGTACCATCCTCAACAAAAAATGGCCCGAACCGGGGCAGGGGCATATCACTCAGAAAAAAACCTCTGCGGCAGAGTCATGGGGAAGTGCGGGTGAATCTGCAACGTCCATTGATCGGGGGCGGCAGGAGTAAACCAGGAACGACCAATTCATTACCGGAATTGATTCGGGTGGGGGATGCGTGGTAGTTTGTAATGAAGTTGGGGGAGCAATCATTTCCTATCTCTGATTGAAATGTTATCCGCAGATTCAACACATACTGTCCGCATGAGTCCCGGTTTATCATCAGTGAAGGGACATACCGTAAAGTCCGCAAACATCACCGTATCCCAACTGAGTTGGTGTACCAATTGGTCAGGGATGTTCACGTAACCGTCAATTTGAAACCGGCCTTCCCCGATCCCAAGCAATTCTCTTTGTTCCCAATGGCCATATCCGTATGCTTGGAGTACCATTGTAAAGCCCCATCCGGCCCCTTGCGGTGAAGCATGGGCCTGAGAGCATCGGATTGTCTTTGCATGACCTTGAGTATTGTTCTTCTGAACTACTACTGGGGACTGCGAAAAACAGAATGAGGCACGATATTACGGCTATGCGGATGGCATTCATATCACACATTCCTCTCTACGCATCATGTCATACAGATACCTGAACACATTACCCTTGTCCAGATCCTATGTCTTACTCCTTCAATCAGGCAAACACTTCCCGGATCAGGGTCAGTAATGGCCCTGCCTTGTTCGTTCCACGGAGTGGTCAAAAGTAAGCAAAACTCTCCTACATTATGACCCCAGCCAACCTCCAGAAATGGATTTCATTTCTTAATTCTCCCCCTGATCGGTCTCACCAGTTCTTCCCTACCTGAAAATCGTTCATGCTATGTCTCGCCCGAGTGAAGCGTAAAGAGCCCGGACCGGCTCCCCCCTCTCCTCCGGCATCCTCTTCTTCGCGCCTTCGCGTGAAACAACTTGGAGTTACGGAAATGAATCATCGGGAATTGATCCTCTCAGCGCAAAAGAAGCCGAAGTTCGGCTTCCTGGCTCTTCCATCTGCCCCTCGTGAACCGGAAGGCAGCGCGCAGCTCAGGTCGATTAAATTGCAAAAACGAGTACTCAAATCTAGTCCGAAAGCCAACTCGAAGGAATAGACCTCTTTGGCGCTCGCGCAAACAATCACGACACTTCTCCAGCCAGATCAGGCCTGGAAAGGGAGACATCAACCTATTCAGCCTTGCTGTGTTTCGATGCATTATTTAAGGCCTCCTTAGGGGCCGCAATGACGCCGAGGCGCACTCGTCCGATCGAGTAATCGTACTTTATCAGACTTGGTATGATGGAAATAATCCAAATTGGTGAGATGCTGAACGCTTTCAATAAAGCAGGGTGCCGGCGGTATTTTTATTTGTGAGCGCATGACGGGAATTATTTGCTTACACGTTGCCAAGGCAGGCGCCCTTCAAGTTCGAGTTGCATAGCCATGCTTAGGAAGGTTCGAATAAGGACAATTAACCCAAGTATGAAGACGTTCTCCAGAGTGGGGGATACGACCACGGTCCTTATAATATCCCCTCCGACCAGAAACTCCAGGCCAAGCAATATCGCCCTTCCGAGGCTCTGACGGTATGCCCGGTAGGAGTCTTGTTGTTTCCGTACTATATCAAGGAGGAAGATACAGGTCGCAATCACAATCCCGATAACTATTACGGCCACCCCGGCAAGGTCAACAGCTACTCCAATTCCGTTCACGATTTCCCGATATTTATCCATAGCATACCCCGCATGAGGTGAATGTTGAGGTTATGCGGAGGAGCGGGAAAGAAATCAATGGCGAATGAACAAAATCTCAATTTGAAGCTCAATTCCCCGCTCCAAAAAGCAGAAATAGGCCTTATTGTGCAGGCCGATTTCGCTGTATTCAGCTTCGGCTATGAGCCGTTTGCTAGGGACAGCTACATTCGCATCCGTAAAGCTTTCGGTGCATTTTCTTTTCGACACATTCTCTGTCGGCCAAGGCTTGGTCTTGTTTTTCTTTCAGCTTCTGCGTGTCTTTACAGTATACCACCTGTGTTTCCTCCTAAAACTCCACCTCTTCGAAGCGGAGCAGTAAATGCTTGAAGGCAGTCATCCCGGCCGCCGTCTAATCGCGAGATCGGGTGCGATGTATTTCCGGCAATGAAATCACGATGAAGACGTAATCTTAATTTAGTCACACCAGGAACAATCGCACTTAGGATCAGCACAACTCAGGTTCGCTGAATAATTCAGGATTACATTGAGTCTGGGCATCATCCAAAATCCTTCCTCGAAGACCCCGATGTCCAAGCCACTGAAAGATTACCAAGCCCGAATCATTATGAAAGCAAACGCGTGGTGAGGACGGATTTCGATCCTGGCAAGTTGTTTTGAGCCCGTTAACTGTTGCGAAGCACCTTCTCGATTGCTTCACAGGCGGCTGCCACACCATCTTCTGCACGGATGATTCGCCCTGCTTCCTCCGATCTTTTCGAATAGCCGGGGTCCTTCAGCAGGACCGTTAATTCCCTGACTAAACGGTCAACGGAGTACTTGTGCCGATATAGTGTTCTTGCCAGACCCAGCCGTTCGACTCGGTAGGCATTATCCGGCTGGTCGAAGGCGAAGGGAACAACGAGCATCGGTTTTCCGGAACGGAGCGCCTGAGCCGTCGTCCCTATTCCTCCCTGGTGCACTATCATCGCGGATGCGGGAAATATCTTCCGGTAAGGAATGTACTCAAAAACTGCGATTTCATCGGATAGCTTCTCTCCAGGCATAACACTTTGGTCTTTTCCCACCAGAACTGCCCGAATCCCCAGCACCCTGACTGCTTCAACGCTTATTTTATAGAAGTCGCCGGCAGCCATTGCCGCTGATGATCCCAAAGTGAAGACAGCCGGCGGGGGGCCGGAGCGCAGGAAGTCAGTGAGCCTGCAATCCGGCTCGAGTTCTTCCGGTTTGCTGTCGGTCAGAAGATGATCTGGCTGGTCGTAAAATAGAAATCCGGTCAGTCGGGTGTTTTGGGGCCAATCAGGGGCGGGTTTGGCCAGAAGAGGCGAAAACAGCCCCAGGACCATGTGTGGTGAAAACTGCCCCTCATAAAGGGGATCTCCCGTGGGCGGCAAGCTCAACTCCGCTCTAAGACGCCATATCGGTTCGCTCCATTTTCTTGTGACAGTCTTTGCAAACCGCAGGAGGAGTCTTCCCATCCAGGGCCCAAATTGATCCAGTTTCTTCAGAAAAGGGAAGTTGGGGAACACCGGCAGATCGTACGCAGAAAAAAGCGAAAGCGGAGCCAGAACAGTGGACACCCAGGGGGTTTTGCTCACCTGGGCAGCTAGAGGGCCCGCAAAAGTGATCGGATGTGTTATCAGGAGGTCCGCCGCATCTACGGCACTTGCCAGGTCCTGATAGGAGTCCCTAAGGTGGGGGAGGAGGACTTCTCGTATCAGAAACTCCGGCCCGAGTCTTGGGTGCAGTGCCTTTTTTATCAGTTCACGGTCATTGGGATCGATATCGGGGCGTACGGGATGAAAACCGATCCCGTCCTGCTCGATAACTTCGCGGTACAATTCGGAAGTGGCGATTACAGGTGCATGACCCCGCGCCTTCAATCCTATAGCCAGCGCAAGGTAGGGGTGAAGATCACCAAGCGAACCGAAAGTAGTGATAAGGACTTGTTTACCCATCACTTCAACATAGACATTTGATTCTTCATTCCAAGGCTCAATGAATGCACGGGAGCTTATGAGGAGAGCCTGTTCCTTGGCCCGGCAGAATCAGAAAAGTGAAAATCGGCTCGATAATTAAAGCACAATGCCGGGCCGATTCGTGCTCCCCTCTGCGACCTCAGTGAGCGAACCAGTCGTAAAGCCGGTGGGCCTGCTGGATACAACACCGTGTCCTGCTCTTAATTCGTTGGGGCGCGGTTTCCCGACCGCGCCCCACGGTGGGGGAGTCGGTAGAGGATTGGAATCCAAGGAGCCGGTTTCCAAGGCCCGGCTTGGGCGACCCCGGCACCGGGATGATGTCGTGAAGCATATTACGCAGGGAGGGCGACCTCTGTCGCCCAACCAGTCCGAACCTTCAATTCATTCCAAAATCGACAATTCCGTCAACTCTCAGCAGCTTTTTGATTTAGCCCTGAATGGTTTCAAAAAGTTTTTCCCTTTGGGAGCGGGGAACCGGAGGGCGTCCCTTCCGGTATTGCCGGACAAAATAATTCCTTTTGTCCAGTGCTCGATCCTGGCCCGAAAAAACGGCAGACAGATTAAAACAAATTTCCTAAAATGATTTCCTGATTCCTATCGGTGGCTGCAATTTGATTGCCGCATCTGGTGCCGTTTTTTGACGTGATCATGGTTGAATAAAGACACTGCATCTTGGCCGGAGCTGATACCCACCGAGAAATATGAGCTATTCATAAGGAATTATTATGAAAATTTTCTCCAGGCTGATTCCGGAAATCATCTTATTGTTAATTGTTGTCGGGTGCTCGCATGAGCATAGCACAGTATTACGACATGGATCGATCCAGACCAATGATGACTTCACGGCTATGATGGTGGCGTGCAGGAACGGTCAAAGGGAAACAGCGGAGTTGCTCCGCGCCGAAGGCCCCACAGTCAACGCGAAGGTAAATAAAGGTGCGACTATATTGAATGCCCTCTTTTTAATGGAAGCCTCTGAGCACGGTCACAAAGATATTGTGGAAGTCTTACTCGCAACAGGAGCTGATGTAAATTCAAAGGACTGGTTCGGCGGAACTGCTTTGATAGCCGCCTCTCGAAAGGGCTGCAAGGACATTGTGGAATTTTTGCTCTACATGGGTGCTGACGTCAACGCTAAGGATTGCGTAACCAGCAGCATGGTAGTGAACGGAGTGCCCCCAAAACCACATTGCCATACTGCCTTGAGTCTTGCCTCTCAGTATGGTCACAGGGAGATCGTGGATTTGTTGCGTGCGGCAGGAGCAAAAGAATAAATCCCGACGTTTTTGGCAAGCTGCCTGGAAAAGAGGAAGAAGGATAATCCAAGCTTGACGCCAATACTCCGTGTTGTACAGTTGCACTTCATCCTCCAATTGACAGTCTCCTTCTTGAAGAGCTTTCGGAAAGAAACATTGGTGGGCGGCTGAGGGTTTGGGATGAAGCAAGAAAGATAAGATGGTCCAAATTCAACTCAGACCAATACGAGAAGGTCATTGTTAATATTCGGCAAGCCATGGAAGGCGCACCACTTTGGGAGGTTGAGAAGTACTGGAGAGGCTATCAGTAGACTGGAACCGCTAACAAATTGATGAAGCCGATACAGTCGCGGCTCATCATAGTATCGAGTACTCGTGAGAGGTACAGATGATCCATCACATTCTTCCTTCCCATCCATCAAAAGCCCCCCGTAAAAAGCTACGTGGCAAGAGGAGGTACTTCAACAGGGTCATTGCGGCAGCTCGGGATTTTTCTCCCGAGCGGGATCTCAGGCCAAATGAATGGATAGGTGTATGGCACACACATGCCGACTGGGAAGGCTATGGGAATCTCAATTGGAGGTATCGGAATTCTCACTTACATGCTCTTTGCATTATGTTCAAACGGTTTGCCGAGTTTCTTCATGACTTTCCGAAACCATATCAGCTCTGGTTGTGTTTGAATAAAAGTGACTCGCGCGATGATGCGCTTCTTTTAAACTCTGAATCCGAAAGAGACGGTTTTCCGATGAAGTTCTCTGAAGCATCTTGGGAGTCGGTGGACCTGGAGCAGTATTTCGCAGGTCTATTATCGCCCTATCCCGTCAGAGCCGGGCAACAACGCTGGAAGGGTATGGAGATCTTCTTTGTGTATTCACCGGGGCTGGGAGAACCCATTGAATAGCTATGGTTAGTCAGTAGGCGCCCCAGCAAGGCATTCACCGAAGGGAGCGCAGGCTTTCTGAATTGAAAAGCAACCTGTGGCAGGTCGTTGCCGGGTTTGCCGGGCAGCCGCAGGAAGAGAGCATAAAGGGCCTTCTCGGATGTATCGTTGCCTCAGCGGCTAACGGGCAGGCCGAGGGGGATTACCGGGATCGTAGAGATCAATCTGGGCGCATTCTGGGGCTCTTCTCGGAAGAGATAAGGCCGGAAAGACCGGCACCGGGGATGAAAATGCTTCATCTCTGGGCCCGGAAGGAACCCGAAAGCTTATCGAAGAGGTCGAACGTGCCTCGGGCGTGCGGCAGTGACCGGTACCGGTTCGAAGGCGTTCCCCTCCCTTTACCCGCGAAACCCGCCATGCACTAGTTTCAAAACCTTGATCATATTTGCCGCATCATGGTTTCGGAAGAACTCAACATAGTGGTAAGATATGTGAACTGTCTCTGATCCTTAATTGGTAGGCATTTGGGACGATGTTTTACGTACAGTGACAAGCTGTGCTGAGCTTAAACGACCTCACATTTCAGTAGTTAACAGCCCGAATATATGAGGTGCTTTTCGAATAAAATATGCAAAGGACCTTGATTGACGCAATTGATTAAGAGATAATCGCGCATGCTAGGGCATGAAGGCAAACGGGGTATTTCATTCAATCTGTCGAGTGTGTCTGCGTTGCGGCGACAAAGTGGCAAGAAGGCAGGTCCCAAATGGAAGTCACCATCGAGTATTTAGCTATTTTCCGGAGAACAGACACCTTCTGCAACTCTGCTGCCAGCTTCATCCGGCTGCTACATGTCGATTCCGAAGTCAGGGTGAGCGATGACGGCATTTACTTCCAGGGGGAACACCTTTGCAGCTTCCAAGTTTCCGATGGTAAGGTAGCAGCAAAAGAGCAACGATACTTCCACCTTCACTTCACCTGGGATGGTGACCCCGATCTAGAAACAGAGAAACTAGAGCATTTTATCGCACTGCTGAAAAGAATTCGGACCATAGTGGCCCAAGCTGGAGGAGAGACAGAGACGCTCTGGGACGAGCTGTCATTTCACAATGCAAAGAAGGCATATCCTCTTATTAACGAAATCGAAAACCTGATGAGGCGACTGATTGCTAATTTCATGCTTATAACAGTCGGTCGCGAGTGGGCGCAGGAGACGCTCCCGAAAGCTGTAGAAGAAGCCCTCAAGCACAGCAAGAGAAATGATTATTTAAACATTCTTCACCAAGTCGACTTTATACAATTGGGGGATTTCCTTTTCGAGCCTTACTCAAAAAGAACGCCACAGGAGCTGTTCGCAAAAATTAAGGATGTTAAAACTGCCGAAGACGCAAAGGCCCTGTTAGAGTTTATCCCAGAATCGAACTGGAAGCGATACTTTGCGGGCCTGATTGCCTGCGAAGATGGATACCTGAAAACTAGATGGGAAAAACTTTATTATCTTCGATGCAAAGTGGCCCACAATGCATTCATCACTGGCAAAGACTTAGAAGAAATTCGGACGCTAGTCCTTGAAATTAAGCCGAAACTTAAAGAAGCCATTGCGGAGTTGTCCAAGGTGACTGTCCCTACTGAAGAAATGGAATTAGTCGCTGAGAGCGCGGCACGCAATGTTAACGCCATGGTTGGCGAGTTCATTGCCCACTGGCAACAATTGGAGGCCGCAATCGACAGCCGTATGGAGGCTCGCGGGAGACCTAGGAGTCCACAATATAATGGACATGAGTTAGTACGGGAAGGTTTACTAGAGTCCTCTCTCATGGAAATATATGATCAGGTATGCCAAGTTCGTGACAGCATCGTACACGGACCGTTTAACGATTTTCCGGTGGAGACGATCAGAGAATTTCTGAAAGTAATAAGTATTTTGTTAACTTATGTAGAGGAAGCGAGCTACATCGATTACCTAATGAGACTACCAGAACAGGAGCGGCAGACGGAAATTGACTCCAGGGTCGCCGATACCCATGATGAGATCGCTGACTCAGATGATTTTGCAGGCGCTATAGCTGAAACCAATGCTACAGGGTACAGCATCGAAGATTACTCCATTGAGGAAATTCATTTTGATCAGGATCAATGTGTCGCGAAAATTGCGTTCAGTTCGACAGGCGACCAATTGGAGGACAAGCCGTACTGCGGAAATGAGATCAACGGGGAGGCCGAGGCAGTTTTCGATGCAGACGGACGATTGGAGTATCGCAATATTACCGCTGAAGTGGACCATTCATGGTATAGTGGCCATGAGCAGCCTGAAGAGAACTAATGATGGAGGAAGGTCAGAAAAAGAGTGCCCCACAACTCTTTTACAGTAAGGCAACTGTGCTTAAGTCGTTTCGTATTTCTTTAGTATTTCATTTACCTGTCTCAACAATTCTCGTTTGCCTTGTTGCTGATCCTTGCTTAAATGCGCATCATTAATCTTTTCAAGCCCTTCTTCAATTAGCTTAGCGTACATAATGGCAAATTCAATCACTTCCGGGCTTGGCTCCCTTTCCTCGGAAAGAACCTCAATCAAGACTTCAATGCACCGGATTTTTCTACCATCTTATTGATCTCCCTTTTTTCAAATTAGCTTATCCCGGTCTCGAGAAAACACAATACATTGGCAATGTTATGTTGATTTTAGAATTTGTCCAAGGATTCCTCTATGGGGAAACCCGTCGGGGAGGGTTTCCGGTGGTGAAATCCACACTCGGCGATCCTCAACTGGCTAAAAGTCACCTTTTAGTGATCGAAAATAGCACTTTAAGATGCCATGAAGGGGTGCACTTCGAACCTTTCACTTGATAATTCGGTGTATTGTCGTGGCCCGACCCCGAACACTGTATAACACGAAAAACGAGAGGTGTAGCGGTAGCGCATGGTAAATTGATAACATTCGCATGCTATTCCAAAGAATTCAGCAAAGACCTTATTGCATCTATTATAGGGACTGCAGCAGCTCCTATTGATTTTGCAGCACCTATGAGGCTTTCAGCGCTCAATTCGTACCACTTTCGACGAGGAGACTTTGATGTAACCTCATCAATTAGGTTATTCAAATCGCGAGCAGCTTCTTCGGCCTTATCCTCTGGCAAAGACTTGCACATTTGTACTACCAAGTTAGTTACTTCTTCTAGTTTAACCTTTTGTTCTTCAGAATTGGTGGCTTCCTTTATTTTATTAAAGCTATTGCTTATTTTTTCAGCTACTACTAAGTTACCCTGAAAGGATGCATTGTCACCAAAGTAAACTTCATTCTTAGACATATTTTGTTCTCCTATATTCTTTGTATCATTGTAAAATATGAAAGTCTGATGGCTTGCTGGAAAACTTGTAATATTAGGAGAAATATTAGGTGTCGTAAACCGTTCAACTCCAGCAAGAATGTTCTTTCTGATTCCATGCAAATGAGATAGCAGCGTTGTACGTTCCCCAGGATGGACGATTACGTCTAACTCCTGAATTGATTCAAGTAGTTTACTTTGTGGGACACCGTACATTTCCTCTCTTGAGAGGAGCCTAACAGAACGTAGTAAATATTCTTGCAGTCTCTCAGTGCCTCCTTTGCCTCGTTCAATATTGATTCGATCACGTGTAATATGCCGAAGAGCTATTTTCAAGCATTCCCGCTCAGCATTGAGACGACACAGATTTATTCGAACGTTTCTAAGAAGCCTGGGATCGATGTTGTTTCCATGTAATAGAATCCATAAATCGACGGGCTTATTCCTACGCTCAACTCTTAGATGGTGAATATCTAAATCGCGATTGATGAACTGGTAAACAACTGTACTCCCACGAGGAAGCGAAGAGATCCGATCCCGCGCAAGTTCAACAATCATCAGACTCATTCCATCCTGAACCCACCAGCTTTCTGTCGCTCCAGTAAGCAGGCCTGCCTTTGTTGTGGTAGAACCGAGATAATGTTGAGCGAGAAACTTACTGCAATCCTGAATTTCTACTTTCTTTTCTCCTTCTTGACATGGCACACGAACCGGCAAGCTCAACACCCCTAATAAAACGGCCAGGACTTCATCGCGGTCCAAAGGAGTAGCCTTACAATTCCGAGGATCTAGTCGAACTCCTATCTCGAGTCTTGCTAAAGCAGTTCCATCGCACAAAAGTCGGCGAAAAAGACAATTTGGTACCAATTGCGCATTTTCGCCGATGATGCGCTTTTTCAGTGCTGGTTCGAACTTTATTGCACGACAGGCCTGACTGTAAATCTCTTCCGCAGGCCACTCGGCGACACCGCCTCGCTTCCGACTTTCAATGATCCCGAAAGCTCGCACAAATTCTTTTCCAACCTCAGCAATGGGCCAGGAAGGTGCGGATAGACGGTAAGTGGGGTAGTTTAGGAATGGGCGAGTATCGGCTAAAGGGAACTGAACTAAAATAAACAATGCTAACTCCCTTTAAATAAAACCCCCTTCGACAAGCGGCGGGGGGGAGGCGTAAGACTTACCTCAAGCGCCGAGTTTCTCTGGGCCTTTTAGCGAGGTAAACTCACAACGAAGACACGGAGACTCAACAGAAGACATTCGATCCATAGTCGGACATCTCAGGCTGGCCTACTGGTCTTCGCTACATCTATCATACTTGAATTCTGGGTTCAATGAATTTGGAAAGATAATTTCGTGGAAAAGCGATTGTGGCCTGGAGCTGGTGATTATAGAACTGCGAAAACAGGAATGCCACGCGATGCAAAAAGCCTCCCATCGACACCCTCAATGAGCAGGAAGGTGACAGCTTAAAGATGTAGGTTCTATCCGCTTCTGCGACCTTTGCGATCTCCAGAGCCCTGCCCGGAATGTTGGAGAGACCCCTACAACAACTGTGGTGAACTTGTAAGGAGTTTATACGCACATGTTTTATACCTAATATGGCGGCCTACGATATTTCGATGCGCCTCAGGATGGCCAGCAATAAGCCCGGTTAGTATCAATGTACCCCCATGGCGATTGAAGCTTACTTTTAAGAAGGAGTTGACGTGGAATTCGATTAGCAATTAGAGGTTATTGATAGAGAGTCATTCACTCACTATACATAAGAAACTGATTTTTATTACGAAAACCGCAACTAAATATTCCTCGCGCACGAACCAATCCTTTACCGCATAATTTTGAATAGGGGCATCCAGGCGCAGCCCTCCGTATTCATTGGGAGATCGCGTCCAGAACGGAGTATGTGGACCCAACAAGCGGAGGTCTGTTGCATTTTGGGTCCCAAACTTAACATAACTCTCCTACATTATGACCCCAGCCAATCTCCAGACATGAATTTCATTTCTTAACTCTCCCTTGATCGGTCTCATCAGTTTTTACCTGAAAATCGTACATGTTATGTCTCGCCCAAGTGAAGTGTGAAGAGCCCGGACCGGCTCCCCCTCCCCGCCTGCATCCTCTTCTTCGCGGCCTTCGCGCCTTCGCGTGAAACAATTTGGGAGTTGCGGAAATGAATCATCGGGAGTAAATCCCCTCAACGCAAAAGAAGCCGAAGTTCAGCCTCCCGGCTCTTCCATCTGCCCCCCCCGTGAACCGGAAGGCAGCGCGCAGCTCAGGTCAATCAAATTGCAAAAACGATAACTCAAATCTAGTCCGAACGCCAACTCGAAGGAATAGACCTCTTTGGCGGTCGTGTAAACGATCTCGACACTTCTCCAGCCAGATCAGGCCTGTAAGCTTTCAGAAACAGAACCGGAGCGCCCTTCCGGAAATCAAGTTTTCGCATATCGATCCAGAAATTATTCCTCGCCATGTAGTGGTTAAAATAGACTGCCTTGCTGGTCAGATCGGAAACGGCGGTCCAGAGGGTTGGCCAGGCAGGAACAATAGAGCCTTCGTAAGGCATGTTGGCGCCAAATGGTTCCATGATAGAGCGGGTGGCACTGAACATGGCGGCGACGGTCGGTCGGCGTCGGTGGATTGCTGAAGGCGGCATCCAGCGTGGACAGGAACGCCGACGCCCTGACAAAGCGGCTCGCTGGATCGAGGTCGCCGGGCAACGGCAGACTACCTCCAAAATACTGGTAATCCGACAAGTTTGGCATCTGCGGCAGGGGAGGATCGTTGGTCAGGATGGTATATCGGGCTCCATGATAGACGTTCATTACGCCCCCGA
>JAEZHY010000157.1 GCA_023416335.1 Pseudomonadota bacterium | reverse complement strand
GAAGGGCGGAACGGGCTGCGTGTGCCCGGAAAGCGTGCTTCTCAAGAATCTTGTCCAGCACCTCATTCTCAGACGCAATGAAGTGGTTATCATGGACATGGAAGCCGGGATCGAACACCTGGGACGAGGTACATCCAAGTTCGTCGATTGGCTCATCACGGTTGTGGAACCCGGCCGGAGGAGTATTGAAACCGCTGCGAGGATACGCGAACTCGGCAGGGATATCGGGTTGACGCGTATCGGGCTTGTCGGCAACAAGGTGCGCAACGAGGAGGACCGGACATTTCTCAGAAAGGTCATGGCCGGTCAGCTTATACTCGGCTTCATTCCGTATGACGAATCCATCATCGAAGCCGACCTCAATGCGGAGTTCGCCGATAAGATCGGGGAGGCGACAAAGACAGGTCTTGAAAAAATCGTAAAAAATCTGATGGAAGCAGTCGGACTCTAGCCACGAGGATCACGGCATGATCGATGTGCAAAATCAGGCGGACCACAGGAACATCAACATCGACAAGGTCGGAGTAAAGGACATCCGGTATCCCGTCACCGTTATGGACAGGAATAACGGGGTCCAGCATACGGTTGCGTCGATCAACATGTATGTAAACCTGCCCAGGGAATTCAAGGGCACTCACATGAGCCGGTTCATCGAGATTCTGAATGAATTTCACGGCAACCTGGATATCCGTGAGTTTTCCAAAGTGCTGGAAGCCCTGCAGGAACACCTGCAGGCCGAATCGGCCCATATGGAAATGCACTTCCCTTATTTCGTCCGGAAACTCTCGCCGGTTACGGCCAGTGCCGGACTGATGGAGTACAAGTGCCGCATCTCGGGTTCACTCGATCGGAAAAACGGATGCGACCTCGTTCTGGAGGTGAACGTTCCGATCACGACAGTCTGTCCGTGTTCGAAGGAAATCAGCAACTACGGCGCGCACAACCAGCGGGGGCAGGTCCGTCTGGCGGTCCGGTTCAAGAAGTTCATCTGGATCGAGGACCTCGTCCAGCTGGTTGAAGGTGCTGCTTCATGTGATGTTTATTCCGTTTTGAAACGGCCGGATGAGAAGTTTGTCACCGAGTGCGCCTATGAGAATCCCAAGTTTGTCGAAGACGTAGTGCGCGATATTGCCTATGAGTTGAAACGGGACAAGAACGTCAAGTGGTTCCTCGTCGATGTCGAGAACTTCGAGTCCATTCACAATCACAGCGCCTACGCCTATATAGAAAGGCACAACCTCGACTCACTCTGCTGAGGTATTTCTCTTTACTCTCCCAGCGTTTTGCGCGAATCTCACTTCCCGTGACCGAACTCTTCCTGGTACGATCTTTTCCGATCTCGGGGGCTTTGAACACAATGCGGATGTTCGAGAAGATTTGCCGTGCAATGGCCGATCCTGCCTTTTACCCTCATCCTGTCCGAAATATCGAAAAACGTGAGACACACATATCGGTCGTCTACCTTACCGGCGATTGCGTCTATAAATTGAAAAAGCCGATGAACTTCGGTTTTCTCGACTACACCAGCCTGGAAGAGAGAAAGCGGATGTGCACTCTTGAGGTAGCGCTCAATCAGCGGCTTTCGCGCGGGGTATATGAGGGTGTGGTCCCGATCGTAAAGGCCGGTAACTCATTCCGGATGGGCGGAGAGGGAGAGATTGTCGAATATACGGTATGCATGAAGCAACTCCCCGACGATGCGTCCCTGACCTCACTGCTTGCCGGCGACAAAGTGGGGGGCGAGGAAATGTTCCGGCTGGGAGCTTATCTGGCCGACTTCTACGGGCGCAGTGAACGAAACGAGGCCATCTCGCGGTACGGGACTTTCGAAGTCATTCAGTTCAATACGGAAGAAAACTTCATCCAGCTCGAACCTTTTGTCGGCAATCTTGTTGCCGGCAGCCCCTTCGATTTCGTCAAAGAATCCAGCCGGGTATTTTTGCGTGACTGGAGCCGGTTTTTCGAGCACCGTGTGGAAGAAGGGCGGATCTGCGACGGCCATGGAGATCTAAGGGCCGAGCACGTCTATTTGCTCGACGGAATCCAGATCATCGACTGCATCGAATTCAACGAGCGATTCCGGTACGGAGACAGCGCAATCGATATGGCCTTCCTGCATATGGACCTGGAAAGGCTGAACCATGCGGATTTGGCCCTGGAGGTGCTTAAAGGCTACACGGCGGCGAGCAGGGATTATGGAATCTATACGGTTCTCGATTTTTACTCATGCTATCGAGCGCTGGTAAAACTCAAGGTCTCCTGCCTGACCTGGACCGAACTGGAGCCGGGTAAGCGAAAGGCTTTGATGGAAGCGCGCGCATCGCAATATCTGCAGTTGGCTTTCAGCTTTGCGGTTCGCTTCAGCCGTCCTGCGGTCTGGGTGCTGTGCGGACTGCCGGGGACTGGTAAATCGACCTACTCGCAACGCCTGCGCGAGATATACGGCATGGTGCTTATCCGGTCCGACGAGGCAAGAAAGGACCTTCCCGAATATCGGCGACACACGGGACCGGTGCCATACGGGGAGGGCGTTTACAGGAAAGATATGCGTGGGCGCGTTTACTCCCATATGCTCGCACGGGCGCAGGACGAAGTGAAGAACGGGAGATCGGTAATTCTGGATGCCACTTTCTCGATGCGAAAGTGGCGAGAGGAAGTGATCCGGCTTGCCGAGGACCTGGATGCGAGTGTCTTGTTCTTTGAGTGCGTGAGTGAAAAAAACACGATCGTGGAAAGGCTGGGGCAAAGACGTGCCGGAGAGGACGGTCAGTCCGATGCCCGCGCTATGAACATCCCGGGTCTGATCGAGGAATTCGAAGAGATAAAAGAACTTGGGCCGGAGTTTTATTCTACGATAAACACGGAGGGCGATATCGAGTCCAACGTGAGGGAAATGCTCGCCCGGGCTTACGCAATGAAGCGCACGCAGGTTGAACGGGTGATTGCGCGGTTGTGAAACGACTTGCAAAAATGGCGCGGTCAGGAGACCGCGCCATAACGATATGGTAAACGGTGAGCGGTGTAGGGTGGGCACCCCAAAAGCGGACCGCGCTTCGCTCCCCCACCCTACACCGATGCCGTTTTTCCTTTTCAGTGCTCCAGTGCCAACTCAATCAGCCTGTCAAGCAACTCCGTAAAGTCCATCCCGGCTTTGGCTGCAGCCTGCGGAAAAAGACTGGTTGCGGTCATGCCGGGTATCGTGTTCGTTTCCAGAACAAAGAGGTCGTTTCCGGACAGAATCATGTCCGTTCTGCTGTATCCTCTACAGTGGAGCGCCTGGTGCGCCTGTTTGCAGAATTCTTGTGCCCTGGCGGTTATTTCGGGGTCGATGCGGGCGGGGCAGATCTCCTTGCTTGCGCCCGGAGTGTACTTGGCCTCATAGTCAAAGAACTCGTATGCTTCTCCCGGGACAATCTCGATCAGGGGAAGTGCAAGGAGTTCGTCGTTCCCGAGCACGCCTCCGGTGATTTCAATTCCGGGGATGTACTTTTCGACCAGGCAACGCCGGTCGAACTTCCATGCCGTTTCGAAAGCCCCCTGGAGCTTCTGCGGTTCACGAACGATCGAAAGGCCTATGCTGGATCCTTCATGTTCGGGCTTGATGACGACCGGCAGGCCGAACATTTCGATTATTTCCGAAGCCTTGACCGGCCTGGTCCTGTCCGCGACCACATAGGGAGGTGTAGGTATTTCGGCCTGAACGTAAAGCTGCTTGCTGAGGATCTTGTTCATGGCGATGGCGCTGCCGAGAACTCCGCTGCCCTGGTAGGGAATTCCGAGAGAGTCGAGCATGCCCTGGATGGTTCCATCTTCCCCCATGCGGCCGTGGAGGATTATGAGAGCGGCATCGATTTTACCGGCATCGCGGGACAGGGCTGCCAAATCGGTAGCCGGGTCATATCTGAGTATATCGTAACGGGATTTGTCGAGTGCCTGGTAGACTTGTTCACCACTCTTCAGGGAAATCTCGCGTTCAGCGGATTTCCCGCCCGCCAGCAGCGCAATGGTTTTCTTGTTCGTTCCCATGATTATTGGATCCGGCTCCTTTGATATCGTCGATGGTGATGTCCATGATTTCCTTGCCAAGAGGCTCAATTTCCAGGTGAGAGAATATGTTCCGTTCGAGAACGGTATAAAGCTTTAGCTTTTCCAGCAGCAGGTCGCGGTGGGAGAGCGATTTGGCATAGCGTGCGATCAAATCCTGGAAGCGCTCTTCAACCGAAACAATCCGATCGTGTTTCACTCTTTTGTCGGAGTAATTGACGAGGAGTGATTCGGTGAGAGGCGATTCAATTCCCGATGAATCGATATAAACGTGTTCTCCGACAATTTTGGTAACGGCGGGAGGCACAATCCCGGCAAGCATTCTTGCTCCAAGCGCCGCATGGTCTTCTCCCGTTTGGAGGCTGCGTTGCTTGCCGACATCGTGAAGCAGGGCCGCGGCTTCCACCATGCGGAGATCGAGGTCGGAACTGTTCCGGTTGAGCAATGTGCCCAAATGGACGGCGACCTCGGCCACCATGAAGCTGTGCCTTTGAATGTGGTGCGGCATTGCAATTTTTTGAAGAAAGCGGATGCATTCCGCTCGCGACAATATTTCCATGAAGTTCTAAAAGGTCCTTTCGGCCGACCGGGATGCGGACGGCGTATATTCAACACTCAGTTGCGTGTTGCCGGGGCGCTTGCGATAAATGAGCGACAGTCGGAGTTTCCATGCGAGCGGGCTCGGGGAGCGGGAAATAGAACAGGCTCACTTATACGGTAATAGCGATTCGCAGAAAAGACTCAGAAGCTCACCTTATTTCTTCCTGTAAAACTTGACCCAGGGTTGTCGCTCCGTTTCTTTGAGATCGAGCAATGCAACACGCAGCGTCTGTACGGCAAGTTCCGCGCAATGATGCTCTTTTTTGGGAAGAGTCTCGAGAAAATCAACCACGTGTTGGGTCGTCAATCCCCAGGCTTCCTGGGACGTCTTCCCTTCGACCATCCGCACGAGCGTGTTTGCGCATGCGACCGTATAGATGCAACCCTCCGTATAGAACGAGGCCGTGCCGATGTGACTGTTCCTGGAAATAAGGAAAATTTCGAGCGTATCGCCGCATTCGCGGCTACATTTCCCATATCCGTCGGGTGTTTCGAGCCTCTCGTGCTTATCGTTCTTGAGCGCCATCTCGAGAAAGTTCACTGAGTGTTGGCGCCAAAATTCAAGCGTTTTTTCATCCATCAATTTTCTCCGGCATCGCAGTATATAACTTCTTGTACGTGAAGCACGAGTAATTTTAAACCCGGCGCGACTCAACGTGAAATCTATTTGTTAAGAAAGGCGGTTCCAAAATGCAAATTTTCCAGTATAGTGCTCCAATTTTTCAGAAACCATTTTGAGTGCCGATCGTGCGCTTTCTTTCCCCGAGGTAGAGGATACTCCATGCAATCCCGTCTGCTCCGAAAAATAATAAAGAGAGTTCCCCTGAACTCTTCCTTTTGGATAGCTGTGCTCTTCTTCGGACAGGGTATATGTTCCCTTGCGTTTACCCTTTCGATAAAAGTTCCCCTGGAAAGCGTGATTGCGGCCGTCGCGGTTCTGTTCGCGGGAGGGTTGGTGAGCCTGGCGATCTACCTGCTCAATCCTTCCGGTCCGGAAGGGAACCGGCAATGGGTGATAATGGCCTTGTTCTATGCACTCTTCATTTTTTTGATGTCGTCGAGATCATACCCAAACGCAGACGTGCATTTCGATACGAGCTACCTGCATCCGGTGGAATATCTAACCCTGGGGCTGCTGTTGGGAAGGATGTGGTACTCGGTGATAGACTCAAAGGGATTCCTCAGCTTTTCAATCCGAGTGCTCCTCGCGGGAGCTTTATTCGGGGCCTCGGATGAAATCCACCAGGCATTTATCCCCGGCCGCGACTGCGATTTCGTGGATTTTCTATTCGATGTCGGCGGGACGGCGGCGGCAATTCTGCTGATAGCCTTGATAAGGCGCGTAATCGATCTGCAGGTCCGCATCAACTCAGAAGCTTTAGAATAACCAGCCCCAGGATGTTTGCGTAAATTCCCGCTCCAACGTCATCCATCATTATTCCGAGCCCCCTTTTCAGGTTCCTCTCCAGAAAGCGCAAGGGCCACGGCTTCCATATATCGAACAGGCGAAACAGGAAGAACCCCGCGGTTACCGATAGAAGGCTCACGGGATGACCGATCATTGCAACCAGGAACCCGCACAACTCGTCGATAACGACTTCGCCGGGATCTGTTCGTCCGAGTTCATATTCGACTTCCGTCGAGACATACCATCCGATCAGAAAGATAAAGATCGAAATGAGCAACTGAGCGAAAGCGGAGAGATGACCGATCAGGAGGAAACAGGGAACACCGGCAACGAGCGAGGCGACCGTCCCGGATGCCACGGGAGCGGTGCCGAGGCCAAACACTGAGGCGAAGAGGAAATTATTGGATCTGTTTTTCAGCATGTGTCTCTCAATTTAATTGAAGCAAATAGCAAAACATGAAAAATATCGGAGGAACACTTATAATTGATGATTGACCCGAATCCAAGAGGCTTTCGATGCAAACTAGAACGTCTTACGGGCAATCCGTCGATCTCGAGCGCCGCGAGAGCTTATTTCGCATCATAGATCCGGAAGAATACCCTGCATTTGGTATCCAGCCGGAAGACATTCCCATGGGGACTTTTGCGGCCGAGGACCATCCGGGGTTTCTTCCGAGCCGATATGGAGGCAACGCCTACGGTCTCGGGTTGATCGAGCAGGAACTCCTGACGCGGGAGGATACGGATTTCCTTGAGAGTATCGATTTCGAAAACCCTCTCGAACTCCGGGAAAATGCTCCAAAACTCAATGCCGTGTACCGGAAACTCGGGCTCCTGATTCGGTTCAGTTCGATCGGCAGGCGCTATTATCTCATACCCATAAACCTCGTTGCCCATTCACTCCAGGATGTCAAAACCAAAGCAGATGAAATAGAGAGCAACATAAAACGTCGGATCAGCGAGACGAATTCCGAGAACCTGAATATAGGAATTCTCACAACCTCAGACGACCTGATCGTCCATGAACTGACCGCCAGGCTTTCTTCCCAGAGAATCCATCTTTTCGACACATTGGAAAAAATTCGAACGTGGCACATGCCGCTGGATATGATCGTACTTCCACGGGACCCTCTGCAATTTCTGCTCTCTTCGCGACAGCCTGGAAC
>JAEZHY010000270.1 GCA_023416335.1 Pseudomonadota bacterium | reverse complement strand
CAACAGAGTATTGTCCAAGAGCCATATTTTCGTGAATAGCAGCAGCCAGGAAGGATTTGCCAATACATTTATTCAGGCGTGGATGAGAAAGGTACCAGTAGTAAGCCTCTATTCGAATCCCGATAACATCTTGGAAAGGTATGGAGTCGGTTATTACTGTGGTTCTTACGAAAAAATGTTGGATCGGGTTCTCAAACTCCTGAGAGATGATTCCCTCAGAAGGGATATGGGAGAAAGGGCGCAGAGATATGCGCGCGAAGCGCATTCCGAACACAATCTAGATGCTCTTGTTGACCTGCTCAGGTCTTGAAGTTGTACAAAACAGGAAGGGGAGGCAAGCCATGCAACTTTTAATTTACGTTCTTTTCGTTAGTATATTTTCACTGGATTACCTGCACTACTGTCTGAAGGTGACTCAACTTTACACAACCCTGGTTCCGGAATTGCTTTCTCTTATTTTAGTACTGGTCATCTGTCTGCAGGCTGCGGTGAAAAACAGGTTTTGGATGTCTATGGGCTATCTGGTTATTCTTGTATCATATTGTATATTTATGGTCTGTGGAGGGATTCTCAATGAGTTGAGTTATGGTCCAATTATACTGGGCATTCGATCCTATCTCAAGTTCATGCCGGTATTCTTTCTGCCGTTCGTATTTGAATTTTCAACAGAAGATATACAGAAACAATTAAAATTCCTTATGGTACTGTTGATAATTCAACTTCCGATAGTTATTTGTCAAAAATTTATAGTGTATCGTTCGGCATTAACAGGGGACTACGTCACAGGAACGCTCTGGGTATCCGGCGATCTGTCGATTGTTCTACTGTGTGCTTCAGCCGTAGTTATAGCGCTCTTAATCAATAAACAGATGAAACCAGTCAGCGCAGCTTTATTAATTGCATGCCTATTTATTCCAACGACTTTGAATGAGACAAAGGTTTCCTTGATTATCCTGCCGATAATCATTATTGTTCCAGCCTTACTATATAAAGAAAGAATCGAAAACTACTATAAACACGCAAAATCAAAGGCAAAAGTAATTGCTGCTGCAAGCCTCATAGGAATTATACTAATACCGTCATTCATAACGATCTACGATATGATGTTGCCGCCGTCTCGCACGGGTATTGTCGATATTTTGAAAAGGGAAATGGAAGGTAAAGGATACTACTTTACTGGAGCAAAAGCGTACAATGAGCAGGAATTCGGGAGAGGTGATGCGATTCGTCTGGCATTCAGCAGACTCTCTCACGAACCTCTTTCTCTCGCTTTTGGATTGGGGATGGGAAATGTCATGCAGACTTCGATCAAGGAATTGCGTGGGAAGTACACTGTCAGCAGAAATACCGAATTTGATTACAGGGGCCAGAGCGTTGCATTGACCTACATGATTTGGGAACTGGGATTGGCTGGATTCCTGATGTACTTTGCTCTGCATCTTCTGATTTTGAAAGACGCTCTGCTTCTCAGAAATGCTTCCGGTCTCTTGGGTTCGCTCTCTCTCGGTTGGGTCAGTATCGTTTCGGTGATGATAGTATGTTTAATTTATACGAATACCATCAGATCTAATCCTATATCAATGTTGTTCTGGTACTTTTCGGGAATTATTGCCGCAAGTGCCAGCAGGCTTAGGGCTAGCCAGGAGCATTTCCATACAAGACAGTCATTCGGCGTTAAAATTAAGCCCGTAGTCTACTGAAGGTCTGGAGTGCTGGAGATACTCTCAAGAAACTCCCCAATTTTCGGAGAATTGAAAACCTGCCGCGAGGGAAAATTCTCATCAGCTGAACAGGCGGAAAGGCCTCCCCAATGTTGTACGGCTCTATGAGAATCAGAGGGTAGGAGATAAAGATGCCTTTATTATCAGGTTGTTGTGCTGTGTTAAAATGAGGAAAGGACACTGAAAAAGTGTATCAGGAAAAGTTATTGGATATCAAGAATGACGAATTATCTCTTGAGGTAATCATAATAGACGATTGTTCGACGAATACAAGTCGAGCGTTGGGAAAGGACTTGAAAAGCACCTACCCTGAAATCAGGGTAATGACACACAGCAACAATCAGGGGAAAGGAGCGGCGATACGCACCGGTTTGGCTGCCAAGGGCGATTTGATTGGAATTCAGGATGCCGATCTGGAGTACGATCCGGCAGATTTGAAGAGACTTGTGACACCGCTGATAGAGGGCACAATAATCTTTTCGACTACATTGTATTCCATAAAGGCGCTGCTTCAGCAGATAGATACGATTGAATAATTCAACTACCTTTGCAAAGGTCTGGCATGGCAACTTTACTTTCAGTAAATAACTATTATTACAGGCGCGGAGGGGCTGAATCCGTATTTCTGGAACATAATAATTTGCTGAAGGAACAGGGGTGGCAGGTAGTTCCCTTCTCCATGCAACACCCGCAGAATTTTGATTCGGAATGGTCTGGGTATTTCGTCAGCGAAATTGAGTACGGCAAAAGTTGCTCCGTATTCGAAAAACTCCGAAAGGGGATACGTTCCGTCTACTCGTTTGAAGCGCGCAGGAAGGTTGAGAGATTGATAGACGCAGTCAACCCCGACATTTGCCACGGTCACAACATCTACCATCATATCTCGCCTGCTATTTTGGAGTCACTCAAACGGCATGACATTCCAGTTGTGATAACGCTGCACGATCTCAAATTGGCCTGTCCAGCTTACAGTATGTTGAATTCGACTGGTGTTTGCGAGCGCTGCAAAGATGGAAAGACCCATCATGTTGTGGGCCATCGCTGTATGAAAGGTTCTTTGGCGTTAAGTTGCCTGATCTATGCCGAGAGTATCTTGCACAAACTGCTTGGTTCTTATGCAGACAATGTAGACTGCTTTGTTGTGCCCAGTCGGTTTTATAAAAGCAAAATGAATGAATGGGGGTGGGATACCGGCAGATTCCATCATATCAGCAACTTCATTGATCCGGATTCGTATGTCCCCGATTTTGATCCTGGTGACGGTTTCGTGTATTTTGGTAGGCTTTGTCGCGAGAAGGGGTTGAGAACATTAGTAAAGGCTGCCGCAATTGCCGGGGTGACTGTCGATTTAGTCGGGTCGGGGCCGGAAGAGGCTGATCTGCGTGCATTTGTCGCCAGGACCAATGCGAAAGTGCGGTTTCTGGGTTACCGAGCAGGAGAAAGCTTGCATAGCGTGATTCGCGGAGCGAGGGCATGCGTGCTTGCTTCCGAGTGGTACGAGAATGCGCCTATCAGCATATTGGAATCTTACGCCTTGGGCAAACCTGTGATTGGTGCCCGGATAGGCGGCATTCCTGAACTTATCCATGATGGGGGGACCGGGATGACTTTCCGAAGTGGTTCTGCTGAAGACCTCGCGGATGTGCTGCTAAAATTCCGGAATATGAGTTCGGAAGAGATAGGCGTGATGGGCCGGAGGGGCAGGCGACTGGTTGAATTGGAATACAGTAGAGAAAATTATCTTGATAATATCAAGAAACTGTATTCAGGCCTAGGCGTCGTTGCCTGAATGTAGTTTTGACTGGCGCTCCCTCTCTCTTAGAGGACTTTCTGCAACTCAAGTGAAATCTTGAAGAAGAATATCCGGGTTATATGAGAAAAGAATCTGGAAGCGTATTTATTGCCAAAGGCATCGGCATAATGTTGGTGGTGGTCGGCCACTACGATCCCGATTGTTCTCCGACGTATTGGTCTTCGTTGATCAAGGTCATATACAGCTTCCATATGCCTCTATTTTTTGTATTGGCTGGCTATCTTTGTGGACTATTCCCGCAGCAACTGAACCGGTATGGAAACTTCGTGTCGAAAAAAGCATCCAGGCTAATATTGCCATTAATATCGGTTACGGCCATATTTATGCTTGTTAAGGTTGTGTCTGGCTCATTAGTAGAACTTAGGCATCCAGTCAATCTACATAGCATTTATGCAGTTGTTATGAATCCTATGGAAAGTTATCTTCCTTCCATATGGTTTATGTATACACTCTTCCTCATATTTCTAATATTTCCACTCCTCTGCTTCATGGTGAAGCAAAATGCAATCGCATTGTGCTGTTTGGTTTTACCGGGCTATTTTTTCGATTTACCCAGAACTTTTTGCATGAATATGGTGTTTGCAAGCTTGCCGATGTTTACTTTTGGCTATATCGCAGGGAAGTCAAAAATACAACTGGACGATATAGAGCGTTCAGTAGCGATGCTTCTGTCCATCTCTGGTAGTGTTATTTATATATACGTTTGTACTCTACAGAACAACATTCCTACGAAGTTGGGTTTATTCTTGATGTCTTTGTCCGGTTCTCTTGTTTGCATAATGATGGCTGTCATGATTAATTCTTTCGAGAATGCATTCATGAGAATTCTTAGGATGATCGGCCTTTATTCAATGACGATCTATTTGCTGCATCCAATTTTTATAAGTCCAGTGAGGATCGGTTTGCACAGTATTTTAGGATTTGATGGTTCTGTATTTCTCCCCGGTGCATTTATCGCAATAGCATTTGGCGTGGCCTGTCCGGTATTTCTGGAAAAGAAATTATTGAGAAAGAACCGGTTGGCCAAAAAATATATTCTTGGGTTAACGCCTAAGGAACCGATGGACTCTTTATCGGTGGGCTCGAAGACGGAAGAAAGATACCCAGGCGGCATTTTGGGGAAATTGGACAGTAGATAGTCTCTCAGATTTGGGAGAAAGGGCATTTAATCGGCCGGGGTCTTGATTGGTTGCGGCTGAGTGCAGGCCATGCATGCCTGCACTCATTTATTGGAAGAGTAATCTTTGCTGCGCGCTGAGGATTCCTTGCAAATGATCTGCTCGCAGACACTCTGAGATTAAGATTCTAATTCGAGCTTAATCTGAAATTCTTCGGCGCAGAGATTTGAAAAGCACTAATCTGAATTTCATCGAAGCTGTAAATATCTCCTCTCTCAGCAGTGTCAGCGAACCAGAACATTAATCTCCCGTCGTAGACGGGCGCTGAAAGACCTTGGGTGCTAAAATCGATTGTGTAGACCGCCCAGTCGGTTGAAAGTGTCACAGGGACGGCGTTTATTCCGTAGCTCGTATAGGGGCTCGTGTCTTGTAGAAGCGATACTGTGATGCCGTGGGCCGCGCTGCACTTCGCGGCGAACACGAGTCTGTAATTGGTGTCAGGCTGAAGAATTATGCCGCTCTGGTACAACTGCGAATTTGAGCCGAGTGTATTTATGGTTACCTGTCCTGATTCTGCACCGGCATATGGTGATGATGTCGAAGCTGCAAAGGTTCCGGTGCCGTTTGTGTAGAAATTCCATGATGCTGTGCCGTTCTCGAAACCCGTGTTGTCGATAACTTCAGATGGCGTCGGTGGCGGCTCCGGAGCCGGATTCCCTCCTGCAGAGGCAAAAGCGCCAAACCCGCCGCTCGCAGCTAGTGTGCTGCAAACAATAGGCATCCGTGTGAAATTGGTTTTTGCGGGGTCCATTCCAACGTTATAGGGAGCGCCAAGGATTAAAGCCCCTGATCCGGCCGGAGAAGTGGACTGGAGGGCGGCTTCAACTCCGGTTACCTTAGCCTTGGGAGGGGAAGTAAAGTCGATGCCTCCTACAAAGAGGGGGTCTCCGGATTTGTCATGCCCTCCGCGGAAATACGTTGGTGGTAAAGGACTCCAGAAATTATAGTCCCATTCACCGACATTTCTACCGCTTATTAAAGTGCCGGAAGATTGTTTGAAGATATTGTTGTTCACTATAAGGTTGGTGACATTGTTATCTTCTAGTCTAATCATGACTTGCGTTCCATTGCCATCAACAGATGTTTCTAGGAATGTATTATTATATAGCCTGATGTTATTAAGGTGATAAGTCCCGTTCGTTGCTGATAACCAAACAAAACCTATCAATATATTGCCATAAACATAGAAGTTATTACCACATCCAAGTGAAGCTAAGTATGATTCAGTACTTCCAGTAGGCTCAAGATTAATGCCCAATACTTCAGGATTTGCTCCAGAGCCGCTAGTAGTATAAGCCAGATTGTATCTTATGGTGGCATTGCCGGCCCAGTCGGTATAAATCTGGCCTGAGCTGTTATCATATGATACGCAATACTCAACTATTGTACCTATCGTATTTCGACCTACATCTATTCCTTCGCCCCATCCATCATGAACTCTTAACCTCCTCATAATAGTACCATCGGCTTGGGAAGCTATAGCTCCTCCTCCGTTTATGCCAATCTTTGTCTCCGGAAAAGTATAGCCCAACCAACGATGGTTTTGATTGTGGGTTGTGACTTCGCAATCCTGAAAAGTGATTGCGACGGGCTTTGCATTCCATGGACCGTTGGCCAACATTCCATGTTCACCTACATTTCGGACGGTGCAGTTCTGAACAACAACACCGTTAGCTTTTGCATAAATACCGCCTATCGGCGAATTTCTCACCTCAAAGCCGTCTAATAAGGATTTAGCTGCAGTTATCTCAACCAAAGCGTTGTAGTAAGAAGCGGAAGATGCGGCGGCAGAAGAAGATGACAGGTTGATCTGATTCGGTATAAAGGGTAACGAGGAATTCACTTGTACCTGCTTGAACACTGCCGGGCTTGCCGTGTAATACCAGGTCGTATTGCCATCGATGGCGGGGACCTCTCCCGTATATGCTTTCAGAGTGAGTTGCTTGTTGACGAGGACTCTCTCGTAATACGTCCCTCCCCGCACAATAATCGTATCTCCTGCGGCGGCGGCTTTGATTGCATAATTGATCGTTCGCCACGGCGACGCGACATTCTGCGCCTGGGCGTTGGTATAGGAATCCGAACCTCCCGTGGAGACGTAGTAGATGGCGGCCCATGCGTTGGATGAGGCCAGGATGAATATCAGCGTCAAAAACAACTTCTTCATTTGGAACCGTCCTTTCAGTATATCGAGGTGCCTGTAAATCGGAGTTTTGTACTGCAGAGGTTGCGAATACGAACAGCCCGGGGCCATTATTCCGGCGGAAATGCTCTTATCGAGAATGTTATTACAACTAATCATACTGAGGTCTTTACACAACCTGATCGAAAATAAAAACTTTCAGATCGATGGCCGCATCTAGGAAAATGCCCAAAAATCCATCATTACGTTTATGTATTCCGACAAGGCCGTGCTGACGGCCGATTGCCGGCAGCACAGCCGTTCATCGCGTGTCTGCTCACTGAATGAGCCGCGAGACGCGATTGTTTGTCTCGTCGCGCTCGACTACGTCGTTGGCCGTATCGATTGTCACCAGGATGTACTTTCCTGAGAGCGTCGATGCCGAGTAGCTGGAGCTCAGGCCTGTAACCGCGCCGGTCGCCATGGACGGGACGGTGTATGTCTTCAGGAGCTGAGTCGTCGCCTTGCCGTCCGCCGACAGGTAGACCTTTAGCGTGGACTGCCCCACTGCATCGTTGCCGATACCGTTCGAGTAGAATGTCCAGGGGGCCGTGCCGCTTTCAAATCCAGGATTCTGGACGACGTTCACGGCCGGGGTGCTCACCTTGCTCAGAACGACGTTGTCGATCCAGTACTGGTCGCCCGCAACGGCCGATCCGACGAAAGAGAACATGAGTCTTCCGTCGCTCACTTTGGACGTGAAATTGGCGGTCCGCAATTTAACCTGGTAGGTATTCCAGCCGGCCGTGAGCTTGATCTGGGAGTTGGAAAGCCCATAGTTGGTATAGGGCGAGACGTTCTTTACTAGACTGACCGTCATTCCGTGTCCCACGCTCGAGTATGCCGAAAAGGTGAGTTGATAGTCGGTGCCGGGGTCCAACTGCAGATTTGCCTGATAGAGCTGCATGTTCGATCCCGTCCCGGCAAGTCGGATGTGGCCGGCATTTCGGCTCGGCGCGCCATTGGCAGGCGTATCGAAGCTGCCGGCGCCGTTGGTGTAGAACGTCCACTGGTTGGTACCCGCTTCGAAACTCGGGTTTTTGACGACATTTACCGCGGGAGTGCTCACCTTGGCGAGCACGACGTCGTCGATGAAGTACTGGTCGCCCGAAACCGCCGTGTTTGCCAGTGAGAACATAAGTCTTCCGTCAGTGACGGGGGCCGAGAAATTGGCCGTCCTGAACCTCAACTGGTAGACGTTCCAGTTCGAGGAAAGCTTTACCTGCGAGTTGGAGAGTCCGTAGCTCGTGTAAGGCGATGTGTGCTTCATCAGGCTGACCGTCATCGCATGGGCTGTATTGGAGTAGGCTGAAAAGCTCAGCATGTACTCCATATTGGGCTCGAGCGCCAGGGCGGGCTGGTAGAGCTGAACATTCGTTCCGCCGGCACTCACCACGATTCGCCCTGTGTTCCGGGCCGGAGCGCCGGGGAAGGAACAATCGAAGCTGCCGGTGTTCTGAACGTTGAAGGTGCCCGAAACCGTGCCGGAAGCATATTTGAAATCGCCCCATGCACCCGTCAGGTCCGGTGTGGCGCTTCCCTGGACATACACCGTGCACCTGGCGGTGGAACTGAGTCCATCGCCGTCCGTGACAATGAGGGTAAAGCCTAGTGTCGCCCCTGCGGTTTCGGGTCCCACAAAGGACGGCTGAACGGACGAAGGGTCGGACAGGGTGACCGGGGGTCCGCTCGTTTGGATCCACTGGTAAGATACTATGCTGCCGTCGGAATCCCTGGAATTCGACCCATCGAGCATTGCCGTATCCATCGCATGGATCGTCTGATTGGGTCCGGCATCGGCCGCGGGCGGGACATTCCCGGAAGTGACGTTCACGACGCACATGCTCGTCGATTTGAGGCCTCCCTGGTCCGTAACCGTCAGGCGGAACAGAAGGGTCTTGCCTTCGAATCCCACGGAAGGCGCAACAAATCCGGCGCGGGCCGTTTTCGCGTTACTGAGCGTAACCGATGGTCCTGCCGTCTGCTCCCACAGATAAGATGCAATGCCGTCGTCGGGGTCCGTCGAATTGGAACCGTTGAGCACGACGGCCGCAAGCGGCGCGACCTTCTGATCCGGCCCTGCATCGGCAAGGGGCGGCATGTTGTTCCAGGTGACGTTCACAACGCAATCGTCGCTTGCCTGGAGCCCGGATTTGTCCGTCAACGTCAGTTTGAAGACAAGGGCGGCGCCGTTCGGTCCCACCTGGGGAGCCGTGAACGTCGGCGAAGCCGTTTTCGAATTGGACAGTACGACCGAAGGACCCGACGTTTGCGTCCAGAGATAGGAAGCTATCGGACTGGATCCGTGTGAATTCGATCCGTTCAGCTGGACCTTTGCGGATTCGGTTACCCTCTGATCGGGACCGGCCGCTGCCGTGAGTTGCGTATTCTGCGCGAATGAGGCGACGATCGTGTGAGCGGTCGTCACATTCGAGAAGGTGTACGTCGTTACGGGCCCTATTGAGCTGCCGTCTATCGCCACATCGGAGATATGGTAATTCTGATTCGGCGTGATGGTGAAAGTCTGGCTTGCTCCCCGATTAACCGAAACGGATCCGGAAGGTGAAATGGATCCGTTGGGACCGGCACTTGCCGTTATGGTGCTCCTGGCTGCGGCAAACGAGACTGAAATCGTATGATTCGTGGTGATATTTGAAAACGTGTAGGAAGTTACCGGCCCGACGGAACTGCCGTCCACGAGGACATCCGAGATGGAATATCCGGAAGCGGGACTGATGAAAAAGGTCTGATTCGAGCCCTTGACAACTGAAACGGACCCGGAAGGAGAAATGGATCCGTTAGGTCCGGCACTTGCCGTTAAGGTGTATTTCGGCAGGGCGGCGAAAGAGGCCGATATGGTGTGGTTGGCAGTAACGTTGGAAAATGAGTAGGATGTCACCGGTCCTACCGAACTCCCGTCCACGAAGACATCCGAGACGGCATATCCCGAATTGGGAGTAATGGAAAATGCCTGGCCGCCACCCTGAGTGACGGAGACGGAGCCGGACGGGGAGATCGTCCCATTGGCTCCGGCGCTTGCCGTAATTGTGTAGGTTCGGTTGACTGGGGCAAATGAAGCCGAGATGGTATGGGAGGCAGTCACATTGGAAAACGTGTAGGAAGTCACCGGTCCCACCGAGGTCCCGTCGATCAGAACATCGGAGACTAAATAGCCGGACGCCGGAGTAATGGTGAATGTCCGGCTGCTGCCGTTTCCCAGGACAATCGTGCCGGAAGGGGAGATGGCGCCGTTTGAGCCCGACGACGATACGATGGTATTGCAGACTATCTCGTCGGAATAAGGGCCTTCCTGCTTCGATCCGTCATATGCGGTAAGAGCCAGATATGTGGTTTTGCCGGGTTGGATGCCGGTGAATGTATAGGAAGTGGTGTTTCCGACATCGACGCTAGACTGATATGACCGGCTGGTGTTCCCCACATATAGTTTGTAGCCGGTGACTTGCGGCTCGGGGTTTTTGTCCCACGCCATGGAGACCTGTGCCGCCTCGGCGGCCCCAAACGAAAAGATCAGGAGTACAAGAAAAAGAGTGATACAGCGCAGGGCTGATCGCTTTAACGGACAATCTCGTAAGAACATTTGCAACTCCCGTGTGAACCGGCGGGATCCGGCTTCAGGGAGGTGCTGTGTAAACCCTGAAACTCTGACGTTTCACCCTGGCCCCCAGGACGTAGTCCAGCGTTTCAGCGCGCCACCCTCCCCGTGGTCCGCCTTCTGTAAACTGAAATGAAAATGCCTATGGCTTAAGTGATTGGGATAGTTGAAAAACTCCGCATTCTTGCCGCTCTGGAGCTACAGATACCACTCCAGCCAGGAAGTCTTTCCCGCCTTGGAAGCTTCCAGTGATACAACTATCAAAATGTATACTTACGTTGGGGGTGTTGAGGCGAGAGTAAACTATAGTGGGGCCTGATTGTCAAGAATATTGTCTTGAAAATGGCAAATGTTCTGAAAAAATCGGCCATTCTTATGAACTTCGTCCAATTATTGCGGTGTTATGGCTATGAATCGGCATTTTTGCCGACTTTACGGGATTTTGAAGGCCGTCTCAGGACCGCGGCCGGGTGCCGCAAGCGCCCGCTGGTGCGGTGGGAGAGACGATGGTGCCCCCCTTTCTTCCAGAATCTTCCAGGAGCAGCAGAGCCGTAACCAATAAAAGAAAGACTTTTTACCACGAAATACACGAAAATCACGAAAGAAAACAATAGGATAAGGTCGTAGGATGGGTGGAGCGCTTCATCGTGCCCACCGTCTCGCGCCAGGAACCAAACCGTGGGTGACACGGGCAACGTGGTTTTGGTTGCCCGTGCCGCAGGCAAGAGGGACTGTCAATTCTACGCGAAGCCTCTTGTCCTCCGGACCCAGGCAACGTTAAAGCCTGTTGCCTGGGCCACCCGCGGGCCCATAAGACGCCTACGATCATATACCGTCGACACAGTTTGAACGAGAACCAAAAACCGCCGTTCCCGCCGAGTTGAGGCACGGTTTCCTGACCGTGCCAGCCTGGAACCGAGAAGTGGTCGGAGAGATCTCGCAATAACCAACCGAATGACAGGTAGAGCCCAGCTTCGTCATTCCGGCCGTTCTCTTCGATCAGGACAAGCTCGCTCCGGAATCCAGGCTTTTGACCGGATTAATTCTCCGGAGTGAGACCTCGATGTCACTTCCATCCGGGTAACTTTTCAGGATGGAACACTTGACATACTTCCAGCGACGGCTTAACTGATACGAATTCAGGTCAGGACGAGGGTTCGCCGGAACCTTCCTTCATTCAAGAAGCTATACCATCAGGAATTCCATAAACTTACAAGTTGTCAGAATTCTATCTGTCTCCCTGGATGTTGAAGAATGCGTGAGGGACGGGTTTTCTTCAAATCCTTATTTGCTATCAGGACGGTACACAGCAAATAATTTACCGCCTGAGGTTCTAAAGGTAAATTCATAGTGGACACCGATTTTCATATGTATTATAATGAGGTAAATATTATAATACCTATAATCGTTACGTAATTGTCATGAAACCTTGAAACGTAACCGATAAGCCTTTTTATCTGAGGTCCATTTCTGTTTAATATCGATGGTAATGCGCTCCGATCGTGCTTAGCAGATCCAGAGTCTGATGGACCGGTGATTTGGATGAATTGCATTTCTTATTGGAATTTCATTGGCTTCTCTTGACTCTATTCTCAAACGCATATTTGAATGGAATACTTGTTCTGACAATGTTACTGATTTCTATGATTTAATTGCACTACCGGTTATATAAACGGGAGGGCATGGATGGATTTGGTTGGAGGAAACAGTGAATTCTTGGATGCGCCGCAGATAGTTGGGCGCAGTCTGTGCTTCATCAATGTGATAAGCCGGATTCCAAGAATCGCGAAATGCAACTCCAGCGTATTGATACTCGGAGAGACCGGCACAGGGAAAGAGGTATGTGCGAGGAAGATTCATCAACTGAGCGACAGGGCTACAAAGCCTTTTCTTCCGGTAAACTGTGGAGCAATACCGGTGGAACTCGCCGAAAACGAGCTTTTTGGACATCGGCGGGGCGCATTCACCGGTGCGGGAAACCGGAAGCCGGGGCTGATCGAGGAAGCCGAGGGCGGGACAATATTCCTGGATGAAGTGGACAGCCTCCCACCGCTTGTGCAGGTTAAACTCCTGAGATTCTTACAGGACAGAACATATAGACCGCTGGGCTCCACCAAAGAGCAGACCGCGCGCGTTCGGATCATTGCCGCAATGAACTCCGATCCCAAGGAGGTCGTGCAGGCTGGAAAGCTCCGCCAGGACCTGTTCTACAGACTCAATGTAATCGAGTTGAATCTGCCTCCTCTCAGAGAGAGAAAAGGTGACATACCTCTTCTTGCCAGGCATTTCCTGAAAATGTATGCCGCCGAGCAGCAGGTGCCCGTTTCTGACTTTTCGGCCAGAGCGATGCAAAAACTTCTGCAGTATGAATGGCCCGGTAACGTGAGGGAACTTCAGCACGTAATCGAGCGTACCGTAGCTATTAGCGATAACCGACTGATTCAGTACAAAGACATTTCCTTGCCGGAAACAGAACCGGGGGAGGAAACCCTGCCTTTTCAGGTAGCGAAAGACAGGCTGGTTGAAGTTTTTGAGAAGACATACATAGAAAAACTTCTGCTCACCTATCAAGGCAACATTTCACAAGCTGCCCGGGTTGCGCAAAAGCACAGGAGAGCTTTCTGGGGGTTGATCCAAAAACACGGAATTGAAGTGGAGCGCTTCAGATCGGATGAATCCTGCTCGCCATTGTGAAAAGTGCATGCTCGGGGAAGATTGAAGTTCTGCCCTTTCCCACCGTTAAGCATTTGAAGAATTTCCTCACCGATCAACCCGGAATCCCACGGAGTCGGAACCCTCTTATTGGGAACGGTCGTAACGCCGTTTCTCAGTCGATTGTCATAGCCCGCTAAATCCGGATGCCGGGCAGCCGTGAGCCTTTTTCCAGTCCAATTTAAAAAAGGAATGTGTGCGCTTATAGACGTAATTGGCGGGAGGGAACCATGGACCATTCCAAGTATCTGTATCATGAACTTACAGATACAGAGAGACGTGCGTTTGTGCGTGACCGCGCGTGCTGTGAGAACGACTGCCATTCACGAAATCGGGAATTGGAGAAGATGGTCGAACAGATTCGCGCGGTCTGCGAAAAGATCACTGTTGAAAAGGGGGCGTGCCGACTATTCATGATAAATTCCTCTCTGGGAGTAATTGCGCCGGATGAAGGTTTAAAAGTCATAGTCATCGGCCCTCAAGCCGGGCTGAACTTTTCCCTGCCTATGGGGGAAGAAGAAACCGCCGGAAAGGATGCGATCTTTATGATTCCGGATTGCAATGGGACTTCGTACAAGACTTCTCCGGTCGGCACCGACTCGACGCATGATGCAATCCAGAGCGAAGATATTTGGCTGCAAATGCCCGGCGGTGCACGACGGCATATCAGAATGGTCCACGTCCCGGGAGATACATCCGGGAGTGAGCCGAGGGAGTCTTTTCTCATATCTCAGAAGACTCCGCATACCGGAGCTTGCGACTCGGAACAGAAGGGGATGGATGGGCTGCTCCTGGAGGCAATGAGCATTACCGGCGAACTCCTGTACATTGCCGACATCGAGAAGGGAGAGATGCTCTTTTCGACGGGATTGCGCAATCTGCTTGGTTACTCATTAGACGAAGCACCACCAACGCTTGAAAACTGGTGTCGGCAGATACATCCGGACGACGCCGTGGAAGTAATGGAAAAGCAAGTACTTGCCATTCGTGGCCAATCTCGCTCGACTTCGGCCGAATACCGCATCGGGCACCGGAAAGGGCACTGGATAAGGGTGGTAGAGAAGATGCAGGTTGCTTTCGACTCGAACGGCAGGGCAATTCGGCTCATTGGTTGCATCACTAACATCGATGGGCAAAAAAGATCGAAACAGACACTGTCGCAATTGCAGAATTATTCAGAGGCGGTGCTCAATATGCAAACAGCACACATCGCGCTGCTCGATCGAAAGGGCATGCTCATTTTTGTGAATGATGCCTGGTGCGGTTTTGCAGAGGAAAACGGGTATGGAACAGCTAATTGCGGCCTGGGAAGGAACTATTTCGAAATTTGCGAGTCGGCCCATGGGGAAGGAATCGAGGGTGTTGCGCAGTTCGCCGAGGGGCTCAGGGAAGTCTATTCCGGGATTCGGGATGAGTACTCCATGGAGTACCCGTGTCATGGTCCTGAGACAAAACGCTGGTTCAAGGCCAGAGTCGTGCGGATTGCCGGTGACGGTGATGTGCAGGTCATTGTGGCTCACGAAGATATTACCGCACAAAAAATGATCGAAATTTTACCTAACGAGGCTCGTTGCGATCTTGAATGCCATGTCCGGGAGCGAACCGCCGAACTCGAAAAAGCCAACCGCGAACTTCGCGAGTTTCGGTTACGGCTCATAGCGGCGCAGGAGGAGGAAAGGAAGAGGATCGCCGCCGAACTGCACGACAGCATCGGGCAAACACTTGCTGCATTAAAGTTCGGAGTGGAAACCGTCCTGTCGAAGAAGGGCGATGGAGACTTACAGGGTGCATTCCAACTGTTGGAGACGTTCATACCGGCACTGCAGCAAACGATTGAGGATACCAGGTCTACCTACATGGGATTGAGGCCGACCATACTTGAAGAAATGGGTATTATCACCACGCTGCAATGGCTCTGCCGTAATTCTCAGAACCTCTATCGCGGAATCCGGTTTGAATTCGAGTGTGGAATCGAAGAAGAAGATATTGAGGATGACATCAAAATAGTCTTATACAGGATCACCCAGGAGGCTTTGACCAATGTGGTCAAACACAGCAAAGCCGCATGTGTCGATATTTCTCTTCGAAGGAGCAATTCGAATATCGAACTGACTATCTCGGATGACGGAGTGGGGTTCGACCAAGAGGCCATTATGTCGAAACTTCACGGCAGAAGTCTTGGGCTGATTGGCATGAGGGAGAGGGCTGAAATACTTGGCGGTACATTTTCGGTTCTGACAAGTGTCGGGAAGGGGACCAGGATTCGGGTTTCATGGCCTAATAAAAAACGCAGACACAAATAGCGGTGGGGAAACATATGGAGGAACGAAAGAGAACCGGAAGGCAGGAAAAGGAGAAATGGCAAAAATAGCCCCGACGGCATTGGGGTTCGACAAACAGACTACCGGGAGGCAGCAGCGTGGTGTCCGGATTCATCCTGCAGCCGCGAACAAACAATCGGATGTAAAGCATCACGATGCAACAAAAATGAATTGCTCAAAGAAAGATTTTTCACTGCAATGCAGGAAGCTTCGTACGGAGCGGGGCGACTTTGCCTGTCCCCTTTGCGGCAGTAGTTGATTGCAAAATGTAATAGAGAAGTAAGTTTTTTTGCATCCATTCCGTCAATTGCCGTAATACCACGGGTATCATCGGGAAATATCAACATTCAGTAGTGATTTTACTCAATTCCTACCTTTAAGAATGCCCCTTTCGCAATCTGGCAATCGGTATTAGTGTCGAAATACAAAAGACCGTCGTCGTCCACTCGCGGGAGGTGATCGATCATTCTCCCTCAATGGTTCAATTGTTCCTTGCGGCGTGCCAACTCAGAACAGGGGTTGCCGTCTGGCGCGATCAATTCCGGATAACTAAAGTAATTTGAAGGCAGGAACTCACGTCGGATCTACAGGAGGCCCCACGCTGACTGTGATCGTGAATCCAATGCAGTGGCAGGATCCACGCCCGTGATGTTCGAATCGTTTTAATCCAGAATTTGGAGACTGGGATGGCAGGAATCAGACAGGTTGAGTTTGCCGGCGAAGATATGCTCAGTGCAGCACTCAAAGCGAGAGAGAGGTTTCTCAAACAGCATCCTGAGCTTCAGGCCTATCAGGACGAGATCGATCGCACACTTGAAAAGGTCATAGGGTACGAGAACCGGATGGCTGTGCTTGTATTCATGATGGAAGGAAAACTCTATGAACTCAGGGAGTCGGTCGCTCAGCTTCAGCCGGTAGCCACGAGACTGGCCGCGATTGCCAAATCCGGTGGAGAAGCGGGGAGGAACTCGACACATCTGATGTGAAAAAGATTAGGAATCAGTGTTGCAGATGATTCTGAAATTGAGATTGCCTGGATAAACAACGAATTTGCCCGACCGACCTCAGGTTGAAAGCACCGGACGAGCGCCTATGAAATAAGAAAGTGGAGGCAAAATATACTTATTTTCCCATTCATGTCCATGTGTTTTTATTTGTAAGATTTATAAAATGCATTTGTATTCCAGGAGAGTCATATTCACAGGCGATCTTTATGACGCATTCTGTATTAATCTTGATCTCGAAGCCGAAGCGCTTCCTGCCGGAAGTCAAAATACTATTTCGGTGAAGATTTGTTCCGGGAATCTGCGTCTTCGTGCCTATATCGGAATATGCCGGAAAGGTAAGAAGGCGGCCATGATGCTTATTAGACCGCCTCGGAAGCAGTTTTTTCTTTTCGTCATTGATCTATAATTCGAGCCGTCACAGCCCGGAAAAATCCTTTCCCGGGACTGCATGTATCTCTACTCCCTCAAATGATTCGGGCCATTCCCAACTGCCCTCTCTGCACAGAATACATTCTTCATCGTTGCACAGCAGAGAACCCTGAGAGAATGTCCGCAGTTTGTACGTACAAGCATTGTTTTCAAAGCTGAAGACCATAATTATCCCCTTCCTGTACGAGAGTACTCTTTTTTAAAGGCCGGGCCCCCACAGGTGAGGTGAAAAGAGCGGTGGACGAGCATTCACAAAAACAGTCTGGATCGGTTTCTTATTGAGGGCTGCCCGGAGTCAATACCAGATCGGATGAAGACCCGGACTCTCCTGGTTTCGGATAATGCTGGGTAACGAGAGTTCGATAGCCGGGAGCCGTGATTCGGATATGGATATGAGGCGGACGAGAGCTGTACGAAGGCGGATAATTGCTTTCCAGGCTGTAAAATCCATCGTGGTCTGAATGCAGCGTGGCTCGGTGTGCATCGTCGTATTGCCCATCCGGGCCGGCCAACCAGAACTCGATTTTGGCACCGGATATGGGTGAACAGTCGTCAGAAGATTTAACCTGTCCTTTTAGCCTATAACCATTCCCAATGACGGAACGGACCGGGGCATCCGGTTTGTAGAACGGTCCCAGGCTGTCTTCCTCAGTCGGGATACACCTGGCGGGGTGTTCAGCGGCAGTGCCCTGAGCATGCGCGGCAACGACACCCATACTCGCTGCAAGTCCGATGGCACTGAAGACTGCGAAGGCGATTTTAGAAAGCATACGATAATCCTCTGGATTGGTTCTTTCTGCCGCTGCCGGCGATTATTCCGGCGCCTTACAATTTGGTAACCATCATTCGGCGCTCTTCAAGATGATTTCGCACTTATCGCCGCGTTCGCAGACCGTCCGATGTCCGCAGATAGTGCATGCAGGAATATTGAATTCCGGGCAGGAAGTCATTGCGGGCGCTTACTGATTTTTCGGTATCTGCAGCCAATTGCCGTCCTTACAGACGAAGCACCATTTTTCATAGCATCTTCTCTGGCCATCCATGTAGTTTGTCCCGGCATGCGTACAAATGTTCTTTTCCATTTTATCTCTCCTGAACCTTTCTCTTCGAAGATATGCACGTGCCTGTCTTCTTTTCCGGGCTTGGGATAAGCCGGTGCTCAGGCAGCTGTCTTCCATCCCGCCGGAGGGCTTAGATCGATTGGTCCGAACCAGGACATGGAACACCCCGTCTCTTCAACATAATGCCCCAGCGAAATGGAGTCGTGGACGTCCGATCCCATTCGGACTATTTCCAGTCCTCCCTCGTAATGACAACCCTCACGAACTACCCTGACCAATTCCGGTTCTTCGCTCTCTCCGTCGGCAAGCCAATAGTAGCCGAGCTGGGTTGGCGCATTCGTTGTCCATTTCATAATTTCCCGCCTTTCTCGCAGCCTCCTGGCCTTATTGCCTACCTAAATCCAATTGAATC
Organism: Pseudomonadota bacterium; assembly: GCA_023416335.1. The sequence continues at coordinate 33,386 of JAEZHY010000270.1, read as the reverse complement.
AATAACTTATATTAGGAACTGATGTCGATCTGGGGAAGAGGAATTATCGTATTTGGTGTAAATCGTATAAAAGGAAGACGAATTCGATATTCTTCCGTGCCGATAGGTTAAAATTCCATTATTACTGTGCCGGACCGATCGAGCAGGGGGTACCCGGATGGACGGGAGCTGGAACAATACCTGTGAAAGAACAGGCACATCATCTCGAAATGCAGAAGTGCAACTTCATGAGGAGAATTCCCCCGAAGAGAGTGCCGCCAGGCTTCAGGCCATATTGGATACAACTGTAGACGGCATCGTCACGATCAACGAGGACAGGATTGTACTCTCTTTCAATAAAGCCGCCGAAAAAATTTTCGGGTATTCAGCCGTCGAAGTGATCGGCAGAAATGTCAATATGCTCATGCCTTCTCCTTACAGGGAAGAGCACGATTCGTACGTGGGAAATTACCTCCGGACGGGAAAAAGGAAAATTATCGGAATAGGCAGGGAAGCTGCCGGCAGAAGGAAAGACGGCACGACTTTTCCCCTCTACCTTGCAGTAAGCGAGGCATGGGTAGGGAACAGAAGGTTCTTTACCGGAATTGTCCGTGATATAAGCGAGATAAAGCGGGCGGAATTAGAACTCAAGAGAGCGAAGGAAGACCTCGAGGATCGTGTGAGGGAGCGTACTGCCCAGCTTTTGGGCGCCAACGCCAGGCTTCAACGGGAAATTGAGGCCCGCAAAGAAAAGGAAAGGGCCCTGAGCACTTACACCGAACGGCTCGAGCAAAGCAACCGCGACCTTGAAGACTTTGCCTTTATCGCATCCCACGATCTCCAGGAGCCGCTTCGGAAAATCCAGACCTTCTGTGATCTTATAGCCAAAAACTATGGCGACCGCCTCGATCAGAAGGGCAGGGACTACTTTGGAAAAGTACAGGATTCAGCAAGACGTATGCGGGACCTGATCCAGGGTGTCCTGATCTATACGCGAATATCCACACCACCCAGACCGTTTGGAATTGTCGATTTGAACAGCGCTGTCCACGGAGCGGTCCGGAATCTTGAGGTCCTTGTCGAGAAAAAACGAGCCCGAATCGAGGTGGCGGATTTGCCTGTGATAGACGGAGATCCCGGCCAGATACAGAATCTTTTCCAGAATCTCATTGAAAACGCCCTGAAGTTCTGCAATGCGGAGTCTCCTTTCGTCAGAATTCATTCCCAGGTCCAAAGGCAGGAAACAGGGGGAAAGGTGGAAGAAGTCTGCCATATAGAGGTCGAGGACAACGGGATAGGCTTTGAAGAGAAGTACCTGGGCCGGATCTTTATTCCGTTGCAGCGTCTGCACGGCAAGAGAAGTCCTTATGAGGGCACCGGCATGGGGCTTGCCATCTGCAGGAAAATTGCCGAAAGACACAGAGGCTCGATCATCGCCCGAAGCTTTCCCGGAAAGGGATCGACTTTTGTGGTGACTTTGCCGGCTAGACAGCGGAAAAGAGTTTTATAAAGTCTTTCACCCGGAGCAAGCATAGCCTCCTGTGCTTCGCACCCGGAAATGACTCCGGGGCCTCCTGCCTCTGCTGCTCCGGTTTGTTCGCGTTCCGGCTCGCGAATTGGGCCGACGTCTCCGGCGTCCTGCACTCCATCCCCACCCTCAATGAAGCACCGCGGGCATGCAGCGTTGATGGTGCAAGGGTCTCCGAGCCTAATTCATCCAGTTTCCGCGCTATGACGGAGGCACATTCGTCGGGATCGGCGGCGAAAACCCTGCATCGGCAATGAGCATCCTGCCGAATGTTTAGCAGAATTACCTGACCGCAATGGAAATTGCGACCGCGTCGGGACCTCAGGCATTCAAAAACAAGGTTCGGCAGTATGTGGTCGCGATCAAATCCCTGCTTCACCTCTGAAAATTCTCTTATCCGGGCCTGGTAGTGGATCTCATTGCCGGCACGGTCTCATCGCGGCACTTCGGCAAATCGGGTCTTAACAGGCTTTGGGCAAAACCCTGCTGTGGCGTGTCGCAGAAATCACTCCGCAAACGTTCGTCGGTCCAGGATCTCGATAGTCTGTTGGGGACGGTCCAGACGGATTGTTCCCTTGACGTATCGGAGCCACTTCCAGTCTTCGGACTGCATCTGGTCGAGCGCTTTAAAAAGATCGGATATCTTGAAGAAGATGATGATCGAGTGGGGATAGATTCTATCCACGTTCTTTTCGATCCGTTTCTCCTGCACGTTGTAGACTGTTACCGATGATTCGATGAATTTAAGCAGTCGCGCCACTCCGCTGCTCCTGCCATTAGGCAGGGGACGGTCCGCGTTATCCGGCAAAATTACCTGTCGTCGCGCCAGGTACTCCTGAAGCAGGGCAAGATGAATTTTCCATATATTTTCGGAGGTGCGGACGATATGCACGCCGTAGTACGGACTTTCTTTCCCGGCACCGATATCCGGAGTCTGCTCAGGTAAGCCGCGGGATTTGCGGATCTCGGATTGGATGTGGTCGAGAGTGTAGGTTTTGCCGTTTATATCGAAAGGTTCATCTTTCGCCACTACGCTATCGACGCTCTTCAGGAGTCCGAATGCCTGTTTGCGCTCGTCCTGGCCGGATTCGACAGGAACTTCCGGCAAAGGAGGAGGAGGTGCAAGTTCAACCGGACCGGCTGGGGAAGCCTCCTGCCTGGGTAATGGTTTCACCACTGCCTGATGTGGTGCAGCAGGAGTTTCCGGTTTCGGGACGGCGGCTTCCTGTGCCGGATTGCCGCGCAACAGGCGCATAAAATCCGGAATATCGTCCTGCCGGAGCAATACCAGCGCTGCAAGTCCGAGAAGGAGGAGAATCGCAACAGCAACTGCCGTTTTTTGCCTGGACATGACCACCTCCCTTTCAGGGCAGGACGCGAAAAGAGCGCCTGGAAGTTCACACGAGAGGTGGAATTATACACGAATTTCGCGAGAAAACAGCAGTTGTGAGGCAGTTGACGAAAAATGTCCTTGAAGTGATGAACCCTGGAGCAGGATATAGCTGCAACTGAAATACGAAAGGCAAAAGCTCACAACCACGAAATACCTGGGGCAGCAGGGCAACAACCAAAATACAAAAACAAAACTTAACCACGAAAATCACGAAAGAAAACAACTGGATAAAGCGTAACCCATCGCTTTTTGGATGAGCGATACGAGTACGAAACACACGAAAGTGCCGTTCAGTCTCCTCGGCTTAAAGTGTACCTAAGAGTTTGATATTATAAAACCTTCACCTTTCGAAAGTATGAAACGAATGATGCTTCATTAGGCCCGTCACTTCTATTCACACGGACAAGTTGAGGGACTGTATTCCCCGCGGGAGAGAACCTATGTTCCGGGGGGTGTTCTTCCCGTAGCACGGATAGGCATTTCCCGCAGGCAACGGTCCTCGGCAGGCTTGCCCTGTGTTCATAACATCCTGCTGCAGTTGGGCGAAGGCCCTCTGTGCTCCCTGGAGATCCGCGGACTGGAGGGATTGTGCGAGCCGGCTCCAGTCGTTCATGACGGGATCGTTGGAAGGATTTGCTCCAGCCACTCCTTTGGTCATTTGCTGTGGGCCCCTCTGAATGGATGCAAAAGCTTTCTGCGCTCCTGGAAGATCTCCCGCCTGCAGTGCCTGTATGAGTGCCTCAAGACCTTGCCTCTTGTCGGAGAGCGCATTCCCGGTAACTTGGCTTGCTCGCGTGTAAGCGGTGATTCCGGAAACAGTAGACATAATCCGGTGCTCCTCTTCTGTGGTTGAGCTGTTTCGGGGCTAAATCTGTGCCCGCTATGTGATCCGAGCACAAAGCATACCAGGCGGAAGGCGGCTTTTTGTCGCCAGCCAAGAGCTTGAAAAATCAAGGTGTTTGCATTCCCGGGATTCTTTGGCTGGGGAATTGCCGGAATGAATTTCCTGCCGGAGCCGATGTGAATTGGAAGAAAATTCCGGCCAAAGCCTCATGGCACGATGCATGCCGACCGCTCTTGAGTGGAAAGCCCCGTTGAGTTGAGGCACGGTTTCATGACCGTGCCGGCCGGGAGCTGCGGAGGGTGGCCCAGACAGGGTCTTTTTGCTGCCTGGGTCCGAAGGAAAGGAGGGAGGGGCGGAGCCGAGTTCGCGGGGAGACTTACAAGTTGAATCGACACAGTCTGTCGCCCCGCGTTTTACTCTTCTTCAGAATTGAAACTGGGGAATCTGGATGCCAATGTTGCCGCTTTAAGGAAATACGCCGCTGGTTCCCAAGGTCCGCCTTGGGAACCCCGCCCCGGCAGGCCGGATAGTATCCGGTATGTGCTGTGCCGCTCAGGGCAACTCTATTGATGCCTCTGCGCTTCGCACCCGGCAACAATGAGCATGACTCCAAGCTTGCAATGGTGATGAAGCAACTCGTTTCGCATCTGGATGAGCGGTTGGCACAGGTGCGCCGATCGGTCGATGTTTCATTGGAAACTTTTTTTGTTCTTTTTGCGTCTTGCTGCTCTTTTCTGTTATAGCTCTCGATGGTAGCCTGACCGATGCAGGGTCGGATCATCGAATCGGAGCGGCTTTCAACAAGGGCGGCATGTCTGAAGAGGGAGATTTTCCCGGCTTTTCAGTTCGATTGGGACAGGACTTCATGGATCGTATCGTTGGTATTCTTCTAATTGCGGTTTCTGCTGCAGGATTTAGCACACTCCCCATATTGGGTCGCTATGCCTATGCGGCCGGGATGGATACAATCACCATCCTGACTTTCCGCTTCCTGCTCGCAGCTCTCATCATGGCAGCCTTTCTAATTGCCCGCCGGGAGCCAATGCCTCGTGGCCGGGCCTCACTCTGGCCTGCTGCCATGGGAGCAATCGGCTATGTCGGCCAGGCGTTCTGTTATCTGAGCGCATTGAAGTATGCTTCTGCAGGGCTGGTGGCTCTGCTGTTGTATTTGTACCCGGCTTTCGTGACCGTTTTCTCATGGCTTACCCTGCGGGAACAGGTGACAGGCGTCAAGCTGGTGCTACTGGGTCTGGCTCTGGCAGGTATCGCCCTCACTGTCGGGCCGGGTGGCGGCCGGCCGGCTGGTATCCTTCTGGGAATTTCGGCAGCCGTGATCTATTCCTGCTATATAGTTGTCGGTGCGCGAGTAATGAGGCAATTGTCCGCAGTACAGTCGTCGATGATAATCTTTGCAGCAGCCGGCGCTATGTCTTGTTTTTTGATGCTCATGAACGGAGCACATGTCCCGGTGACTGTGGAGGGGTGGATGGTGGTTGCAGCGATTGTTCTGATTGCAACAGTTCTGCCTGCCGTGGCCTTCCTGGCTGGTCTGGAACGAATCGGACCGGCAAACGCCTCGATGCTTTCGACTCTCGAACCGGTGATCACGGTTTTGCTGGCAGCCCTTCTATTGGACGAGACCCTTCCGCCAATGGCTCTGCTGGGAGGAAGCCTCATCCTTGCCTCAGTGCTGATGCTTGCAAGAAGTGAGTTCCGACAGTGCGAACGGGTGGCTGAAGGTAAGCCAATAAGCTGAGAACTTATGAGCGCAATCTTTCATGTTCTCAAGAGATACCCTGAAACGATGATGGATATTGAAAGAGTTGAATACTCACACATTCTTATTCGATAGGAATAACTAAGCGGAAGGTGGTGCCTCCATCGGGATTGTCGAGGACTTCAATACTCCCTCTGTGAGCTTCGACTATCTTCTTTACGATTGGAAGTCCCAGTCCGGTGCCTTCCTTCTTCGTCGTGTAAAAAGGAGAAAATATCTCCTTCTTTTTGTCCGCCGGAATGCCGCAGCCATGGTCGATCACGTCTACAAAGAGCATATTTCCGCTGGTGCCGCTGCGGATAGTAACTTCTTGCCCTTTGGAGGACGCCTGAACGGCATTGGCGGCGAGGTTGATCAAGACTTGCTTCATACGCATGAAATCGAGCGATACGGAAGGGAACCCATTTTCCGAATCGTTGAGCACTCGCACCTGGTTTTCGGACGTCAGAGGAGCTACCAGTGTAAGGCACTCAGAGATGAGATGACAGACATCTCCCGAGGAACGATTCAGCTCCAGCGGCCTGGAAAAGTCGAGCATATCTTTGACCATGTTCTCTAGTCGCTGCGTCTCTTCGATAACAATATCCAGTTTGGCCTGCACGGGACTCTGCGGGGCGATGTACTTCTGTGCAAGGCGCGTAAAACCGCCGATCGCTATGAGCGGGGTTTTCATATCGTGGGCAACTGCAGCCAGGGCCCTTCCCATGGCGGTCAGGCGTTCTGATTCCCGGAGAGTCTTTTCAGCCCTTTCACGTTGCATGATTTTCCACATTCCGTCCATCATCAATGTGAGCTGGCGGGCATCGGAGGCATTGTACTCATCCGGCTTGTTTCCAACCCCTGCAACGGCAACGATACGTTCATTTTCGAAGACCGGGATAATCAAAATACGATCGAGCGGCGGCTCGATTTGCGTATCGCCTTTCTTATTCGGGTTGGCATCCGCGTAGTTGTTTACAACTACGACCCTTCTTTCCCGGACGGCATCCGCCCAGATTCCGGCGTCTTCAATGCTGATGCGCCGGGCCAGTGTCGCGACCGGACGCTTCTGCGAGGCTGCTGCGGACCAGCTGTGAAGCACAAGATCTTTCTGATTTTCATCCATGAACCCGATCCAGCCGATTTCGCTTCCCGTGAGCCTGACGAGTTGCTCCAGGGAAAATTCGGCAATTTGTTCCATAGAGGATTCCGCCATCTGGCTCAACTGCCAAAGTGCTTCAAGCCGTGCTTCTTCGAGTCGAAGCATCGATTCGATTTGTTTTCGTTCGAGAATCTCGTTGCGCAACGCTTCTTCCACACGTTTTCGCTCTGTGATGTCGCGCGCGACGCCCTGAATTTCAACGATTCTACCTTCGAAATTCCTGATGCCCGATATTTCCCAGTTGAACCAGCGTTCGCCATGTACGGTAAATACGCGATCCTCTATGGTGGCACGGTTCGGTAGCTCCATGATCTCTTGCAGGACGGCGGATACTCTGGATAGTTGTTCAGGAAGGATCAGATCGTCTATTTTCTCTCCGAGCAGGTCGCCGGCCATTTTGCCGAAAGTTCGACAATACGCCTCGTTTACAAAAAGGTGGCGGCGTTCAAGATCGATCCGAACTACAAGGTCGGATTGCGATTCGACCAGGCCGCGGTATCGCTCCTCGCTGTCCCTGAGCGCCTGTTCCATTCGCTTGCGCGTGGTGATATTCATTGCGGCATGAACTACGCTGGTGACATTTCCGGAAGAATCTTTGATGGGATTGCTGGAAACCAGCCACGTTCTGCCGTCCGGTTTCACGACTTCGCCTTCGTGGGGTTCGCCGGTCCGGGCAGCTTTGATAGCCGTACATCCGTCACAGGGTTCGGAGAGTCCGTGAATAGCCTCATAGCAGATGTTGCCTTTGAGGTTGTCCGGTTCCGTGTTGAAAACCTGGGCGGTGGCTGAGTTCGCCCAGATGACCCGCAACCCGGGATCCAGATACTCAACCGCGACATCGCGCAGACTGCTCAGGATTGCGGCCTTCTCCTGTTCCGACTGCCGCAGGGCGTCTTCAGCCCTCTTGCGGTCTGAAATGTCTGTTCCTACACCCAGCAAGCCGCATACCTTACCCTCGCCATCCAGCAAAGCCCTGTTGGCCCACATAACAAAGACTCGATCGCCGTTCTTCCTGATATTTTCGTGCTCGTGGGCCGAACGCAGTTCGGGATCTCGAACTACAGATTCCACCAGCGCGGAGAGATCGCTCTCCGCAGATTCCGAGTCGGGCACGATTGTGCCGATCACGCGGCGCCCCAGGATTTCCCCCTCCGAATAGCCGAAGAAATTCTGAGCATATTCGTTGAAGAAGGTGATGGTCCCGTCCAGGTTCATGCGCAGTATAATGCTGTTGGCATTCTGAACGAGTTCACGGTATTTCTCTTCGCTGGTGCGAAGAGCTTCTTCCCGCTTACCGATCTCTTCCGCCATAGTGTTGAACGCTGTGGCCAGGTCCTGCATCTCGATCGGACCTGCAATATTTATTCGCTGCTTCAATTTCCCGCGCCCGAGCGCCATGGCACACTCGCGAAGTCTCCTGATAGGGTCTGCAATGGCATTTGACAGAAAAAATGCTATCAGGAAAACCAGTGCTGTCAGAATGAAGGAGAGCCCGGCTTGCCTGATCGTATGGGATTTGATGGGCGCCATTGTTGCGTCCTTGGATCTGCCGACGCTGACGACCCAGTCCGGAAAGCGACTCGGCGCATAGGCCACGATCTGGCCGTCCCCGTTGGAATCCGGAAAAATGCCGATGACCTCCTGACCATCCAGCGCCCTCTGTATGATCGGCCGGGTCCTCAGAAGATAGCGATCTTCCCACTTCCATTCCCTTTTGGGATAGTGGTCGACAACCATTCCTTTGTTGTCGAGAATAGTGATCGTGCCCTTTTTGGATAATTCAAGCTCGAGTATGGCCCCCAATCGTTCGGCTTTGATACCGGCGACTACGATGCCGAGGAGTTCGCCTTCGTCATTGCGGATTCCTCGACTGACAGAGAAAATCGGTTCGCCGTTTCCGCGTGAGAGCAATAGATCGCTGACGGACCAATCGCTTCCCTCCATTATCTTCCGGACATAAAGCCTGCCATTGAGATCATTCCCGGCGTTTCCGCCTGAACTCGATGCCAATACCAAACCGTCGGGTGATAGCCATGAAAAATTACGAATTGCCGGATAGGCAGCCCTGTTTGCTTCGAGTATCTGGTCCATCTGATCGATGGAGAGGTCCTGATGCATCGTGAGGTTAATGCAGATTGCAAGTTCCTGATGAAGTATATCCTGAACGAATTCATTTAGAGTCCCGGCTATTGCACGAGCCATCTCCAGATTGGCCTGGAACTCGTTGGCCTGCCGGCTCTCGAATCTTTCATACAGATAACCCGCCTGGAGCAGAAGGAAGGGAGTAAGCATTACGAGGAGGAGACAGGAGAGTCTGCCTCGGATTGAAGATAGGAAGCGATTATGAGCCACTATTTAGACCTATATCGATTTGATTACGCGTAGGTTTCCAAGTTCATGAAATTTGCTTAATAAATGTCGCCTTTATATCACCTGTGACGTCTCACGGAAAGAGAGATCTGGTCATAAATCGGGAAAACAGGTGAGAATTTCTTCTCTCCCTAAGTCGCTATAGATGATGCAGACATGCTTTCCCTATCATTTCAAATCCTTAACAGCCATAGAGGCAGTTTCTGTATGAAAAAGCGATACTGTACCCGGTGCGGGCACTCCTGTGCAGACGCGGATCGGTTTGGGCGATGGCGGAAAAGGAAGCGCGGAATGTCTAGAGAAAAAACAGAAGGAATATGCCTGCCCGAGCCCCACAATCGGTCCCGTGGATAAATGAAGATCTTCGGGACAGAACGGGGCCGTTCTATTATGTATCCAACCTTTCTTGTCGGACCAGGCCTGCACCCGGACAATAAGGTCTCGGTACTCCAGTCCGACTGTTGTTACCCCCTAAACTCTATTTTAAAGCAGCTTGGATTATTCGATTAACAGGTGCAAGCCCGTCAGTCATATGAGCCGTCTATTTGAACGATTAACTTTCATAACGACAAATTCCGGGTTAATCGAGTCCGGGATCTTCTGTTGCCGTCCCGGCTGTTCCAGACTTCACCTTCGGGATCAGGGAAAATTGAACATACGCTCACTTGATCATGGTAGACTATTGTATTACTCGGAGGTTGTGGACGGAAGACCATACGGGCCGCCAAAATCTATCGGCCCGCATTTGGGAGGAAATGTGGTTGAATCATTTGGGCGGATTCGCCTGGATCTGGAAAAAATGGCACGACTACCCGGGCTGAGTACGAAGGATCTGTCGGCCTTGCCGAAATCCATGAAGCATTTCCTCAAGTGGCTGATATTGAGCAGGGCGGCAACCTGTGAACAGATAGCCGGGTATTTTGGAGAGGGAGAAGATGAAGCGCAATCGCTTATCGACGGCCTTGAATCGGTCGGAGCAATCGAGCGCCTGGCTGTCTGTGGTGAGCCGCGTTACAGGGTGAAACTTATTCCTCGAAGAACGAAACCTCTTCCGGAAATTTTGGACCTGCTCGACGGATAAGGTTTCCGCGAAGGCGACGGAAACACAAAGGAGAAGAGAATGCTGATATCTTTAGACGATGTGCAGATCAACTGTGAGATGGAAGGACCGTCCGGTGCTCCGGTCGTTGTCTTTAGCCACTCCCTTGCGGCATCCACCATGATGTGGGATTTACAGGCCGGCGAACTGCGGCGGACTCACAGGGTTCTGCTTCTGGATACGCGGGGCCATGGACGTTCTTCCGCTCCGGCGGGTCCGTATTCCATGGAAATGCTGGCGGGAGATGTCGTACGAGTGCTCGATCATCTCAAAATCGATCGTGCCCATTTTGTAGGCCTTTCGATGGGCGGAATGATCGGGCAGGTGCTTGGTATCAGGTATCCCGAGCGCCTGGAAAAACTTGTTCTATGCGACACCTCGAGCCGGGTCCCCCCGGAGGCCGGGCCTGTTTGGGAGGAACGCATCCGCACCGCTGAGACCAGGGGTATGGAGCCTTTGGCATCTGAGACGTTGGCACGCTGGTTCAGTGATGATTTTCGCCGAAAGCACCCTGAAATAACGGAGCGCATCCGCGAAATGATAGTCAATACTCCCGTTCCCGGCTATGTCGGGTGTTCCCGGGCAATAAGCAAATTTGATGTTTCCGGAGAGCTTTTGAAAATAAAAGCACCAACGCTGGTAATTGTCGGGGAAAATGATCCGGGTATGCCTATGGAAGAGGCCGAAAAGATCAAATCGCAGATACGAGGTGCAGAGATAGCCGTAATGCCCGGCGCACTGCATTTGAGCAATATAGAGGCAGCCGAGCTGTTCAATCGGGATTTATTGGAATTTCTCGGAAAGTGACATCGTCAGGGAAGAATGCTGGTGTTAATGATCTTTCCACCAGCTGCTTGCGGCACGGGTTTTTGTACCCGTGCCGCCCCTGGGAGATTCCATTTTTGTCCCGCACGAGCAATATCAGCAGTGTGTCCGTATAGTGCTACATAATTTTGGATTACCCGCCACAAAATTTTCTCTCCGCTGACTTTTCGCTGCTCAATACTCACTGGTTATTGGACTAAGGTCCAATTGTGTCCCATGCCTTAAAGATTGTAGATTGCGGCCCATGCGGTTCCGATGAAAGGATCGATGCCGAGACGGGAGTTCAAGCCATGAGTCAGGAGGGGAAAATGGAAAACATGGAATGGTACTTGCCGGTGTCTCAAGTTGCCGAAATCCTCGGGTGCCACAGGAGGGATGTCTATGACATGGTCAAGGAGGGACATTTCTCCTATATTCTGCTACCTGATAGCGGAATAAAAATTTCTGAGCGCTCGGTTTGCAGGTTCATGGGAGTCCCCGCGACTGCCTTGCTCGATGAAGAAATGTTTGCCGCGGCAAACTGAAAAATTCAGGCGATGCCGATTGTCTGCCGGTATTGAGGTTCGCATTCCGTAAGAGAGTGCTGACCGCTCTGCTGCAAGTTCCATAACAATCGAAGAATGTATTGTCTTTGCGTTAGCTGTTGAATGCTGTGACGGTAATTACATATCCAGGTGGCGCATTTGCGAGGTTTCAGGCTGGGGGGCCGAAACAAAAAGAGGATTCAGGCTGGTTGAAACGGCCTGAATCCTCTTTTTGGTGGTACCGATGATTCTTTTCTATCTGCTGCCGGGAAGTGTCTGCAGCATTCTGGAGACCTGAATATCGATTACACGCTGTACATCATAGGGCGGAACATTTGCCAGATCTACCAGAGCGCTCTTGTACGAAGCGGTTCCGTCCCTGAAGCTCTGCGTGCGGATGTCAATTCTCACCATCGCTGCATCAGCCGGTGCGACCAGGCCGAGAGCGGCACCGCTGCCTGCCCCTATAGCCGCGCCTCTACCGGGTGATCCAAGCGCTCCGCCGATGATGGCGCCCGTTGCTGCGCCAAGCAGCGCGCCACCGACAACGTGTCCCGCTCTGGCATCGGGATTATCCCGGGACATGGCGAAAAAGGAGATATCCAAAGAGAAGTCTGCCTCCCGTTCTCTTCTGACCTGGTCATAGCCCTTTTCGTACATGAGATTGAACGATTGAGGCAGTTGATGCAGGCCGAAAGGCGACCGGTCGTCCACGTGCAGCACGTAATAATGATCCTGCGGACCGACTGTCAAAATGCCGCCCCCCGCGGGCCCTGCCGGAGCAGGCTGTTCCTGGACGCTGTAGTAGGGACCCGGAGGTCCGGTTGCACAGCCAGCGAGGAGAGTCAGGGCACAAACGACGGTAAGAGTCTTCCGCGACCATGCCAATGGTTTCATTCACTTACTCCTTGTGAAAATTAATAAAAATTGGTTATTTATGATCAGGGGAATTTCCTTATGATTAGCAGCATTGCCGCCGCTTTTCAACAACGATTATCTGTTCGTTCGCGTCCCCATACACGGTAACCCGCCCGTGACGTAATGGGTTCGGTAGTATTGATGCAGGACAAGTCCGGAAAGTCTACATTGCTCTGAAAAAACTCTTCCGGTGGGATGGAAACTCAGCAATCTCCGGGCATGAGTCAGGGATTTTTCAGCACCGCCCATAGTTGTCGTCATACCGAACTATGTCGTCCTCGCCCAGATAGCTGCCCGATTGAACTTCGATCAGCTCCAGAGGAATCTTTCCCGGATTTTCCAGCCGATGCTGAGTCCCCCAGGGGATGTAAGTGCTCTGATCCTCGTTCAGCAGGAAGGTCTCTTCGCCTTTGATTATACGGGCTGTGCCTCTGACGACGATCCAGTGCTCGGCCCTGTGATAGTGCATTTGGAGGGATAGGGAAGCACCCGGATTGACCGTGATTCGTTTGACCTTGAAGCGGTCGCCGGTGTCAATGCTCTCGTATGAGCCCCAGGGGCGGTAGTTGCGGGAGTGGGAAAGCGCTTCTTCCCTCATGTCCGCTTTGAGTTTGCTTACGATGAGCTTGACATCCTGAGAGCGATCGATAGTTGAGACCAGGATAGCGTCCTTTGTCTCGACAATGATCTGGTTTTCGATCCCGAGAGCGGCAACCAGTCTGCCTGCTGAGTGTATATAACAGTTGTGGACATCTTCCAGCACGACGTCTCCGGTGACTACATTCCGGTTTGCGTCCTTTGCACACGCATCGTGCAATGAGTTCCAGCTGCCGACATCATTCCATCCGGCATCGAGTGGAACCACAACGGCGTGCGGGGTCTTTTCCATAACCGCATAGTCGATCGAGATATTGGGGCACGACGTAAAGGTCTTCTCATCGAGGCGAATGAAGTCGAGGTCCCGACGTGCATTTTCGTAAGAAATGCGGCAGCTCTTCAGGATTTCGGGAGAAGTACGCTCGAGTTCGTTCAGGTAAGTGGAAGTTCGGAACATGAACATGCCGCTGTTCCAGAGGTACTCCTTGGAATCGACATAGGAGCAGGCCTTTTCGTATTCCGGTTTTTCGGCAAATTCGCAAACCTGGAAGGCGCCGTTCTCCGAACCGCCGCAGGGAATGCATTCGCCTTTTCTTATATAGCCGTAGCCGGTTTCCGGGCGGCTGGGAACGATTCCAAACGTGATGATACTGCCGCTTGCGGCCAGCTCGGCACCCGCCTCGACAGCGGAAGTGAAAAGCGAGCGATCCTGGATGAGATGATCCGCGGGCACCACGAGGAGGATGGGGTCATTTCCATCCTTGTGTGCGGCGAGGGCGGCAACGGTGATGGCAGGGCAGGTATTCCGACCGACCGGTTCGAGAATTATCTCGGAATATGTCATTTCAAGTTCCTGGACCTGGGCTGCGGCCATGAACCGGTGGTTCTCGTTGCAGACGACGATCGGCGGGGAGGCGTGAGGAATATAGGAAAGTCTGAGCAGGGTTTTCTGAAATAAAGAGTGCTTTCCTCCCATCATGGGCATCAACTGCTTTGGTAAGTGTTCTCTGGAAAGAGGCCACAACCTCGAGCCCACCCCCCCGGACAAAATGACTGGTACTATCATGGTCACCTCTGGATTTTTTTCCGGTTTGAATATGCCCTGTTCGATATCGGTGCTAGGGAAAGCCGGCAATCGGAATTCAGAGAACAACATCGTGAGAAGCAGGCTGGAAACCGCGCTTTCACCTAAATGGCCAAGTACTTTCTTTTAACAGGAAAGAAGGTAGTTAGGAAAGGCTTTTCGAGCAAGTCTTCGAACAGTTGATGCCTGATTTTAAGAATTGCACAAAAATCCGAATCTTGTAATAACTTGATTTGACTTAGCGGACCAGCAGGCCGACTCGGTCGGTAAATGGGAAATCAGGTGTCAATTATGCCGAAAACAGTGCACCGGCAGTAAATCGCGAATATGGAGAAGACAGTCATGATAAAGACGCTGGCGGTCATGACCAGTGGAGGAGATTCACCCGGGATGAATGCTGCCATACGGGCAGTTGTCAGAAGGGCTTTGGACCGGGGGATCGAGGTATACGGCATACTGAACGGCTATGAAGGATTGGTCAAAGGCGGTGACAAATTGGTGCCCCTCGGTTGGAAGGATGTGGGCGGCATACTCCAAAGGGGAGGAACTTTTCTGGGAACTGCGCGCTCGGAGCAGTTCAGAAGCGTGGAAGGCCGGCGCCGTGCGGCTGCAAACGTCCTCGACCGCGGAATAGGTGCATTGGTCGTGATTGGCGGCGACGGTTCGCTCATGGGCGCTCACATACTCTCAACCGAATGGCCTGAGCATGTGGAGCAGATTTTCAAAGAGCGTGGCGGAAAGGGCCCGACCGATATTCCCGTTCTCCAGGTGATAGGGCTGCCCGGTTCCATCGATAACGACCTCAGCGGAACGGACATGTCGATTGGAGCGGATTCGGCTCTTAATCACATCGTGAGGGCTATCGACGACCTCAGCTCTACTGCGGCATCGCATCAGAGAACGTTCATCGTGGAGACAATGGGCCGAAATTGCGGATACCTTGCCCTCGCGGCGACTCTGGCAGGCGGAGCGACCTGGGTGCTCATCCCGGAAGAGGAACTGGAACTTCGCTGGCATCAGAAGATGGTGGAGACGATCGATAAGGCGAGAAAAATCGGAATGCCCCACCAGATGGTCGTGGTTGCCGAGGGTGCGAGACACCCGGACGGCCTGACGATCGAATCGAACGACATAAGGAAGATTCTGGCTGAAAGACTTGGGATAGAGGTCCGCCTGACCGTGCTCGGACACGTTCAGCGCGGAGGTCCTCCGACGGCATATGACCGGATCCTGTCCACCCGGCTTGGCGTTGCCGCAGTGGATTTGCTGATCGATGAACCAGGGACGGTTCACAGGCACATGGTGGGAATAATCAGAAACAAAGTTGTGGCAACTCCTTTGCTCGAAGTCGTCGAGAAGAGCACGGCCG
Source organism: Pseudomonadota bacterium (assembly GCA_023416335.1). Next base: position 17,938 of record JAEZHY010000270.1, on the reverse strand, counting down.
TGAAGAAAGAGATCGACAGCGGAAACTTTGCCAAAGCCGTGGAACTCAGGGGCGAGGGCTTCCAGAGAATGTTCGATCTCGTTAAGACCCTGACGAGAATCTCTCCGGCAAAAGAGCGCGATGATGGCGACAGGGTCGTCATTCTGACCGGCGGAGCGGATGCCCCCGCCATGAACGCGGCAGTGAGCATTGCGGCAAGATACATTCTCAATAACGGTGTCGAGGTATACGGGTCGCGTGATGAATTCTACGGACTCATTCATGGCGATTTCCAGCAGCTTGACTGGCACGAACTTGTGGGTTGGGTGGGGCATCCGAGTTCGGATATAGGGACCGCCAGGTTCGATTTATTGGAAGGCGACTTTGCCAGGATCGCGGAGAATATAAGGAAATATAATATAAAGGGCGTGATCGCCATAGGCGGTTGGGGAACATATCAGAGAATTGCGCAATTCGTCTCGATGCGGAACAGCTTCGAGGAATTCAATATTCCCATAATGCTGGTTCCGGCAACGATCGACAACAATATCGCCTGCAGCGAACTGTGCATCGGCCAGGATACGGCCCTGAACAACATAGTCGAATCTGTGGACAAGATCCGCCATACGGCGGGCGCAACACGGCGGGCGTTCATAGTCGAGGTCATGGGGAAGGAGTGCGGCTTTCTCGCTCTCATGGGTGCGCTTGCAACGGGTGCCGAAAAGGCCTTCCTGCCGGAAAAAGGGATCACCCTCGCCGAACTCAATGAGGATGTGAACATTTTGCGGGAGAGCTTCGAGTCAGGGAAGCGCATGGTTATCTACATGCGCAACGAACAGGCATCGAACCACTACACGACGGATTTCCTCCGCAGGCTGCTCGAAGAGGAGAGCCGAAACGAGTTCGAGGTGCGCACCGCGGTGCTTGGCCATGTTCAGAGAGGTGGAATACCTTCGGCATTCGACAGAATTCTGGCCTGCAGAATGGGCGCGGAAGCAGCGGGAGCACTCCTCAAATCCGTGGAAAGCAAATCGAGCGAGGTGCTCGCATTCGGGATAACTCACGGGGCGATCACGTCATGTTCTCTTGCCGAGGTAATGGAACAGATGGACCTTGACCACTCGCGTCCGAAACATCAATGGTTTCTGGACCTGTGCGCGATCATCGATTCGCTTTCCAGAAGCGGCCCCCTAATCCCGGCAGTTAACCGGGATCCAGTGGCGTAGGGTGGGCACAGCACCATCGTGCCCACCGTCCGTCCCCTCGGATCAAGTCTCGTCGGGATGGCTGGCCGGTGGGCACCCCAAAAAGGGGGTGCCCACCCTACGCGACTCACCGTCTACTTGTTTTTTACATTCCACCACAAGAGTGGAGACGCATCCACAAAAGACTCCAGCCCCCGCCTCTCAATAGGGGTGTGGCGCCCTGGGCCCCTAAGAGACGCCTACACGACTCCGGATGTTTCGACATTATCGACCTGCCAGGAACCTGCGTCCTCTGCATCTGCGGATGCACGTCCCTGCAATACAGGAATTTTTTTTCAATTTCTTAACTCGATTATCCGTACCTGAACCACTCATTCTTTATGATGTGCTGCGATTCCGTCTCTAATTGCAGGGGGAAAATGAAAAACCCCCGGGATGCGGATAGATCTTTGAAAACCGAATAAGACTTGCTCTTTCACCGGGCCGGGGGCGGCGGGAGCTATCCGAGACTCCGATGCAACCGAAACGGGCCGGCGGTTTTCGTCAATTACCCGCTACCGTCTCTCCGCCCCACCGCGTCAGGCTTTGTCAGCTCATTTCAACCCGTGTCAGACCTCTGTTAGGCTTGTTTCAAGGTTTATCAGGGTTACAAATCTCTCCCGGTCAGGGTTAATCATGCTTTATCATGGTTTATCAGGGGTGGTAAGGGTTGAAAAAATTCCGGGGAGGGTGTCAATGTCTTCAGAAGAGGGAACGAGGACGGAAAGCGAAAAAGCCAAATTCAAAATACCGGCCGCATGGTAGTATCATGCCATCCCATCCTTCGGGGAAATCGGAGCATCGGCTTGTCCAATCCGGGGAGCGCTCCTCCGATCTTAAACTATTGGCTATGTAGTGCTCTCAGCCCAGCAGAAAGACCCGACTCTTTAAGCTGACGGCAATGAGTTCCAGCTTGGAACCCGGTCCCGGCAGGCCTGATGTCATTCCGACGGTAACGGGCCACCCCTCTGTGTCTAATCGGCCGAAGATCCGGCGAACATCATCCACTATGCAAAACCGTAGAGCCTGCCATGCTTCCTGTTCAGATAGGACAAAAGGTAATCCGGGTCTAAATCCTCTCCTGTGACCTGTTTCACCAGATCGTGCGGAAAGTACCGGCTGCCCTGGGAATGGATTCTTTCCCGGAACCATGCCAGGAATGTCGAGAAGTCGCCCGTCTCGAAAATCTCTTCGAGATCGCCGAGGTCTTTTTCGGCCTTGGCATAGAATTGGGCGGCATACATGGTGCCAAGGGCGTAGCTTGGGAAGTATCCGATGGCTCCTCCGGACCAGTGGATGTCCTGCATGACTCCGCTGGAGTAGTCGGGCGGCTTTATCCCAAGGTACTCCTCCATCTTGTTTTCCCATTCCTTCGGAAGATCTTCCACTTCCAGATCGCCCCGGATGAGAGCACGTTCCAGTTCAAAGCGCAAAATGATATGCAGGTTGTATGTGACTTCGTCGGCTTCGGTCCGGATGAGGCTGGGAAAGGCCTCGTTCAGCGCGAGAACGAACTGGTCCCGTTCGATCTCGGAGAGCCATGGAAAATGTTTTACGGCAGATGGATAGAAGTAGTTCCAGAACCCGGCAGACCTTGCGACCATATTCTCCCACATGAGTGACTGGGATTCGTGGATAGCCATCGAGATTGGTGTACCGCGCGGAGTTCCCCAGTGCTCTCCCGGAAGGCCGTGTTCGTAGAGGGCATGTCCGGTTTCGTGAACGGCACTCAGGAGTGCGCCTACAAAAGAGTTCGTATCGAATCGGGTTGTAATCCTTACGTCTCCCGGTCCGATTCCTGTCGTAAACGGGTGGGCGGACCTGTCGATTCTGCCCGTGCCGGGATCGAAGCCGAGTCGTTCGATGAGCGGGCCGATGAAGCCCTTTTGCGCATGGATCGGTGAGCTTCCCTGCAGAATGCCGGACCTGGGGCGGTTCCCGCTGTTTTGAATTTTATGGAGAAGTTCCCTGAGTCCCCGGGCGAGTCGGTCAAAGAGGAACTGGATGTCCGCCGATCGCTCACCCGGTTCGAAATCGTTAACAAGCCCGTCATAAGCCTCGTCGCCCATCGCGAGAGTGGTCGCCTCCCGGCGTTTAAGGCTCACGATGCGCTTGAGATAAGGAAGAAAGCCTTTCCAGTCATTCCGTTCCCTGCAGGTTTCCCATGCCGTTTCCCCTTCGGATGTTGCCCTGGCAAGTTCGATAACGAGCGCCCGCGGAATTTTGCATGCGCGGTCATAGACTCTCCGCCATTCCCGCGTGTTGACGGCTTCGTCCGAAAGGGGATCGACAACCAACTCGGAATTTTCGACGATCTCGAGCATCTCGCCTCTTTCGGGGTCAGTTTCCCGGGTGTTGATGAGTCCGGTTATTGCGGCGATCTGCTCCGTTCTGTGTATGTTGCCTCCGCGCGGCAAATAGGTGCGCTGGTCCCAGCCGAGGAGACTTCTCATCGAGTCGTAGAGGGCGGTTTCCTTCGAGTGATGTAGAAGCCGGTCGTATGCTTCCGTTGCTTTCATTGCTCCTCCAATGCTGATATTCGGGCGTGGGCTTAAAGCCGCATCCGCGCTGCTTTTCTTGACTTTTGGAACCACGTTCTTAGTTTTCACCTGTCAAATTAACACAGGTGAGTGGAATTAGGAAGAATTCCCAGTAATTAGAGATTGGGCAGATCAGTGCGGGGCGCGAATTTGCATGGAAGCAGTGCCTGTGTTGAGCCGGCAGGAAGGTTAAAATCCGCATTCCCGACAAAATCTTTCTGGTGAGTGTGAGTTGTAGATCGAGTTTCGGTCGAAAGTCCGAGCGGTTTACGGTTAACTTTTTTTCGGGAGTCCAATGGAACCTCTGCCTCAGAATGCGGCATACCTGCTCTCGCCCTGGAAACCGGGCATATTGAGCCTCACCGTTTATACGGCGGTTGTGGTCCTGATGATTGCAGCCATCCTTTTCCTCACCAGTTGGCTTGGTGTGCGGAAAGAGACCCCGGCCAAAGAAATGCCGTATGAAAGCGGGGTCATCCCTACCGGGTCGGCTCGTATCCTCTACGCCGTCCCTTTTTACCTCGTTGCGACATTCTTTCTCATTTTCGACGTCGAAGCACTTTATGTGATTTCGTGGGCAGTGGCCTTCTACCAGCTTGGGTGGGTCGGCTGGCTCCAGATTTCCTTTTTTGTAATAGTGCTCTTTATCAGTCTTGTCTATATCTGGAAAAAAGGAGGGCTTGATTGGGGACCCCAAGCCGGGAAATGAGGATCAACTCTGAAGGCCCCATTCTGAGTGCCCTGGACCAGGTATTCAACTGGGCTCACAGGAACAGCCTCTGGCCGATGTTTTTCGGGCTGTCGTGCTGTTTTATCGAAGAGGCCGCGGTATTTACTTCGCGATACGATCTTGCCCGGTTCGGCGCTGAGGTCATGCGCGGTTCCCCCAGGCAGGCCGACCTGTTGATCGTTTCCGGAACTCTTTTCAAGAAAATGGCTCCCGTTGTGCTTCGACTGTATGAACAGATGGCCGAACCCAGATGGGTGATATCCATGGGGTCGTGCGCCAACTCCGGGGGAATGTATGATGGATACAGCGTCGTCCAGGGGTGCGATCAGGTTCTGCCCGTGGACGTCTACGTTCCAGGGTGCCCGCCCCGGCCCGAAGCGCTGGAGCAGGCCCTCCTGTTGTTGCAGCAGAAAATTGCATCCTCCGAATTTCCCGCCCGGCCGATTATCCACCGTCCCGGGGGGATTCAGGGAACTTCCCGTTCCATCCTGGTCGACAATGTCACGAAGACGCGGGACACGCGCGGTCCCGGGTATGAGGGAGTTCCGGAGAGGGGAACATCCGTAACGCCGCCGCGATTCTGGGGGAGCCGTTCCGACGTAATGTGGACCCCGCCTGCCCCGAGGATAACGCTCAAGGACCACGAAAAATCCATCGCGGAAGCCCTCGCCGAAAGATTTGGAGAATCGGTTCGGCAGGTTCCGAACACGACGGACATGCCGGCTTTCGAAGTGACGGAAGGCAGGATCAAAGATGTCCTGTGGTACCTCAAGAATGAATCGACGCCTAAATATGTACGGCTCGACGATCTGACTGCGATAGATGAGTCTTGCCGTCGCGATCGCAATCCGCAGCTCGTTGAAGGATCGGTAAGAGAAGGCGCTCAGGACGTTTCCGGAGGGAAATTGCCCGGGACCGAGTCGCGACCGGCCGCCGATTACACGATGGTCTACCACTTGCTCTCTTTCGAAAAACCGGGACGCATTCGGCTGAAAGTAGGCCTGCACGGAAGCGATCCGGTCACACGAACCATTACGGACATCTGGCCGTCCGCCAACTGGTATGAACGTGAAGCTTACGACATGTTCGGCATCCGCTTCGAGGGCCACCCGAACCTGAGGCGCATACTGATGTGGCCGGAATGGGAAGGGTATCCGCTCAGAAAAAGCCATCCCTGCAGGGCGACGGAAATGCCTCCCTACACTTATGAGGACGCAGTCAGACTGCAACCCGCGGACGCGAGTCTATTTGTGAAGGGAGCGGACCGTGAAGACACGATGCTTCTGAACTATGGACCGCAGCACCTCGGGACACACGGCGTGATCCGTTTCATTTTAGCGTTGCGGGGAGAAGAAATAGTCGATCTGGCCGAAGACATCGGCTACCACCACCGATGCGTCGAAAAAATAGGGGAGCGCCAGTCCTGGCACCAGTTCATTCCGTATACGGACCGTGTCGATTACATGAACGGGGTCAATAACAACCTGGCTTATCTCAATTCGGTCGAGACCCTTGCCGGTTTGAAAGTCCCCGACAGAGCAAAATATATCCGCGTGATGCTCGCGGAATTTTTCAGAATCAACAGCCATCTCATATGGGTCGGCACGTTTCTGCACGATATCGGCATGATGAGCCTGAATTTCTACGGGTTTCGCGAACGCGAGCAGGTCATGGACATCGTCGAGCTTATCACGGGAGGCCGGCTCCATCCGTCCTGGTTCCGGATAGGCGGGGTTGCAATGGACCTGCCCGACGGCTGGAAAGAGGCCGTCGATGCGTTCACCAAAATCTTCCCGGCCCGGATCAAGGAATATGAAAAGCTGGTCAACAAAAACCCGATCGTGAAAGCCCGGACTGTCGGTGTCGGAATCCTGCCGAAGCAGGAAGCGATGGAATGGGGAATCACGGGTCCGAACCTGCGGGCAAGCGGTGTCGAATGGGACCTGCGCAAGAAAATGCCTTATGCGGCATACGACGCCTTCGATTTTGAAATCCCCGTACAGACCGCGGGAGACTGTTATGCCCGATACCTGGTACGGATGGAGGAACTGCGCCAGAGCCTTCGAATCATCGAGCAGGCCGCGGCCAACATGCCGCCGGGCAGATACATCACGGACGATTACCGCTACGCAATACCGGACAAGAAAGACACCCTCAGGGATATTGAAAGTCTAATTCATCATTTCATCAATGTAACCCGCGGACCGAAGATGCCGGCAGGAGAGGCATATGTTCCGGGGGAAACGGCTCGCGGTGAGCAGGGCTACTATGTTGTAAGCGACGGCTTGAACATGCCTTACCGGATGCGGGTCCGAGGCCCGGATTTCGCCAACCTGCAACTGATCCCGCGCAAAGCCATCGGGAGGCCTGTAGCGGATTTGCAGGCAATTTTGGGCTCGATGGATTTTATCATGCCGGATTGCGACCGCTGATTCTCGAATTGGAATGCTGATGCTGCCGGAAGATTTGAAACGAAAACTTGAGACCATGATCGCCGAGGGCGTAACGCCACGCGAAAAAGCCGTGGATGTGATGCTCACCATCCAGGACACATTCGGCTGGATGTCCGACGAGTTGATGACGGAAGCGGCTGGCCTGCTCGGCATGAGCACCCTGGAACTCGAGGAACTGGCCACCTTTTACGACTTCATCTACAGGAGTCCGGTAGGGAAATATGTGATTCACGTCTGCGACAGCGCAATGTGTTGGATGGACGGCCACCAGCGTGTAATCGACTACGTCAGTGCCAAGGTGAACGTACCCCTGGGAGGGACCAGTCCGGACGGTCTTTTCAGTCTTTTGCCCGTGTGCTGCATCGGCTATTGCGACCGTTCGCCCGCAATGATGATAAACAAGCGCGTCTACGGGAGACTGACGTCCGAGAAAATCGACAGGATCCTGGACAAACTGATTAACGAAGCGGAATTTCATCAACCGGAATAACTCATGGCAGATCATCCGCAAGTGCTTTTCAAGGGCCGGAAGCCGGACAGTGTAGTCACTATTGACGAGTACCGCGAAAACGGCGGCTATCAGTCGTTGGAGAAATTCATCGGGGGAAAGGTTTCCCCGAAAGAGGTGACGAGGATCGTTGCGGAATCCGGCCTTCGCGGACGCGGCGGTGCGGGATTTCCTGCCGGAAAGAAGTGGGAAGCGGTGCCGGATGCGGCCGCATTCCCCAGGTATCTTGCCGCCAATGCCGATGAAATGGAGCCGGGGACATTCAAGGACCGGCTGATGATCCACGTTAATCCCCATACCATTATCGAAGGTATGGCTCTTTGCGCGTACGCATTCTCGGGATCCCTGGCCTTCTTCTTCGTGCGCCCTTCCTATGAGAGCAGCGCCCACATCCTGGAACGCGAGCTGGCCCTTGCCAGGGAAGCCGGGTACATCGGGAAGAATATCCTCGGAACGGATTACTCCTTCGATATCGTCGTTCATCGAAGCGGGGGCAGATATATCTGCGGAGAAGCTTCGGCTCTTCTGAACGCAATCATGGGGAAGCGGCCCAATCCCGTGAAGCCGCCCCCATATCCTACCGAAAAAGGGCTCTGGGAAAGACCGACCGTTGTGAATAACGTGGAGACGCTTGCCAACATTCCGCACATCCTGCGAAACGGGCCGGAGTGGTTCAAGAGCCTTGCCGCCGTACCGCACGGGGCGGGGACGAAAATCTATTGCGTCAGCGGTAAAATCAATTCACCGGGTGCGGTCGAACTTCGCCTGGGGACGCGCCTGAGTGAAATTATCGATGAGCACTGCGGCGGGTTGCCCCCCGGTTCCGAATTCAAAGCATGCCTTCCCGGCGGCGCGTCCACGCGGTTTCTCACAAAAGAGCACCTGGATGTGCCGATGGACTTCGAGGATCTGAAGAAGGTCGGAAACCGCCTCGGTACGGGTGCGATCATGGTTTTCGACCAGAAGACCTGCCTTGTCGGGGTTACGCTTAATCTCATGGAGTTTTTCGCGCGCGAATCTTGCGGCTGGTGTACTCCGTGCCGGGAAGGGCTGCCGTACATGCGCGATCTGCTCAGAAGAATAGAGTTCGGCGAAGGGAAAGAGGAATACATTCCCATACTCAAGGACCTTTGCCGCGAAGTCTGGAATTCTTACTGCGCACTGGCTCCGGGTGCTGCCGAACCCGTTACCAGTCTTCTGCAATTTTTCGAAGACGAGGTCAGAGAACATATCGTCCAAAAAGGATGCCCGTTTCATGCCAAGGCTGGTCATTGATGATCGTGAAATAGAAGTTCCCGAGGGAACCAAGGTAATCGATGCGGCCGAAATGCTTGGCATCATGATACCGCGCTTTTGCTACCACAAGGCATTGGGGGCCGTGGGAGCATGTCGGATGTGCGCCGTGAAGTTCCTCCAGGGGCCGTTCAAAGGCGTGCAGATGAGCTGCATGATAGACGCAAAGGACGGTATGGTCGTGTCGACGACGGACGAAGAAGCGGTGCAGTTCCGAAAATGGGTGATCGAATGGCTCATGATGAACCACCCGCACGATTGCCCGGTCTGCGATGAGGGTGGGCAATGCCTGCTTCAGGACGAGACCGTATCCGGCGGGCACGGCAGGCGGCGCTATCTCGGGAAAAAGCGCACCTACCGGGACCAGTACCTCGGACCTTATATCCAGCACGAAATGAACCGCTGCATCCATTGTTACAGGTGCTCGCGCTTTTATCAGGAATATACGGGATATCGCGACCTCGGGCCGATGCAGATCGGCGATCGCGTATACTTCGGCAGGTTTGCGGACGGGGATCTCGAAAGCCCTTTTTCCGGCAACCTGGTCGATGTCTGCCCTACCGGCGTCTACACAGACAAAACAGCACGGTTCAAGGTGCGCAGATGGCAGCTTGAACGTGCTCCATCGCTTTGCATTCAATGCTCTCTCGGCTGCAATACGGTCGGCAACGCCTTTTACCGGGCGATCATGCGCGTCGAGGGCCGCCACAATCCGGCGGTTAACGGCTACTTCATATGCGACGCATGCAGGTTCGGCTTTTCATATACTAACGGGGGGGCAACACACGACCAGCGTCCCTGGAGTGCCCGTGTCGACGGCAAGGAAGTTCCGATGCAGGCCGCCGTGAGCAGGGCGGGAGAGCTTCTGGCCGAATTGGCTGCAAAGTACGGGCCTCAGGCGATTGCCGCCGTCGGTTCGGACCGGAACAGCCTGGAGACGCAGACCATGCTCAAGAGGATCTGCCGATCGAACAAATGGCGGGATCCCGTTTTCTTCCTCAATCGCGCGTCTGGTCGCAAGGTTCGCAATGCGGTGCGCAGGCTGGACGGACGGCTGGCCGTATCCATGTCCGAAATTGAATCCGCCGACTTCATCATGGTCGTCGGAGCGGACCCGCTCAATGAGGCAGGGATGTCCGCAATAGCGTTGCGGCAGGCAGCAAGGAAGAATGCGCGGGTGGTCGTTATCGATCCGAGGCCCGTGTGCATGCCTTTCGAATTCGAGCACATACAGGCCGCTCCAGATCAGATCGAACCGCTTCTCGGAATGCTGATCAGAAACAGTATCCCGGAAAAAGATTCCAACAAGCTGCAGCAGAAGGCGAAGAAGTTCTGGCAGGATCTGCCCGCGAAACTTGAAACACGTGGCCTCCAGGGGAGGATCAAATCTCTTTCGGACCAACTGAAAGTGAGCAAGAAACCGGTCATAGTCTGCGGCACAGGAATTGTGCGGGCGTCAACACCCGATTTTGCAGCCGACTGTGCTTTGTTGCTTGGACAGACTAAAAGGGAGTGCGGCATCTTTTACATCCTTCCGGGGGCTAACTCCTTCAGTTCAGGTCTCCTCTCCGGTACTGAAGGGCAGGCGTTCACGAACATTCTGGACGCGATAGACGCCGGTGCGGTGCGGGCACTCGTTGTCGTTGAAAACGATTTGCTTCGTTGCTTCCACGACCGCAAAAGACTGGAACAGGTCCTCTCCGCGCTCGAATTGCTCGTTGTAATCGATTATCTCCCGGCTGAACTGGTTGAGCGCGCTTCCATATTCTGTCCTTCCTCGACCGTCTTCGAAACCCCTTCGACCTTCATCAATCAGGAAGGCAGGGTTCAGTTCGCCCAAAAGGTCCACAACGGCGGCAAACCCATATGGGGTGGGCATCCCCCCCATGTTTTCAGAGACTTTATTCCCGGGGGCGATCACATACCGGCCTGGAAGATCCTGCGCGAGTTTGCAGCAAAATCTGAAGAGGTAAAGCCGGGTTCCAACTCCCCCGGAGATTTCATGGGATTGGAACATCCGGCTCTGGAGCGATTTGGCGGCAGATATCCGATTGACGGTGAACGGGTAATCCCTGCGCAGTCGGAACTGGATTTCTCATCTGCTCAGGTGACAGGGAAGAAGCCGGGTAAAGTCCAGGGCCTGGAACTGATCATGACGGACTGGATGTTCGGCACGAGTGAATTTTCGGCTTATTCGGACAGCATTCGGGACAGCATACCGGAGCCGGTCCTTTCCATGCACCCGAAGGATGCGGCGAAGGCCGGCCTTTCGGACGGGAACATGGTCTTCCTTGAGCTGGAAAACGGATCGGTTGAGGTAAAGCTTTTGGTTTCGGAACGTATGGCGGAAGGAGTTCTCGTCCTCCCGCGACATCGATGGCTTGACTGGCAAAAAATAAAGTCTTTCCCGGTTCGGGTTTCTCCGGAAAAGATCACCCGCGCCCCTGATTCGAAATAGGTCTGCAACGGGAAATACCGGCATCGTTTCGAAAGACGGATTTGAACTTATGTGGTGGATACTCGGATTCATTGTTTTGTTGATAAAACTCGCGGTCGTTTTGGTTTTTCTGCTGGGATTTGCCGCGAACATGGTGCTTGTCGAGCGCAAGCTTCTGGGCAGGCTGCAGATACGCTACGGCCCGAACCGCGTGGGGCCTTTCGGCCTGCTTCAGCCGGTTGCCGATGGTCTGAAACTGCTTTTGAAGGAAGATATCGTTCCGAGGGGTGCCGACCGGATCATATTCCTGCTCGCTCCGGCAGTGGTTGCGATGGTTCCACTCGTGATCGCCGCCGTGGTGCCGTTTTCATCCGACCTTACGATCGGGGATACGCGCATTCCGATGGTAATCACGGACCTCAATATCGGGGCCCTGTTCGTGCTTGCGATAACTTCGATCAGCGTGTACGGCGTTGCGCTCGGCGGATGGGCCTCCAACTCGAAGTACAGCCTGCTGGGTGCAATTCGCGGAGCTGCACAGCTCATAAGCTATGAACTTGCCCTTGGGCTCTCCCTGATCCCGGTCATCATGCTCGCCGGATCGTTCAGCCTTGTGGATATCGTGAATGCCCAGGCCCGTTATCCGTTCATAATCGTTCAACCGGTCTCTTTTCTGATATTCCTGGCAGCCAGTATGGCGGAATCCAACCGACTGCCTTTCGATCTTCCGGAAGCGGAAAATGAACTGGTCGCAGGGTTTCATGCGGAATACAGCGGTATGCGGTTCGCGCTTTATTTTCTCGGAGAGTACCTGAGCATGATCGTGCTCGGGGCGCTGGTTGCCGTCTTCTTTCTGGGAGGTTGGCGTGGTCCCGTTCTGCCGCCTTTTATCTGGTTTCTCATTAAGATGTTTATCATTCCCATATTCTTCATCTGGACGAGAGGGACCCTGCCCAGAGTGCGCTACGACCAGCTCATGCAGATCGGATGGAAGTTCCTGCTGCCGCTTTCTCTTGTCAATATCATAGTAACCGGGGCGGTCGCCCTGGCTGTGAGGTCCTGAAATGGAAGAGAAAAAATCGCTTTCCCGCGAGGTGATCGACGGCGTCGTCGGGATGTTCGATTCGTACTACATCACGCTCAAGCATCTCTTCCGGAAGCCTATTACGCAGCAGTATCCGGAATTCAAAAGGCCTTTCCCGTCCCGGACGCGTTTTCGGATCGTTTTGACGCGGGATCCGGAGGGCGAGGAAAGATGCGTCTCCTGCTATCTTTGCGAAGCCGTTTGCCCCACGGACTGCATTTCCATGGAAGGCGCGGAACGAGAAGACGGGCGTCGGTATCCTCTGTGGTTCAGGATCAACTTTGCGCGGTGTATTTACTGAGGCCTCTGTGAGGAGGCGTGTCCTACTCTCGCAATTCAGCTGACACCCGATTTCGAATTCTGCAAATACGATGTCCTCGATTTCGTATACGAAAAGGAAGACCTGCTGATCGACAGCTGCGGCAAGGACAGTGAGTACAACTTTTACAGGCATGCGGGAGTTGCTGTCGAACTGGATAAGGGCGAACATATCAACGAAACGCCGCCTGTGGATGTGAAGAGCAATATGCCGTGATATGTGCCGTCCGGTTTACGAACAGGGACCGACTGGAAAATGCAATGATAGCTTTACAGATAATCTTCTACTCGCTGGCAGTTCTGATAATCGGCTCTACTGCAATGGCCATAACGCGCAAGAACCTTGTGCACGCGATCGTGTACCTGATCCAGTCCTTTTTCGCGACCGCGATCCTGTTTTACCTGCTGGGCGCCCCCGTTCTCGCGGCCCTGGAAGTGATCATTTACGCGGGTGCGATCATGGTGTTGTTCCTGTTCATAGTCATGACCCTTGTAGGAGGCGCGACACCGCCGAGGCCCGGCTACAAACAGTGGCTCTTCCCCGTCATGCTCGGCGGGGTGTCGATCGTTCTATTTGGAATGCTCCTGTTCGCAGCGCCGGCAATGGATTTTGAACTGGTTCCGGCGACTGCGTCTCCCGTTGCATTTGGAAAATACCTTTTCGAAAGATACTGGCTGGCCGTCGAGATTGTTTCGATCCTGCTTTTTGTTGCCCTGGTCGGCGCTTTGTACCTGGGCACATACAAGGAGAAGACCGTGGCGCAACTGGAGGTGGAAAAATGATTGTGCCTTTCAACCAGGTGCTTCTGCTGGCAGGAGTGGTCTTCTTTCTTGGAGCTGCATGCGCGGCTGCCCGCCGGAACCTGGTAATGATTCTGGTCGGCGTTGAGATCATGCTGAATGCGGCAGGCATTGCCCTTGTTGCGGCATCTTTACGCTGGGGCGTGCTCGACGGGCAGGTATTCGTGATTTTCATTATGGCTTTTGCGGCTGCCGAGGTTTCCGTCGGGCTTGCGCTGATCATTTTCTCGCAAAGGCGGACGGGATCGGTCAGTGCCGATACATACAGTACGTTGAGAGGATAAGACGTGAAATCCATCCTGGCTCTGGTCCTCCTTTTCCCTCTTGCCGGGGCTTTCTTCCAGGCGGTTTTCGGAAGAAAGGTCGAGAGACGGTATGCTGAGATCGCGGCCTGCGCCGCCATCGTCGGTTCCTTCGTATTCGCTCTCGCCGCTTTTGTCCTTGGGTGGGAAAAAACATTTACCGTGACTTTTTTCCGATGGATAGCGGTCGATAACTTTCAGATTGGAGCCGATGTTCTCTTCGATCCGCTCTCGGCATTGATGACCTTAATGGTCACCTTCGTGTCCGGGCTAATTCATATCTATTCCGTCGGGTACATGCGTGAGGACACGGACTACACGCGGTACTTCTGTTATCTGAATCTGTTTGTTTTTTCGATGCTTGTGATCGCTCTTGCCGACAATATCGTATTTCTATTTGTCGGATGGGAAGGGGTGGGCTTCTGCTCTTACGCGCTGATCGGATTCTGGTACAGCGACTCTGAAAAGGCGACGGCCGGACGAAAGGCGTTTATTCTGACGCGAATCGGCGACGTGGGTTTTGGGATTGCTATCGGGCTTCTCTTTCTACACTTCAATAATACCGCGATATCCGTTATCGATGCCCAGGCCGGCACGCTCACCGTTGGGATGGCAACGGCGATAGGCCTGCTGCTGCTCTGGTCTGCTGTCGGAAAATCCGCACAGCTCCCGCTGACAGTTTGGCTTCCGGATGCGATGGCGGGTCCGACTCCCGTTTCGGCCCTTATCCATGCCGCCACGATGGTTACCGCGGGCGTATACCTCTTGATGCGGCTTTTTCCAGTGCTTGCCCATTCTCCCGTTGCCATGACGACGGTTGCCGGCGTCGGTGTGGTGACGGCGCTCTATGCCGCGCTCTCCGCCCTGGGGCAGAGGGACATGAAGAGAATTCTCGCCTATTCGACTATTAGCCAGCTCGGGTATATGTTCCTTGCCGTCGGTGCAGGCGATATCATCGGCAGCATGTCTTTTCTCCTCTCCCACGCCTTTTACAAGTCGCTGCTCTTCCTGTGCGCCGGGTGTATCATCCAGGCACTTCATGAGCAGGGGGATATCTTCATGATGGGCGGCCTCCGGAAATATATGCCGAAGATGTTCTGGCTCTTTCTCGCCGGAGCGCTCTCGCTTGGAGCGATTCCGCCTTTCAGCGGTTTTTTGAACAAGGACCGCGTGCTCGTAGCGGTCTACGGCAATGCCGATCCGATTTTCAGAGTGTTCTGGATAGGGGCACTGGTTGCTACTTTCCTCACCGCTCTATATGCGTTTCGCCTCTTTTTTGTGGTGTTCGCCAGACCTGCGGGAGAGGCGGTACACGATGTCCGGTCCACGCCGCGCATTATGATCGGTCCGCTGTGGCCGCTTGCCGTTCTGGCGTTAGTAGGAGGGTACATCAATTTCTCCCCGGAATGGGGCGGAAAGGAATGGCTGTCGGGATATCTCAGCTCTGTTCACGGCGCGCTCGATCACATGGGCTTGACCCATGAGACCGGGAGGATTATCGCGGCGCTCGATGCCTTCCTGGCAATCACGGCTCTCGCGGTGGCCTATCTACTCTATGGGCCGGTGCAGCTTCCGTTTGCTCGGCGTGTTGAGGATCTCGTGTCTGGTGTGCGCAATTTCCTCCTTTCGGGCTTTTACCTGGATGCACTCTATCGGGCAGTAATAGCCCGACCCTTTCGGTTCATTGCGGGAGTATTGTGGGTACAGGTCGATGAACGCGGAGTCGACGGGGCGCTCATCGGTTCGGGGAAGACGCTCGAGGGAATCTCTTCCGGACTGCGGCTCTGGACTACCGGCAGACTCTCCACATATCTCGGCATGCTTTTCCTGGGATTCGCCGTTTTGGCTCTGGGGCTGACCGTGAGCTTCTATGCGGGGTTTTGAAAGTGAAGCCGTCAATTCATCCGTGCCGGATCCTGCCTGTCGAGGAAAGGGATAGAAAGCTTCGATGAACGATTCATACCTGCTTACAATAATCGTTTTCCTGCCGCTTGCAGGAGCGCTTGCTGCATCGGCACTTCGAAGCAATCCGAAAGCCTGCCGGACATTCAGTCTCGTCGTTGCGCTTGCGGATTTCTTCCTGGTGCTCTCGCTCTACTTCATGGATCTGAAGTCGGGTGCAATTGGGGACTGGCTCCTGATGGAGGATTTTGCCTGGATTCCGAGTCTGGGGGTCCGGTACACGCTCGCAATGGACGGAATCAGCCTGCTGCTGATTACGCTTACTGCTTTCCTGGGGATCTTTTCCATTCTGATTTCCTGGAAACAGGTTACCGAAAAGGTGGGCCTGTTTCATTTCTTCCTGCTTACCATGCAGACGGGGGTGCTGGGCGTCTTTCTGGCTATGGACCTCGTCCTATTTTACCTTTTTTGGGAATTTCAGCTCATCCCCATGTTCTTCCTGATCGGAATATGGGGGCATGAGGAGAAGGTACGCGCGACGGTCAAGTTCGTCATGTTCAGCATCACGGGAAGCCTGCTCATGCTGGTCGCTGTACTCGCCCTGTATCTCCTGCACGGCGCCCAGACCGGAATGTACACCTTCTCGCTTTTCATGCTTACGAAAGCACCGCTTTCGACACTTGCTGAAGGATTGCTCTATGCGGCATTTCTCCTGGCGTTTGCGATTAAAATTCCGGTCTTCCCCGTGCACACCTGGCTACCCGATGCGCATACGGAAGCCCCCACTGCCGGGAGCGTGATACTTGCCGGGTTGCTGCTCAAAACCGGGGCCTATGCGGTCTTGAGATTTGCGTTTCCGCTATTCCCGCGCGCCGCCGCCGCTTCGGTTCCCGTGCTGTTCGCCATCGGGCTTATAGGGCTCTTTTACGCATCATGGATTGCCCTGGCTCAGAAAGATATGAAGAGACTGGTGGCCTATTCGAGTATCGCCCACATGGGAATCATTGTTATAGGGATTGCGGTGTGGAATGCGATGACCCTTTCCGGGGCGGTCCTGCAGATGATCAACCACGGAATCACCACGGGCGCGCTGTTCATCCTGGTCGGCATGCTCGATGAGAGGACCCGGACGCGACAGCTTGCCGAAATGGGCGGAATATGGAAACGTATGCCGATCTTCAGCGCATTCTTCCTCCTGTTTGCAATGTCCACCGTCGGCCTGCCTGGTCTGAACAATTTCGTTGGAGAGATTCTTGTCCTGATCGGTACATTCAAGGCCAGCCCTGTCGTGGGCATTATCGGTTTCTGCGGAATCGTTTTCGTACTCGTTTATGCGTTGAGGCTGGTTCAGGACACTCTCTTCGGTGAACCCCGGGCACAGCACGACCTGTGGGACATTACCGGACGGGAGGCATCGATTCTCGTGCCGCTTGCTTTGATTTCGCTTGTTATAGGTTTTTATCCTTCGCCCTTTCTGGATCTGATACAGGGACCGGTGCACGGCCTGGTGAGCGGCACCGGAAACATATTCGCCGCTCTGCCATGACGAAAATCGGCAGAGCACGTCGGAGTTCATGATGCCGTCGGATTGGTCTATTCTCATTCCATATTTGATCCTGGCCGGTGGGGGTCTCTTCATCCTCTGCTCCGGAATTTTCAGCCGCAAGATGTCCGTCTTTTTCTACGGTCTCGCCCTTGCGGCCGTTGTCGCTGCCGGCATTGCCGCGATTTCCCATACGCCTGCCGCGCTCAATTTCGACGGAATGGTGGATGGTCACGGATACGCGCGATACTTTGTTTTTATAATCTGCATCATCGCCCTGATTACACTGATACTTTCTTTCCTGAATGCAAGACTGAAAGGGGCGGGCGATGAATACTACTCGCTGATTCTGTTTGCCGCTCTGGGCATGTCGCTTGCGGCGAGCGCGGTAAACTGGATTGTCTTTTTCCTCGGCCTGGAGACGCTCTCGATTTCGCTCTATATCCTGATAGCCTCGATTCGGACGGATGCGAAATCAAACGAGGCTGCCCTCAAATACTTCGTCATGGGTTCGGTTGCGAGCGGTTTCCTGGTATTCGGGACGTCCCTCGTCTTTGCTGCAAGCGGGACACTCGATATAGCGCGGAGCCTGGGCGCGGCAGTTTCGGGAGAGAATGCCGCGGTGGAGTTGCTTGGTATGGGGCTTATCGCGGCCGGGATCTTTTTCAAAGTCTCGATAGTACCTTTCCATCTCTGGACTCCGGATGTCTACCAGGGTGCCCCCGCTCCAGTGACGGCATTCCTTTCAACGGGATCGAAAGTCGCGCTCTTCGGCGCGCTCCTCAGGTTCTCTCTGGTAATGAG